>JBDRJR010000043.1:0-15178 GCA_043814705.1 Verrucomicrobiota bacterium | reverse complement strand
ACATTAGCATCCCATGGGATGCTTGGGCTGAAGGCTGTGGACCGTTGACTGTAGGAAAACAAACGGAAAAAGCGTGATATTTTAGACAATTACCAAATTTACAGTTCCGGTTTTGCCCATACGCATTATGCTTGTTCGGACCAACAGTCCAAGGTCTAAAGTCCACAGTCCTCGGCGTCCCTGTGGGACGCCAGTGTATCATATTTGTGAATCTTGTGCATTTTTGTGGCTAATCGTTTTGTCAAAGTTGCCCGGCAACTGCCGGGCCTGATTAAATCTTTCAATCATCGAATCACTGACTAATATTCGGGGGTATTTTCATGAAGGTAAAAGTGGAAAATGCGGGGCCGTGCCGCAAAATATTGCATGTGGAGGTGACGGCGGATACCGTGGCGGCGGAATATAAAACCGTGATGGCTGTGTTTGTTAAAGCGGCGCGCGTGCCGGGTTTCCGGCCGGGCCGGGCGCCGCAGGCGCTGGTTGAGCGCCGGTTTGCCAAGGAAATTGAAGAGGACGTGCGGGATGCCTTGGTCGGACGCACATACCCGGAGGCCTTGAAGCAGGCGGCACTGGATCCCCTGGCTGTTTTGGACTTGAACGTCACGTTGAAACGCAATGAGCCCGTGACCTACAAGGTCACACTGGATGTGGCGCCCGAATTTAAATTGCCGAAATACAAGGGAATCAGCCTGAAGGAAAACCCGGTTGAAGTGTCCGAGGACGCCGTCCAGCAAGCGCTGGATGCGTGGCTCGAGCGCCTGTCGCAATTCGAGGCGGTTGTGGGCCGTGCCGTCCGCAAGGGCGACCTGGTGCAGGTTGATTACGAAGGCCGGTTGGACGGCAAACCCCTGTCCGCACTGGGCAAACAGGTTACCGGCCTGGGGCAGGGCAAGGATTTCTGGGTCATGGCGGATGAAAATGCCTTTCTGCCCGGGTTTGATACCGGGTTGCTGGATCTTGCCGTCGGCGCCAGCAAAGAGATTACAGTCAACTTCCCGGCTGATTTCAAGGTCCGGGAATTAACCGGTAAGACGGCGGTCTACCAGGTGCAGGTCAAGGCGATCCGCGAGAAACGACGCCCGGCGCTGGATGAGGAACTTCTGAAAAAAGCCGGAGTGGAATCCGAGGCCGACCTGCGGGGCAAGCTGAAGGAATCCTTGCAGGATGAGGCCAAACGCTCCGAAAAGGAACGGCTCAAGAATGAAATTGTCCGGCACCTGCTGGCTAAAACCGATTTGGATCTGCCCGCAACGCTGGTGCAGGAAGAGGCTGACCGTCTGTTTGCCGTCATGGTCCGCCAGAACTTAATGCGGGGCGTTTCCAAGGAGCAGGTGGAAGAAAAACGGCCCGATCTCTTGACGATGGCAACAAACTCGGCTGTGGAAAAAGTCAAGGTTGGGTATATTCTGCACCGCATCGCGGAGGAAGAAAAAATAACGGTGGAAGATGCGGATGTAAACCAGTTCGTGGAGACGCTTGCGGCGCGCTATCGCATGCCGAGCGACGCGTTGCGCAAAGAATTGGAGGAAAAGAAGGAAATGCCTTCCATCCGGCACCAGGTGCGCATGGAAAAGACCGTGGATTTCCTGCTGGCGAATGCCAGGATGAACGAGGACGGTTTTTTCAGCCGGCTGGTGGGAAGATAAGGCAATTTCTGATTGCGGATTTCTGATTTTTCTGATTTTAGAATAAGATTAAGAATCGGACGCCAGCGGTCTGCGATTAGAAAATCATCAATCAGAAATCCGCAATCCGAAATCATAAATGGAGGGACTATGGGCAGTAAGAACCAGATGTTAGTGCCGATGGTGGTGGAGCAAACCGGACGCGGCGAACGCGCCTACGATATCTATTCGCGGCTGTTGAAGGATCGCATTATTTTCCTGGGCAGTCCGATCAGCGATGAAGCCAGCAGTCTGATCGTGGCCCAGATGCTGTTTTTGCAGGCGGAAGACGCCAAGAAGGAAATCAGTTTTTACATCAACTCGCCCGGCGGCTCGGTAACGGCCGGCATGGCCATTTATGACACCATCCAGTTTCTCAAGTGCGATGTGGCCACTTATTGCGTGGGACAGGCGGCCAGTATGGGATCCATTCTGCTGGCGGCCGGGACGCCCGGCAAGCGCTTTTCCCTGCCGCATGCGCGGATCATGATGCATCAGCCCTGGGGCGGCGTGCAGGGGGCGGCCTCCGATATCAGCATCCAGGCCCAGGAAATTCTGCGAATCCGCGATATTCTTAACGGCATCCTGGCCAGGCATACCGGCAAGTCAATCGAGGTGGTCGCCAAGGATACGGACCGGGATTTCTTCATGTCCCCCGAGGAAGCCAAAAACTATGGCCTGGTGGATGAGGTGCTCGCCGGACGGTTGAAGAAATGAAGAAATGAAGAAATGCAGAATGCAGAATGCAGAATGCAGAATGCAGAATGCAGAACAATATACCAGTTTTTTGCTGATATTCATAATTTAATGCATAAGAATTTCAATCCAGGTAGCCGCGCCCGTGAGGGCGTGGATTCCGTCGGCCTGCCCACCATAGTCCGGCTAATGCCGGACGACGGTGGGCGGCCATCCGGCATGCCGGACCGCGGCTACATGGAACAGTTGCCGCCTTTGGCGGCCTAATTTAAAATGTAGGAACGACTGCTTGATTTCGTATTTTTTCTGTGTTGCGTATCGAATTGTATTGCTGTCATTCTGCATTCTTTCCGCCTGAGGCGGATCCGCTTTGGCGGAAATTCTACATTTGTTTCAGTGGAGATAAAAATGGCCAAGCGTTCAATGCCGGTGTGTTCTTTCTGCGGCCGCGCCCGCAATCAGGTCAATCAACTGCTTATGGGTCCGGGTTGCAACATCTGCGACGCCTGTGTTGAACTAAGCCGCAAGATTCTAAGCGAAGGTTCGTCGCCTGCCGGCGCCGCCGGTGCGGCCGTTGCCGCCAGCCCGGCTACGGGCGCCGGTGTGCCCGCAGGCGCCGTTGCGCCGGCGCTCAAGGTGCCCAAGCCGCATGAAATCAAGGCGTTCCTGGATGAGTATGTGATTGGCCAGGAATATGCCAAGAAGTCGCTTGCCGTCGCAGTGCACAACCATTACAAGCGCTTGAATCAGGGCATCCATTTTCCCAAGAACGATCCGCTTGCCGGCGTCGAAATTCAGAAAAGCAACATCCTGCTCATTGGGCCGACGGGCAGTGGTAAAACGCTCCTGGCGCGGACCCTGGCGCGCCTGCTTGATGTGCCCTTCAGTATTTCGGACGCCACCCCGTTAACGGAGGCCGGCTATGTCGGCGAGGATGTCGAAAATGTGCTCCTGCGCCTGATCCAGGCCGCCAATATGGACGTGGCCCGCGCGGAACGGGGCATTGTGTATATTGACGAGATTGACAAGGTCGGACGCAAGGCCGAAAATGTTTCCATCACGCGCGACGTGTCCGGTGAAGGCGTTCAGCAGGCCCTCCTGAAAATCCTGGAAGGCACCGTTGCCAATGTCCCGGCGCACGGGGGCCGCAAGCATCCCCAGGAGCAGTTCATCAAGATCAATACCGAGGGGATTCTTTTCATTTGCGGGGGGTCATTTGTCGGGCTGGAGGATATTATCCGCCGCCGGGTGGGATCGCGCGCGATCGGGTTCATCCGGCCGCAGACCAGGGTGGCGTCGGGCGCGGCAGACTGTTGTCATCCGGAATTCCGCAATCCTTTGCATGCCGTGGAACCCGAGGACCTGATCCGCTACGGCTTGATCCCGGAATTCGTGGGGCGCCTGCCGGCAGTCGTGGCGCTGAACGAATTATCGGAAGATGACCTGGTGCGGGTGCTTACGGAACCAAAAAACAGCATGGTCCGTCAATACGAAAAACTGATGGCCATGGAAAATATCAAGCTCTCCTTTGCGCCTGCGGCCTTGCGGGAGCTCGCCCGCCTGGCCGCGCGCAAGCGGACCGGCGCCCGCGGCTTGCGTTCCATCCTGGAACGGGTCATGCTGGATATCATGTACGAAGCGCCCATGCAATCCCAGGCGCGCGCTTGCCAGATTACCAAGACAATCATTGACAAGCATTATGCGCTGAAGGAACCGGACGACGAACAACAGACGACGGATGACGGACCGGAAAAAACGGATGCCGGCAGACGGACGCCAGATGACATACAACGGATGACGGCTTGGAGAAAAGGCTATACGAACGGCTGACACGCCCGGCCTGATAAAACGGCTGATGATCTGCCCATTGACTTGTCCGCCGGCTTGTCCGGTAAAGCCTTGGCGAAGGCGGGAGCTATTTGAGCGAAGGGGGAAGTCAGATGCCGGACGCCTGAAGCCAGACACCAGCCCGGAGAAGATGGAAAACGGATAACAGTATCTTTGTAAGTTCTGGCTGGCGTCCGGCGTCCGGTGTCTGGCATCCGTCTTCCGGTATCAGGTTTCACGCAACGGGCCGGCGGGTTGGTTGCGGTCATCCAGCGTCAGGATCAGGGGGTGATGCCGGCGGGCTTCGTCGGCCGGAACCGTGCTGAAGGCCATGATCACCAGCCGGTCGCCCACTGTGCCCAGGCGCGCGGCTGGGCCGTTCAAGCAGATCATGCCGTCTCCGGCCTTGCCTGGGATGGCATATGTTTCAAACCGGTTGGCATTGGCGCTGTTCGAGACCAGCACCTTTTCATAAGGCAACAGCTTGACCGCATCCATCAGGTCGCGGTCAATTGTCAGACTGCCTTCATATTCCGGCATGACGTGCGTGACGCGCGCCATATGCAATTTGGATTTCAACATGATTGAAAACATGGGAACTCCCTTGCAATTTGTAACTACACACTTGAGTAGTAGTCGCTACAAAGGACAATATAATGGATGCGGATCGTCAAAGCAAGCATCGGGTTGCATCGGGGTGGGGCGGGCGGCGAATTTCTTTTGCGGGAGGGGCGCTATGCGCCGCGGCCATCGCCGCCCTTCTGCTGGCGCCGGCGCTTTTAGCCCGCGAAGTGACCGTTACACTTCTCCATACCGCTGACGTGCATGGCCGCGTGGCGGCTGTGAATTCGGAGCGTGAGAATAAACCGGGCGGCGGACTCCTGCGCTGTGCCACGCGCATTGCGGAAATCCGCCGCCGGGATGCCAATGTGATCCTCGTGGATTGCGGCGACCTGTTCCAGGGCGCGCCGGAAAGTTTTTTAACCCGGAACCGGATCATTGTGGAGTCAGTGCGGCAATTGCAATACGACGCATTGGTGCCGGGCAATCACGAATTCGACGGCGGCGTGGAAGCGCTCGACCGGTTCTATGAACAGGCCAAAATCCCCGTGCTGGCGGCCAATATCCGCTCTTCCCGGGAACCGGCTCTGCCGGGCGCGGGCGCCTTCCTGTGCAAGGAGGTGGATGGCGTGCGCGTGGCGATTCTGGGGCTTACCACGCCGCTGATTCCCATGTGGTCGCGTCCGCATCTGCTGGGTGATATGACGTTTGAAGATTCGCTGAGCGCCCTGCGCCGGGTTATGCCGCTGGTGCGTGCGCAGAAGCCGGATATTCTTGTGCTGGCCGCGCACCAGGGCTGGCGGAAGTGGGGCGACGACCCGGCCAACGAAATTAACGCGATTGCAAGAGCCTTCCCTGAATTCGATGTCATCCTTGGGGCGCATACGCACCAGGCGGTGGAATGGGAAACCGTGCATGGCGTGGCCTATACCCAGGCCGGATGCTATGGGCTATGGCTGGGGGTGGTGCGGCTGGTCTTTGATACGCAGTCGCGACGGGTCAAATCGAAGCAGATTCAATTGCTGGCGGTGGATTCCGGCGTGGCGCCGGACAAAGCTCTGGAGGACCAAACAGCCCGGTCTTTAAAGGAAACAAAAACATATCTGGACCAGGAGGTTGGCGTTGCGGCCGTCGAGCTGAAGCCGGTGTCGCGCGGGCGTGGTCAATCCGCCATCCAAACCCTGATTGCCGCGGCTATTGCCGAGCGGGTTCAGGCGGACGTGGTAATCCACCGCGCCTTGACCGAGGCATCTCTGCGCGCGGGGCCGATTACCATGCGGGACGTCTGGCGAATTGTGCCCTATGAAAATTATATCGGTGTCGCGCACCTGACGCTGGATGAGCTCCGGCAGATTCTGGAAGAAAACAGCGGTTTCTTTAAATCCCGTGAATTTCGGGGGGTCTATGGTTTGACCTATGAACTGCAACCCAAAGCGGCGCCGGGCAAGCGCGTTTCCAATATCCAGCTTACAAGTAAATGCAGAATGAAGAATGCAGAATGCAGAATTGACGGAGACGGAAAAGAAAAGCAAGCAAATCCGGAGGGCGGCCTGCCCACCGACGTGTCCGGCGACTTGTCCGGCGTAGCCTTGGCGAAGCCGGAAGTTTTAGCGAAGGCGGGAGACAGGCCTGCCCACCGTAGCCCTTTGGGCGAAAATGGGATGCCAACGCCCGCGCGGGTACGGGTGGCTTTCAACAGCTACGACATGGCCTCGGCCGGCGGCCGGTTCCCGCGCTTGAGGGCCATTCTGGACCAAAGCACGTCTTGTCTGGAAGAATACCCGGATGCGGACACCCGCGATGCAGTTCTTGCATATATCCGACGGCATCAGCCCCTGGATGTCAAGGCGGCGCCCGGGGCGCATGTCGTCCACTAACCGAATGTAGATTTATAAATACGACCGATTTGCTGATAGGACCTATTGCATTATGTGCAAGGAATGGATTGTCATCGCGGGCGCCCGCGAACATAATCTCAAGAACATCACCGTGCGCATTCCGCGCAATCAGGTGACGGTTATTACGGGGCTGAGCGGTTCCGGAAAATCGTCGCTGGCGTTTGACACTTTGTATGCCGAGGGCCAGCGCAAATACGTGGAAAGCCTTTCGGCCTACGCCCGCCAGTTCCTGGAGCAGATGCAGAAGCCGGACGTGGACTACATTGAAGGACTTTCCCCCGCCATTTCCATCGAACAGCGCACGGCTGGGTCGAATCCACGGTCCATCGTTGCCACCAGCACGGAAATTCACGACTACCTGCGGCTCCTGTTTGCCACTATCGGCCGCCAGCATTGCCCGCGTTGCGGGCGGAGCGTGGCGCGGCAAAGCGCCGAGGAAATAGTGGAGCGCCTCCTGCAATTGCCGGTTCGGACCAGGCTTTCCCTGCTGGCGCCCCTGGTGCGCGCGCGCAAGGGCCAGCACGAGGAAGTGTTTGAGGCCGCCCGGCGCCAGGGATTTGTGCGCGTGCGCGTGGATGGCGCGCTCCTGGAATTGGACCAGGTCAAAGCGCTGGATAAGAAGAAAAATCATACCATTGATCTGGTGGTGGACCGCCTGATCATTACCAGCCTGATCCGTGCGCGCCTGACGGATTCCGTGGAGCTGGCTCTGCGCCAGGGCGGCGGCATGCTGATTGTCCTGCATCAGGACCCTGACGGCCAATGGCGCGAAACGCTTTATTCCGAGAAACATGCCTGCCCGGATTGCGGCATCAGTTTTGAGACGCCGACGCCCCGCCATTTTTCATTTAACAGCCCGTATGGCGCCTGTCCTACCTGCTCCGGACTGGGCATGCGCCTGCTCTTTGACGAAGATCTGGTGGTTCCCAACCGTGCGCTATCCATCGAGAAAGGGGCGATTCACGCCTGGCGGCGCGGGGGGCGCCGTCTGATCATCTATTATAACGGTCTCTTGCGCGCCCTGGCGGAGCATTATGATTTCAGCCTGGGAACCCCTTTCCGGGAATTACCCGCCGCCGTTCAGAAAATCCTGTTCCACGGTTCAGGCGGTGAAACGATTGTCTTTGGTTATTGGCGGCGCGGCGCCTGGCGCAAAGTGAGCAAGCCGTTTGAGGGCATCCTGCCCAATTTGGCGCGCCGCTATGCGGAAACGGACAGCGAATTCACCACAAAACGGCTCCAGCAATACATGAGCCGCCGGCCTTGCGCGGACTGTAAGGGCGCGCGCCTTAAGCCGGAAGTGCTGGCTTGCACGGTGGCGGGCCAATCCATTGCGGATGTGTGCCGGATGTCGGTGCGCGGCGCCGGGAATTATTTTGAGCGCCTGGCGCTCAGCGCGCAGGAGGATAAAATCGCGCGCGAGGTGCTCAAGGAAATTCGCCAGCGCCTGCAGTTCCTGGCCAACGTGGGGCTGGATTACCTGACGCTCGATCGCGAGAGCGGCACGCTTTCGGGCGGGGAGGCCCAGCGCATCCGGCTGGCGACCCAGATCGGCTCCGGCCTGGTGGGCGTGCTTTATGTGCTTGATGAGCCCAGCATCGGCCTGCACCACCGCGACAATGAACGCCTGATCCGCACACTGCAAAACCTGCGCGATTTGGGCAATACGGTGGTGGTTGTGGAGCATGACGAGGACACCATCCGCCAGGCGGATTACGTCCTGGACCTCGGTCCCGGCGCGGGCCGGCATGGCGGCGAAGTTGTGTTTGCCGGCGCCGTGCCGGAACTGCTGGCCGATACGCGTTCGCTCACGGCGCGCTACCTGAACCGGCTGTTGACCATTGAAATCCCCGCGCGCCGCAAGACGCCTGTCGGCGGACGCCTGGTAATTACCGGCGCCCGCGAAAATAATCTGAAAAACATCACGGTCAGCATTCCCCTGGGACTGTTCGTCTGTGTGACCGGCGTTTCCGGCAGTGGCAAGAGCACGCTGGTGGACGATATTTTGCGGCGCGCCCTGGCCCGTGAATTATATGGATCCAAGGAACGGCCCGGCGCCTTTGGGGATATCAAGGGCATGAACCGATTGGACAAAGTCGTGGTGATTGACCAGTCGCCCATCGGGCGCACGCCGCGCAGTAATCCGGCGACCTACACGGGCGCCTTCACGCTTTTGCGCGCCTTGTTTGCGGGCTTGCCGGCCTCCAAGGTGCGGGGTTACGGCCCGGGCCGCTACAGTTTTAACGTCAAAGGCGGACGTTGTGAAACGTGCCGCGGGGACGGCATCCTGCGGATCGAGATGCATTTCCTGCCGGACGTCTATGTCACCTGCGAGCAGTGCCGCGGCCGGCGCTATAACAGTGAAACGCTGGAAGTTCGTTATGCCGGCAAGTCCATTGCCGATGTGCTGGCCATGACCATTGATGAGGCGCTGGATTTCTTCAGCCGCGTCCCGGCCCTCAGGCAAAAGTTCAAGACGCTTTCGGAAGTCGGGCTGGGATATGTCCAGCTGGGCCAGTCGGCCACCACGCTTTCCGGCGGCGAGGCCCAGCGGCTGAAACTATCCGCGGAGCTCAGCCGAAAGGCCACCGGGCAAACCATGTATCTGTTGGATGAGCCCACCACCGGCTTGCACTTTGCCGATATCCAGAAACTGCTCGACGTGCTTCACCGCTTGCGCGATGCGGGCAATACGGTCGTGGTCATCGAACACAATGTCGAGGTGATCAAGACCGCCGATTACATCATTGACCTGGGGCCGGAAGGCGGTGACAGCGGCGGCGAGATCGTTGCCGCCGGCACACCCGAAGAAGTTGCCGTCTGTGAACGCTCGTATACCGGCCAGCTGTTGCGGAAGGTGCTAAAAAAAGAAGAACTACAGAACCACAAAGCCACAGAACCCCAGTGGAAAGAATCCCAGAGCGCCAGAGTTCCAGAGTTACGAAGATCGGATTCCGACTGACCTCTGAGGTTCTTCTTAGCCCGGAAACGCTTCACGCCGCAGGCGCGCGCTCACGGCGGCGTTGTAGGAGTTGAAGAACGCGGCTATGTCAGGTGTGCCGCACCAACCCGCCGAAGCCAATGACAAGCCCACGCGCCGCAAGTCGCGGGCCGCGCGTCGGCGGGTAATCCAGCCGCGCCAGCGGACGCCATCCAGATCCACGACCCATAACTGACGGGGATCCGCAATGGCGCACAGCACGTTCTCATGCTTCAGGTCGCGGTTGAAAAAACCGTTGCGGTGGAAGGCGGCGGTCAGTTTACCGTAAGCGTGCATGACCAAAGCGCGCATCGCGGGGTCACTCACCTGGCGTAGCAACCAGGCGGTCAGTGGTTCGGCTTGTTCCAGTTCGGCCGTGATGCCATAATCAGCCTGCCGCAAACCGAAGCGGCGCTCAAAGGCCCAGGCGATTGGTGTCGGCGTGGGAATGCCGCAATCCGCCAGGCGGCGTCCCATCAGAAAAGCTCGGCGCGTGCGGGAGGGCCGGAGACTAAAACGCCAGCCGCGCCAGCCGGCCAATGGCCGGTATTCTTTTAAGACCATTCCCGCTTGCGCAGTTACGCGGCAGCCCGCATACGCCTTCAGCACGCGGACGCCGGGCGAAGCTTCCGCCTGGGCCTGAGAATCCAGCCAGTTCGTAAACCGGGTTGCCTCGCCCGGCAAAACGTGCCACCTTCGTTCGTGCCGACGCAAGGGGCGGCCGCAATTTCCTGCGCGTATCACGGTCCAGACCAGCAAGCCCATGAGCATGATTGTGGCCATAATCGAGTCCATGAAATCATTGCGTTTCCCCAGCCATGGGACCAGGGGCGCCGGCGGATAGAACATTGTGATAAAACCGTGTGTTTTTATCATCCAGACCCAGGCCACATGCGCGCCAACACTCAGCCAAATGGTTTTTGTGCGGATCACAAACGCACATAAAACAATACCCAGCAGGCTCAGGTTGATGAATCGGAGCGCCAGGCTGGGCGTCTTCCAAAACATCGTGAAGGTGGAAACAAACACTGCATTGGTCACGGACAGGAAAGAGGCGTCGCTAAACGCTTCCCGGGATGGTTCGATGAAATGGGCCAGGGCAAAGACCAGGCTGGATAATACGGCCGCCGGCCAGGCGCGCCAGATGCGGGCCAGTACGCGAAACAGAATGCCGCGCACCACGGTTTCCTCGAAAAAGCCCACCACCAGCGCTGATAGCAATAAAAAAGTCAAAGCCTTGATCAGATCGTGGTATGCAAGATCAGGTGTGATATACAGGCGATGAATTCCGGCCAGTGTGGTCAGTGTGCCAACCGCGCCCATGGTCAGGATACCCAGGATCATGCCGTTAAGCAGGCCGGTGTGCCATGGCCGCCAGGACCAGTCCGGATCGGTCGTTGTGAACCCGCAATCCTTCCAGCCCCGCCACCCGGCGCGCCACAGGAAGATCATCAAAAAAGCAATGGAAAATCCAAGCAGACAGCGGCGCATGATTTTGGCGCCGCCTGTTTCGATCAGGTAGGCGCCCACGGGGCCGCCCCAGACGCAGGCGCCATTCATGATCAGCACGCTCAAGGCGGATGCCAGCCAAATACCCGCGGTCAGGAACAGCACGGCCAGGGCAAACACCTGCCAGAAAGAAATAACGGGTTGAGAGGGGTTGTGCATAGGTCGTAACTAATCGGGTGTTCGGGGATAGAAGCCGGCAATCAAAGTATGGGTGTATGGGAGTATGGGTGTATGGGCGTGACGGCGTGTGGGAGTGTAAAGAAAATTCATCAACTTCTATACACCCAAACTCCCATACTCCCAAACCACCATACGCTTAACGGTCGTCAGACCGGCCGGAAAGCCAGCGTGGCGTTGTGACCGCCAAATCCCAGTGAATTGCTCAATGCCAGCCTGATTTTCTGCGTGCGCGCCGTATTGGGAACAAAGTCCAAGTCGCATTCCGGATCGGGGGTTGTGTAATTAATGGTTGGCGGCACGATGCCATGTTTGATTGCCAGGGCGCAAATTGCGGCTTCCACGGCGCCGGCGGCGCCCAGCAGATGACCGGTCATGGATTTGGTCGAACTGATCATGACCTGGCGGGATAACTTCTCGCCCAGCGCCCGTTTAATGGCCCGTGTTTCGCACCGGTCGTTGAGCAGGGTGCTGGTGCCGTGGGCGTTAATATAATCCACGTCTTCGACGTTGGCCTGCGCATCCTGGATGGCCCGTTGCATGGCGCGCGCGGCGCCATCACCATCCTCGTCCGGCGCGGTTTCATGGAAGGCGTCGCACGTGGCGCCGTAGCCGGAAAGTTCGCAATAGATCGGCGCGCCCCGCTTGCGGGCGTGCTCCAGCTCTTCGAGCACCAGAATGCCGGCGCCCTCGCCGATGACGAAGCCGTCGCGCTCCTTATCGAAAGGACGGCTGGCTTTGGCAGGCTCCGCATTGCGCGTGCTTAGCGCGCGCAGGGCGCAGAAGCCGGCGAATGCCAGCTCGCAGATGCTGGCATCGGAGCCACCGGAAATCATCACATCCGCATCGCCATATTGAATAAGCCGCAGGGCGTCGCCCAGTGCGTGGCTGGCCGAGGCGCAGGCGGAGACCACCGCGTAATTCGGACCCTTGAACTGGAACTCGATGGCAATCAGGCCGGCGGCCATGTTGCAAATCATTTGCGGAATCATGAACGGACTACAACGGTCCGGGCCTTTTTCCATCAGAATCCGGTGTTGAACCTGCAGGGATTGCAGGCCGCCGATGCCGGAGGCCACGATAACACCCGTGCGGCCGGAATCTTCCCGGGCCGGTTCCAAGCCGGCATCCACGATAGCCATTTTGGCGGCGGCCATGGCATAATGACAGTAAAGGTCCGCGCGCCGCTGGTCCTTCTTGTTTAAAAAGTCGTTTGGATTGAATTCGACGACTTCGCCGGCAATCTGGGAAGGGTAGGGCGATACGTCAAACGTCTGGACACGCCGGACCCCGGAAACACCCGCCACGTTGCGTTCCCAGAAACGCTTGAGGTCACAACCCAGGGGCGTAACAACCCCGATTCCGGTGATAACTACTTTCCGCATGCCCGTAGTATCCAGTGCCTGGAGGTGGCCCGCCTGCAACGCTGTAGCACTGCGGGCAGGTGATAAAAAGGCCGAGGCGGTTCCCGGTTCCTCGGCCTTCAAATCCATGACCCCTTATTCGCCGAACCCTTTTTCCTTCAGATAATTCACGACGGCGCCGACGGTGGTCAGCTTTTCGGCTTCTTCATCCGGAATCTCGGCGCCGAATTCTTCTTCGAAGGCCATAACCAATTCGACGGTGTCCAGGGAATCTGCGCCCAGGTCTTCGATAAAGGACGCTTCCGGCGTCACCTGTTCAGGGTTCACGCCCAGTTGTTCCACGATAATGTCTCGGACTTTTTCATCAAGTGCCATTGTTTGAACCTCCTACCTTGTTGTTACATCACCATGCCGCCACTGATGCTTAAAACCTGGCCCGTCATGTAGGCGGACGCAGGACTTGCCAGGAACAGAACCACATTAGCCACGTCATCAGGCAAACCAAACCGCGCCATCGGAATGGCGTCCAGCATTTTACCGCGAACCGCCTCCGGCAACGCCGCCGTCATCTTGGTCTCAATAAAACCCGGCGCCACCGCATTGACGCGGATGTTGCGCGAGGCCAACTCCCTGGCCGCTGACTTGGTCAGCGCAATTACCCCGGCCTTGGAAGCGGCATAATTACACTGGCCGGCATTTCCAATCAAGCCGATAATTGAAGCCAGATTAACGATAACCCCGGACTTCTGCTTGATCATGCCCCGGGATACGGCCTTTGTAAATAAAAAAGTGCCCTTCAAATTGACGGCAAGAACCTGGTCCCAATCCTCCTCCGACATCCTTACCAGGAACCCGTCGCGCGTGATCCCCGCGTTGTTGACCAGGATATCCAGCCGCCCGAAAACTTTCAGCGCCTCATCCACTGTCTGTTGGACGCTCTTGGCCTGGCTGACGTCCGTGGCCAGCGTCAGGGTTTTGCGACCCAAGGCCGTGATGGCCTGCTCGGTTTCCGCCAGCCAATCCCGGTTCAAGTCGCACACCGCCACATCAGCGCCTTCGGCGGCCAGTTTCTCGGCAATCGCCCGGCCAATGCCGCGCGCCGCGCCGGTTATCAAGGCTTTTTTCCCGTCTAATTGTCCCATGGCTGGTTCTTTCACCGTTGCCGGATTTCTTCTTATGCAATGAAACGGGTTGTTTTTTAACAAAAAACCGGCTGGGTGTCCATACCAAAATCAGTGCTTATAGATATTCAGGTTATTAACCGTAAGAACGCAGAGAACACAAAAATAAAATGTAACAACTCAGCCCGCCCGCCTACATCGCTGGACTAAGTCCTGTGGGCAGGCAGTGTTGTCCGGCAGATGCCGGATTGCAGGCGGGCTGAATTCTGGCTGAGCAGTTGCTAAAACACTATGACAACGCGCGGAGCGGGGTTGTCCAGATCGCGCTGATCTGGTCCGCATAGGTCACACTGACCTGGACGCGGTCTAACCCCCGGCGGCGCAGGGCTTCGCAGGTCGGCTTGAGCGCCAGTTCGGGGCGGTTACAGTCCAAGCTGAGATGAAATAGAAAAATCTGATTCAGGTCATTATCCGCGATTTCGGCGATCAGTGCCGCCGCATGCTGGTTGGAAAGATGGCCCTGCCGGCCGGCAATACGCTGTTTGAGATGCCAAGGCCGCCGGGCATCAGTCAAGAGCCGCTCATCGTGATTGGATTCAATAATCAGAACCTGGCAGTGGCGCAGGCGTTCCCGGACCAGATGCGTTATGACCCCGATGTCCGTGACAATACCCACGCGGACCTGATCGGAAGCCACAATAAAACCAACCGGCTCATAGGCGTCGTGCGAAACGGAAAACGGGGTCAGCGTAAGGTCGCCGATGGAAAATGCCGCGCCGGTGGTGAAGACCTGCCACTTTAAATTGCGCAGTTTGGCTTCTTGGCGGATGGCTTCAATCGTGCCGGCGTTGGCATATAAAGGGATGCCCGCGCGCGTGTGCAGGGCCGCCAGTCCTGCCGTGTGGTCGCCGTGTTCATGGGTCAGGCAGATGCCCTGGATGGAAGGGAGTGTCTCGCCGATCAATGCCAGGCGGCGGGCGGTTTCGCGGCCGCTTAAGCCCGCATCAATTAGAATCCGGGTGGTCGCGGATCCCGCAAAAATGCAATTACCCGAACTGCCGCTGGCCAATACACAGACTTTCATCAAATTGTTCCTGGTTCATCGTTCTTTGTTCTTGGTCTCTGGATACCAATGCGGGAAACCCGCAACCCAAGAATTGCCGCCGCCTTTGGCGGACAAAGTTGCCATCCGGCAGGTGCCGGACGCAAAAAGCACAAAAAAGAGCATTAATTTATCATATTCACTGGCGTCCCACAGGGACGCCGAGGACTGTGGACTTTAGACCGTGGACTGTTGGTCCGAACAAGCATAATGCGTATGGGCAAAACCGGAACTGTAAATTTGGTAATTGTCTAAAATATCACGCTTTTTCCGTTTGTT
>JBDRJR010000042.1:0-21390 GCA_043814705.1 Verrucomicrobiota bacterium | reverse complement strand
AGTTCCAAGATTCCAGACCGCCTTGTTTCGCGTGTTTGGTCACCCGCGCACGCCAAGGCGTGGCTACATGTCGAACGAACAATTTACATGTTCAGAACCTTTCATCTGAATAGAGTTGCCGGGCTTCCCCGGTGTAACCGGAACACACGAAATGGATAAAGATTAGATTCTGTTTTTCATTACCCAAAAATAACTTTCGTGTCGTTTAGTGTGTTTCGTGGTGAAAATATCTTTGGGTTGCGGGCATAGCCCGCCTTGGAAAGAATCGTGAACTTGCGATCCTAATTTCAAATTTCGAGTTTCTAATTTCCACCCGTTTCATTCCGCCTTGCGAATATCCTGCACGTTCAATTCCAGCGTCGTGTTACCTAAAAAAAAGTTTTTCTGAAAGGTGAACGCCATGTCCAACGGTCCTTCCGGGATGGCAATATCCGCCATTCGGAACGCAATGGCCGAACGGCTGGTTCGTCCATCACCTACCATAAAACGCAGATGGTTGACGCCAACCCGGCGCGGCTGTCCCTGGATGCGCACGCCGCGCACGGCCAACACCGGCACGGGATTATCCTGCCCAAACGGCCGAAGCGCTTCCATGGCCGCAAACAGGGCGTCGTTCACCTGTTCCAGCGTAATCCAGGCGTTAATCCGCTGGATTGGACGTAAATCGCGGCCTTTCAGCCCGACTTTCACGGCTTGATTAAAAGCCGTTCGGAAAGCTTCATACTGGTCCTGCTTGATATCAAGACCGGCCGCCATTTGATGACCGCCATAAGTTAGCAGGTATTGCCGGCACTGCTCAAGCCCATTCAGAAGATGATAGCCTTCGATGCTCCGGCAGGATCCATGCCCTACCCCATCCCGGTTTTTGGAAGATTCAGGATCAAATGCCACGACAACGACCGGCCGATGGTAACGCGCCGCCAGGCGTGACGCCACGATTCCGATAACTCCCGCATGCCAGCCGGTTTTACCGATCACCAAGCCGAAATGCTCTTGTTCGTTGAAATAAGCGTCAATTTCACGCATGGCCTCCGCCACAATTTCAGATTCAATCTTCTGGCGCTTCCGGTTGGCGCCATCCAACTCCACGGCAATTTCGCGGACGCGTTCCATGTTGTCGGTCAGCAGTAATTCTAACGACGTATCCGCATTACCCATGCGGCCGGCGGCATTAAGACGCGGGCCCAGGCCATAACCGATATGCTGGGCATCAATTGCGCCCCGGATGCCGGCAATATCCACCAGTGATTTCCAGCAAGGCGCCATGGCCTGGTTCATCTGGGTCAGGCCATGCCGCACCAGAATACGGTTTTCACCGGTCAGCGGCACAATATCCGCCACCGTGCCGACCGCCACAAAGTCAAGGTATTTGCGCAAATCAATGGCCGGCGCAACCGCAAGGCCTTGCTCCCGCCGGATCTTGAGCAGTCCGTGGCAGAGTTTGAACACTACACCGACACCCGCCAAAACCTTAAGTTTGTCGTCCTGACCCAGCTTGGGATTGATTACGGCCAGCGCTTCAACCCTTTGGCCGTTGCTTTCGTGGTGGTCGGTAATGATAACATCAATACCCGCGGTCTGCGCCAAGTGGACGGCGGCGGTATCGTTGGCGCCGCAATCCACGGTGATCAGCAGGCTTGGACGGCATTGCGCCATGCAACGCCGGAGTGCCGCCAGGCTCAGGCCGTAGCCGTCGTCCTGCCGGTTTGGAAGGCAGGGGGTGACTTTAGAAGCACCCAGGCAATGTAAAACCTGCGCCAGCAGGGCGGCGCTGACAATGCCATCCACATCGTAATCACCGAACACAGCAATGGATTCATCCGCCATGATTGCCTGCTGAAGACGCCGAACCGCCGGTTCCATGTCGGGCAGTAAGAATGGGTCGGAAAGATCGCTTAACCGCGGATTTAAAAACCGCTCGATATCGGCCATGTCCCGGTAACCGAGGCTTGTCAATATTTCCGCCACGGGCAGTGGCAGATCGTAGGTGCTTGCAAGCTGAATTGCCGGGGGGCCATCGCCGGAAATAGTCTTCCAGACTTTCAATGCGCCGCGGCCCTGGTTTTTCCCGGGCCGGATTTTATTGCAACATTCTGCCATTTGCATTCTGCATTTCCTACTCCGTCTTCTTCAACACGCGCCGCATGAACAGCATGATCGGCGTGGCGATATAGATCGAGGAAAATGTCCCCGTAATCGTGCCCACCAGGAACAGGAAGGCAAAGTCGTTGATGGCGCCGCCCCCGAAAATCAACAGCATCAGCACCGCCATGATTACCGATGACCCGGTCAAGATCGTCCGGCTCAATGTTTCGTTGACGCTCAGATTGCAGATCTCGATGATGTTGCGACCGGGATACTTGCGCATGTTTTCACGGATGCGGTCGTAAATAACGATTGTATCGTTGATTGAATAGCCGATGATCGTGAGCAAAGCCGCCATGGTAGTCGCGCCAATCTGCCGGCCAAAAATACAATAAATACCCAGACAGATCAGAATATCGTGGAACATCGCGATAATGGCGCCAAGTGAAAAGGCGAACTCGAACCGCCAGGCAATATATAACAGCATGCCAATGAAAGCGTATAACATGGCTTTCAAGGCATTTATCGTCATTTCATTGCCGATCTGCGGGCCGATCGCGTCTTCACTCAGCACCTTGAAATCGGACGCGGCAAACCGCGTGCTTAGAATTTCCTTGACCTTGTCACCCGTGCCGAAAGCAGAGCGGACCTGGAGGTATTCCGCGTTCTGGTCCATTTCCTTCTGATACTGGATTTGCACGTCCGCAATCCCGCCGCCGGTCAAGGCGTCGCGGATTTTTTCGACATCTTGTTTCTGGGAGAACTGGAAGGTCACAGCCGCGCCTCCGGTGAAATCCGTGCTCAGCAGGTTGCCCATGCTCTTCATGCCGCGTTCCACCATGTAGCCCCAGGTCAGGACAATGATTCCCACCGAAATGCCGATGGCCACCTTGCGCCAGCCGATGAAGTCTATATTCGTGGGCTTGATCACCGCGAGCATCTTGAGTTGAGGCATTGCCGTGCGCGCGACGATGACGTTGAAGATCATGCGCGTTACCATGAGCGCCGTGTACATGCTGACCATGATACCGGCGGTGAGCGTTATGCCAAACCCGCGCACTGCGCCTGATCCCAGCATGAACAGGATTACGGCGGCCATTACCGTCGTCAGGTTCGAATCCATGATCGTGATAAAGGCCTTGTTATAACCGGCCTCAATCGCGGGACCCAGCCGCTTGCCAGTCCGCTGTTCTTCACGGATGCGCTCAAAGATCAGGACGTTGGCATCCACGGCCATGCCGATGGTCAACGCAATGCCGGCAATACCCGGCAGGGTCAGGACCGGCAGTCCGATATGCGCTCCCGTGGCGCCCGTAAAGAGTCCCATAATCCCCGCCGTGATCATCATGCCCAGGGGCAGTAAAAGCATATTGAATAAAAGCGCGATGTTGGCCACCAGGCCGCCGATCATGTAATAGACCGCCATGAACACCACAACCAGGATGCAGGCGTAAATCGTGGCCCGCGTGCCGCTTTCAATCGAGTCGCGCCCCAGGGAGGGATCCACGGTCCGCGACTCGATGATCTGCACGGGCGCAGGCAGGGATCCGGCGCGAAGCACGATGGCCAGATCCTGGGCGTCCTTGAGCGAAAAATTACCTTCGATGATCGCTTCGCCGCCATATATGGCGGTTTTCAGAAATGGCGCCGAATAGAGCCGGTCATCCATGATGATCGCCAGGTACCGGCGTCCTTCCGGGTTCGGGTTCTTGGCGCCGCCCGGGGCATAATCGGCCGTAACGCGCGCAAACCGGCGCGCACCTTTGGAGTCGAACTTCAAGGTCACATATGGCTGACCCAGCTGATCGTATTCGATCCCCGCGTTCTTGAGGGTATCGCCCCGCAGTTCATAGCGTTGTTTGACAAAATACGGGCTGAAAATCTTCTGGCCTTCTTCCTGACGCTCTTCCAGCATGAACCGGTAGCCCGGCGGAGCCTGGAACTTTTCCATCCTGGCGCGAAATTCGGCGGTCATGGCTTCGTCAGGAACGGTCTTTGTATCACGCCGATAGACCTCATGCCGGCGGCCGCCGCTCGCGGCTGGTCCGATCTGGAAACCATCCGGCGCCAGTCCTTTTTCAAATAACGCGCCCACGAGCTTGTCGTTATCCTCATGCACCATGCTGAACACAAGGAACGCCGCACTCTGGATCAATTTGGCGGCGCGGTCGCGGTCGGCATCCTTGAGGCCGGGAATCTGCACGACAACCCGGTCGTGCTTTTCCGGGTAAATCAGCGGCTCCGCTACACCCAGGGCATCCACGCGATTGCGAATGATTTCGACCGCCTGCTCCTGGGCGTGCTGGACCGCAGTGCCTACCCGGCCGCGCACCTGCACGTCGGTGAGGTCCTTGTTTTCCTCGCGAATCTGTTTTTCGATTTCCTCCGCGTTGATCTGCACGGTGAAACTTGTGCCGCCCTTGAGATCAAGCCCCAGTTTCACCTTGGATCGAAGCGGGACCACTAAAGCCAGCGACCAGGCCGTCAGCGCAATCAAGATCAACCATTTCCAAAGCGCGTGTTTATCCATAACCATCCTATTCCTTTACATTGGCGCCCAACTCTTCATCCTTTAAAATCACCCGCGTCACGGAGGCGCGCAAAACTTCCAGCTTTGTGTTTTCGGCCACTTTGACAATCAGGACTGTGTCCTTGACATTGGCCACCGTCCCGATCAGACCGCCGCCAAACACCACGCGATCACCCGATTTGACGCCGGCAATCAGGGCGCGCCGCTCTTTTTCCTTGCGTTGCTGGGGTCTGATCATCATAAAATAAAACAATCCCGCCATGATCACCAGCCAGCCGATCATCATGACCGGCGACGATTGCTGGCCCCCTTGACCGCACTGGCCGCCCAGCCCGCCCATGCCAAATGTCATCCACGAACTGATTGTGTTCATTGATTACTCCTGTTCTTCGTTCTTTGTTCTTCGTTCTTTGTTTTTTGTTTCCGATTAACCAAGAACTTCGGCAACTTATTCTTTACCAACTGTTTCCTGGATCGTTTTGCGAAATTGAGTAAAAGAACCAGTTTCAAGCGCGATCCGAATGTCACGCATAAAGTCCATGTAACAATGCAGGTTGTGTTCCGTTAACAGTCGGACACCCAGTATCTCGTCCGTATTCAGCAGGTGCCGGACATAGGCCCTCGAAAAGTTCCGGCAGGCATAACAAGCGCACCCGCTTTCAATGGGTTCCGCGTCCTCCTTGAACCGCGCGGCCTTAAGCGGATACCGCCCGGCGCGCGTCAGCGCGGAACCATTCCGCGCCACGCGCGTCGGAATCACACAATCAAACATGTCAATCCCCAATGCCACGGCATCCGTAATCTGGCGCATATGGCCGACACCCATCAGGTAGCGCGGGACATCCGCCGGCAATGGCTCAAGCCCGGCAGTGGCGCTCGCCAGCAAAAGGTCTTCCGGCTCGCCGACGCTCACCCCACCAATGGCATAGCCATCGAAACCCATGCCCACCAGCCGCTCGGCGCATTGCCGCCGTAAATCACTAAACACCCCCCCCTGCACGATGCCAAATACCTGCTGGCCCACTCCCCGCGCCTGCTGGGAACAAACAGCCGCCCATGTTAGGGTGCGTTCCATCGCTTGACAAGCATATTCGTAATTACAGGGATACGGGGCGCATTCGTCAAATGCCATGGCAATATCCGATCCCAAATCTTTTTGAATGGCCATGGCTTCACGGGGACCCAGAAAAAGCCGGCGCCCATCCACGTGCGAATTAAATTCCACACCGTCCACTCGGATCGTGCGCATGCTGGCCAAGCTGAAAACCTGGAACCCGCCGCTGTCAGTCAGGATCGGATGACGCCAGCCCATGAAACGGTGCAGACCACCGGCACGCGCGACAAGGTCCGCACCCGGACGGACATGCAGATGATAGGCATTGGCGAGAATCATGGATACGCCCAATGCTTCCAGTTCCGCCGGGGTCATGGCCTTGACTGTGGCTTGTGTGCCGACAGGCATGAAAACGGGCGTCTCAACCACACCGTGCGGCGTCTTGAGCCGTCCGCGCCGGGCTTGCGAACCGGGATCAGTTTGCAAAATTTGAAATGAAGTGTTCACGTATGGACTTATGGAAGTGTCGGTGTATGGGTGTAAGGGAGTATGGGATTGCCGAATATCGCTTTTTTACTCCCATACACCCAAACGCCCTTACACCCATACCGGTTTTTTGCGTTGGCTATTGACTGTTGATCGGGTAAGTTGCAACATATCGCTCGATTTGTCAAACACGCCTGCATCATGCAGGATGCAGGTGTGTTTGGTTCTATGTTCCTGGTTCTTTGTTTCCGTCAGCTGACGGATTCTTTGTTTTGAATTAACGAAGAACCAAGAACGAAGAACCAAGAACTTTTTCAGTCATCATATGAACGCCTCCCAACTCAAAGTGCGATTATCCGACCATGGCGCGAACCTGATTGCTTTTCTGGCCGCCCATCTGCAGTTGTCCAATCACAAGGCTAAGGCGTTGTTGGATGCGCGCCGCGTCTTCGTGAACGGGCAACGAATCTGGATGGCCCGGCACCGGTTGGATCCGGGCGACCGTGTGGAAATCCAGGAAGGATTATCCGTCGGCTTTATCCCGCGTTGCGCGGGAGACGACCAGGGCTTTCCCTATGGCTCGGCGCTATCACGCTCAGCTGTCTTATACGAAAGCAGTGATTACCTGATTGCCAATAAACCGGCCGGTATGCTGGCCAATGGTCCGCAAAGCCTGGAGTCCGGCCTGCGCCGCCTGTTGGGTAACGGAGCGTTGACGGCCGTCCACCGGCTGGATCGGGACACGTCCGGCTGTCTGCTGTTGGCCCAGCAGGCGCAAGCCGAGGCGCGCATCCGGCCATTATTTGCGCAACATCGAATCCGCAAGATTTACCACGCCATTGTCAGCGGATTTGTCCCTGGCCCGGAACAGGAGATTACCTATCCCATTGAACATCGCCGTGCCCGGACACTGCTCCGGACCCTGACTGCCACCAAACGAGCCAGCCATTTGTGGATTAAGCTTGAAACCGGACGCACACACCAGATCCGGCGGCACCTCGTGGCAATCGGCCACCCGCTCCTCGGCGATCAGCAGTATGCCACCCGCCGTAAGGTTAGTCCCCAGGAACGCACTATCCAGCGCCAGATGCTCCACGCCTATGAACTGGCCTTTCGCCATCCCGTAACCGGCAAACCAGTGCATGCCAAAGCACCCCTGCCCGACGATTTTACAGCCTGCTTGCGGAAATTCGGGCTGACCTGACCAGTATCAGGCGCACGGGTGACGCGTCGCCTGGATGCCGTTGGGATAGTTTTGTTTTCCCTGTCCACGGTCAACGTGCCGTGGCATGGTTTCTGATGATGGGAAGCAGGGATCGAAGAGCTTCGTTCACGCTACGGGAGTTATGAAACACTTTTGCCACTTCTGGATCGAGAATGGCAACATTCGTTCCTTTGGCATACTCCTTGGCATATTTGCCACGTACGCCTTGCGAGAAGTCATACTCCGCCTGCATATCCACATCATTGGTTTTTCTACTCGTTTTCATAATTTTGTCTTTCCCGACGCGTTGCACGCCGAGCGCTTATGATTCTGATTTTATTACTTCGGTCACAGTGCACCACTACGAGCAACTGATTACAACCACTAAACCCCAATGAAACGCCATGCTTGCGCAGGTTTGATTCGGCCTTGTCTTGATCCCATTCAAACGCAAGTGACATCAGCGTTTATCCTTATGCGTTGCAATCTGTCCGTTCCCAATCATTTTTAGCAGTCGACAATGTAGCTACGCCAAAGAATGTGAGTTTCGGGGAGTTCCGAACCTAACGTGACGTGGAAGCGCGCGGTTGCGCGTCGCCTCCGACGATTTATTAGGATGTCTTTTTTAATTTTTTCTGGAGTCTTGTGCCCAATACCAAACAATATAAGTCCATGAGAAGGAGGAGGCATTTTCCCCACCATGTGAAGCACTCAATTCTGAGTCTAAAAAAAACTATCGGAGGGCTAGATACGGTGCAGGCTTCGTAAAGCCCAAAGTCGTTGCAAATCACATGGACGATGATGCCGAGGATTCCTCCCGCCCCGATTAAAATCAGGAAGAACACGCCAGCCTTCTCATGCCATGTACCATTTTCCTTTTTTAAATCCTAACCGTACCGCCTACAGCCTAAACGGCTACATTATTTCTGCCGGAAGACGATTCGCCCCTTGGAGAGATCGTAGGGGCTAATTTCGATCGTGACTTTATCCCCGGTGGAAATCTTGATGAAATGCTTGCGCATCTTGCCGGAAATATGCGCCAGGATTTCGCCGCCGGTTTGAAGTTTCACCCGGTACATCGTCGCCGGCAATACCTTAGTTACAACACCATCCGCGCGGATGACTTCTTCCTTTTGACTGGGAACGTCTGTCATATAAGAACCCGTCCTTTACCCCATTTATTCGCCAACACAAAGGGTATACTGACAAAAAACCGCCCTGACACAAGCATTATTTTAACGAACCGGAGTTTCAATCTTTGTAGCCGCGCCCGCCCGCCTGCAACGCTGTGCGTAGCACTGCGGGCAGGTGAGGGCGTGGATTCCTTCACTCTGAGGCTTCGGAACGCGTCCGGTAGCCACGGCGTCACCGCCGCGGCTACATGAAACAGTCGCGTCATTCGATGCGTAAAATTCCAGACTTGCATTCACAATCGACATCACCATAATCAGCGCCAATTTTTTAAGGAACTCCTCCTATGGCGCACTCCAAGCAAACCTTGGCCACGGCCGAAAGCATGGCCCACAGCCAGCGTGAAATTGCCGTCTCCGAGTTTTTTCTCAAGAACCGCCACCTGCTCGGCTTCGATAATCCGCGCAAGGCCCTGCTTACGGCCGTCAAGGAGGCCGTTGATAATTCGCTGGATGCCTGCGATGAGGCCGGCATTCTGCCTGAAATCAGCGTGGAGATAATCCAGACCGGCGCGCGCCGCTTCCGTGTCACAATCATGGATAACGGGCCCGGCATTGTCCGCGCCCAGATCCCCAAAATTTTCGCAAAACTGCTCTACGGATCCAAGTTCCACCGCCTGCGCATGTCGCGCGGCCAGCAGGGCATCGGCATCAGCGCGGCCGGTATGTATGGCCAGTTGACCACGGGTACTTCCACTTCGATTCAATCCAAAATCAAGACCGGCAAAAAAGCGCACCATATCGAAGTCCAGATTGATACCCGCATCAATAAGCCAACGATTCTAAAGGATGATGAATTGGAATGGCACCCCCAGTTTTTCACGGCCGGCAAGGACGGCGTGGCGCAACTGAGCAAGGAATATTCCCACGGCACTTGCGTATCCATCGAGATGGAAGCCGCCTATATTCGCGGCAAGCTTTCGGCGGATGAATACCTGAAACAATGCGCAATCGTGAATCCGCACCTGTGCCTGCATTACCGCATTGTAACGCTCGAAGCCAACGGAGCGGCCGGCGCCAACGGCAACGGTGCGCAAAAAGGGGCTGATGCGTCCGTGCCCGATAAAAAGCAGGCTGACACCGCTTGGATTACCTTTGAACGTGGCATCCGCGATTTACCGAAACAGCCCATGGAGATCAAGCCGCATCCCCACGGCGTCGAACTGGGCATGCTGATGCAGATGCTGAAGGATACTACGGCCAAGACGCTCAAATCTGCGCTGGTCAATGATTTTTCGCGCGTCAGTGACCGGGCCGCCGTTGAAATCTGTCAGCGTGCCGCCCTGGATCCCAAGGCGCGGCCGGCCAACATCGCCCACCGCGAAAGCGAAGCGTTGTTCAAGGCTATCGGCGAGGCCAAGCTGATGCGCCCGCCGACCGATTGCCTCTCGCCCATCGGTGAGGAGCAGATCCTGGCCGGACTTAAGAAGGAGATTACAGCGGATTTCTATACGGCCGTTACGCGCAGTCCGGAAGTCTATCGCGGCAATCCATTCCAGATCGAAGTTGGCATTGCCTACGCCAAACCGGACGCATCCAAGGACGTTGCCGCCGAAGAACCCGTTCGGGTCCTGCGTTTCGCCAACAAGGTGCCGCTACTCTACATGGGTGGCGCCTGCGCCATGATCAAGGCCATGACCGGCGTCAACTGGAAAAGCTACGGCCTGGCCCAGCCGCGCGATGCCGTGCCCTTAGGTCCGATGGTCATGCTGATTCATATCGCCAGTGTGTGGGTACCGTTTACCAGCGAAAGCAAGGAAGCCATCGCCCATTACCCGGAGATCATCCGCGAAATGACCTTTGCGCTCCAGGAGTGCGGCCGGCGGCTCTCCGTGTTCCTGAGCCGGCGCCGGCGCCAGGCCGAACTGGAACGCAAGCGCAACTTCATTGAGATGTATTTGCCGCATCTGGCGCTGGGCCTGCGTGAGATCCTGGCGCTCAACGAAAAACAGGAAACGCAGATCGTCAATAAACTCCATAAAATGCTGGAGCGCACACACTTGGAAACGTGAAGAAATGCAAAATGCAAAATTAAAAATGCAGAATGATAAGAGGATTATTATGAGTTTTTTCATTTTTCATTTTGCATTTTGCATTGAATCAACTCGCACAAGGTCATATTCATGGCAAAATTTATAATCAAGAAGACAGGCTCAAAGCCGGCCGCCCCGGCGGCGGTGACCCGCAAACATGCCTCCGGCAAAATCGTCGCCGTGGCCCAGGATGTTTACACCGACATCATCCGCAAGAACGCGCGGCCCACCATGCGGTTTCCCATCCGTTCGCTGAGCAACGTGAAATACGATCCCAAGAAGGGGCATTTTGAAATTCTCAAGAAGGTGGCCACGCGCACGCTTTCTTACAACACGGTGAAAACGTTTGCCCAATCCATGCGCCTCATGGCCACGACCAAGAAGGATCTCTTGGATAAAAACGACATCGCGGGCAAGCGCGAGATTTATTACAACAGCAAGAGCTGGGGCGAATGCCGGTTCGACGAACAGCCCGAAAGCGATTCCCTGCTGGACGACATGGAAGCCATGCTGGGCATCAACCGGGAACAGTTGGGCTACATCCCCGAGGAACGCGGCGGCGAAGTGACCGGCCCGGTCACGGTGATTGACCGCGATCCCGGCACCGGCGGCGACATCCGCATCAACTGTGAAAAATTAGGCACGGGCGCATGGAGCATTCCAAGCCAGGTCGAACATCTGCGCTTTGAATCGAAGGCCAAATTCATCCTGGCCATTGAAACGGCCTCGCTTTTTCAGCGGCTCGTCCACCACCGCTATTACGAGAGTGCCAATTGCGTCCTGGTTTCCATGAGCGGCGTGCCCACGCGCGCCTGCCGGCGCTTCATCCGGCGCCTGTCGGATGACAAGGACCTGCCGGTATTCGCCTTTACCGACGGCGATCCCTACGGCTATTGCAACATCTACCGGACGCTTAAAGTCGGCTCCGGCCAGGCGGCGCATATCAACCAGTTCTTCTGCGTGCCGCGCGTCCATTACCTGGGCGTAACGCCGCAGGACATCCTGGACTACGACCTCGAAGACGCTACCCACCCGCTGGAGGAAAACGACGTCAAGCGCGCCAAGGACGCCTTAAAAAACGACCCCTTTATCAGGCACTACAAGGAATGGCAGGCGGCGCTCAACCAGATGCTGACCATGGGGGTGCGTATCGAACAGCAGGCCTTTGCCAAGCATGGGCTGAATTACGTATTGGAAAAATACCTGCCCGCCAAGCTGAAGAAAGGCGCCTTTCTGCCGTAGGGATTTGCCGATAGAGTGATCGCCGCTTGACAGACCATCGGGCGGCATTGTAGTTTCTTGGCAAGTAAGCAACGAAAAGGAATCTATCATGAAAACTATTACGATCAATTTGCCGGACAATCTATATGAGAATCTGCAACAACGTGCAACTCAAACAGGCCGCACAGCAAAAAAACATATTGCTGACCTGGATTAGCCGCGAAATTCGTCCTGTCCGCCGGAATACTTCATCCCGCTTTGAATCGCATTTTGGCTCTTGGAATAGCCGCAATCCCCATAGCGCGGATAACGAGAAGATCGAAGCCGATTTGCAACATGCCGTGCAAGGGGATAATTGATGCTTGTTGATACTTCAGGGTTGTTGTGTCTGTTTGATGCCGCCGAACATCGTCATCATACAGCGGCAAGTCTATATCGTAAGGTCGTGCGGCGTATTTGCCACAATTACATCCTGGCGGAGTTTGTAATCGTTGTGCGATGCGGTAAGCTTTGTCATCATGCGGCAACATAAAATTAGCGAGGCTCTGACCACGGATCGGCATTTTACGCAAGAAGGATTTTTTGCGCTCTTGCCATCCTGACATTCAAAAAGCCTGAACATTATCATCACGGTTGAAAATTCATGACGGCCGGCAGATGGTTTCCCCGGTCAATTCCCGATAGCGGCGATAGGGCGCCTCATACTCTTCGTGATTGGCCGGGTCGGGAACAAATACCCGGCCAACACGATACCAGGCGGCGCTTGTTTCCGCCAATGAAGAAAAGGCGCCGGCGCCCAGAGCCGCCAGCATGGCCGCGCCCAGTACGGCTGATTCCGTCACCGCGGGTTTTTCCACTGCCATCCCGATCACATCGGCTTTCATTTGCAACCAGAACTCGTTTTGGGCGCCGCCGCCGATACACCGGACCATTTCAATGGTCAGCCCGTTTGGGCGCATCAATTCCATGTTTTCACGCAAACTGAAAGACAGGGCTTCCAGAATGGAGCGGTATAGATCGGCGCGCGTATGTTGAAGCGTTAAACCACAGAAGCATCCGCGCATGGCCGGGTCCGGATGCGGCGAGATCATGCCGTCAAAATGCGGTGCCATCGTTAGCCCCCGGCATCCGATCGGCACGGCAAGCGCCTCCGCATTCAAAACCTCAAAGCTCGCGCCGCCCGCGCATTCCTTGCGGAACCAGTCCAGGACAAGACCGGCTGTTTTGGAATAAGCCAGAATAAACCAATGGGCCGGAATCGGGAATTTGCCGCTCAATAACCCCGCCGCCAAACTGCGCGGCTGTTTCCTGGTCAACGTGACCAGCGCCAGGCAGGTTCCGCTTGTTTCGGAAAGGATGCCGGGACGGCAGTTTCCCGCGCCCAGCGCTCCGGCATACTGGTCATTTGTTCCCGCCGCCACAAGTGTTTCAGTCGAAAGCCCCCATGCTTCCGCCGCCGGTTTTGATATTTTCCCAATCGGTGTTCCGGGAATAAGAATTGTTGAGAGCCGGGCCAAATCAATCCCTCCGGCCTTGAGAATGGCAGGATCATATTTATCCTCATCCGGCGTCAATAGTCCCGTGGATGCGGCGGTATTCGTGTCAATCGCCGCCCGGCCGGTCAGACGGTATGAAATATAATCCGGCAGAAGCAGAAACCGCCGCGCTTTGCGCATTAATTCCGGACGATTTTCATACAGCCATTTGATTTTAGAGACCGTCATGATCGCGTCAATGGAAGGGACCCTCCCGGCGGCCGATTGCACGGCATCGCATAATTCTTTGGCCTGCCGGCCTGCCCGGCTGTCATACCACATGATGGCGTCGTGCAGGGGGCGGTCATTTTCATCCAGCGAAACAAAAGTCTCCCCCTGAGATGAAACCGCCATTGCCAATATTTTCGCCCCGCTTTCTTTTACGGCCGCATGGACGGTTTGGCGGGCGGATTCATCAATTATGTCAATGGAAATATCAACATGCCCATCCGCGGAAACGGTTGGCGCAAACGAACGCCGGCGGAAAGCAAGCATTTTGCCGTCCTGACTGAAAACCCCGGCCTTGACGCCCGTGCCGCCGATATCAAGACCGAGGTATGCTTCCGTTGTCATAATTATGCAAGTAGTCAGAATCCAGTAGTCAGTAGCCAGAATAAGAGTTTTTTTAGAATCAAAATGATAATATTTGTCATTCTGAATTCTGACTCCTGACTGCTGACTTCTCGCTTGGAAGCTCCACGACTTCCCATCCCATTAATTTTCCGAATCCGGACAAAACACACATGTCGGCATTATACACGAGCGCGGCATGATGCGTCCCCCCTGCCCTGCTGTAGTCAGCCAGGAAATCAGAAATTTTAACATGGGGCTTCATCCAGCCCCTGACCGAATCGGAAAACCGGTCTTTCCCTCTTGCGGCCTGCATTACAACCGGCGCCAAAATTAACCGGAACTGTCCTTCCGGCAATGGCGCCAGATTAACAAAGACAGCTTGCCCGGCACGCAAACACCCGGTCGGTTTGACCGGATTTTTCACATCCCCGAAAATGAAAGGATACTCCATCAAAGCAGGCTTGCCCGCCAACAGGCTTGGATTCACCTCGCCCATATGACTTAGGAATATGGTTTGCCCTTTCCAATCCGGACAGAACATCTCGGCAAACGTTGTCCGCGGGAACACCGCCGCCAGCGCGCCAACCAGCGCCGCGTTCATAACGTCGCCTTCCCCCGCATAACCGATACCGCGCGCCATACCCAGGCTGGCCTCCAGGAATGGCACGGTCGGCAAACCGCTGGTGCGGTTTACATCTAAAAAATTGACCGTGAAACCGGTCAATTTTTCCCGTCCAATCCAGCGGCGCACCGCCAACCCGATCCGCACCGAGCGCTGATGCGCTTTTTCAATTCCGTTCCCGGCCGTAAATTGCCGTTTATTGTTTTTAATTTCGATGTCAATTTCCCGCATGGAAATGGATTCGCATATCCGGCTTAAGTATCGGCAATCGCAAGGCACGGTTTGGATTCCAAGTGTTTGTTTCAATACTGCCGCCGGCACGGAGAAATCACCCATCCCGACAAACGATTTGCCGATTCGTCCGACCCGGCTGTGTTGCAAAGCCGAAACTATCCGTGCCGAACGAATTCGGCCGACTACCCGATCCAGGACATCGGAATTTTTCCAATGACCGGCTTCAATTACAAACGACTTGCCATTGCGGATCAATAGATTACACATATCCTGCACGCCATGGATGCCGTGGTTGAACATAATCCGGTCCGGTGTCCGGGACGGACTGAAATCATAATCCGGGGTTGTATCCAGGACCACGATCGGCAAACGTGTCCGCGCCAATACTTCCGCTGATTCCAGGGAAGGCGAATAAGCCAGGTGCAAAGTGACAAGCGCATTCACGTTTGCCTTTTCAAATTTTTTTACGGCAGCGGCAAATTCCGATTCAAGGCGGCAGACCGGCGCCCTGACAACTTCCAATCCTTTACGGGCCAGAGCACCGGCGATGGTATCGTAAAAATCTTCAAGCGGCTTGCGGCCGCCGGGCTTGGAAATCTTATCATACAGTTCCAGGTATAACGGCAACAATCCGATTTTTGCGCGTGTCATGAAATCCGGCCTTTCTTTATCGTATTGCTTCAAAAGCATCCAGGTAACGCAAAACATCGTCGTGAGTTTCAGCGTGCACACCTAATATCATTCTGCCCGAATTGGCATATTTTTTCCACAGACTTACAGCCTCCTCAGGCGATGCCGCCCCGAGCCACAAACCTTTTCCCAGTGCGTTGATCTTTTCATAAAGCCAGGTCCAGTCTTTTCTTTCGTTACCGGCGCCCGCCACCCATTGGACGACTCCGATTTTATCTATGGAGCATATTGATTCCGCGTGGATGATATTTCCGGGACCGTCCAGGTGATATTCCACAGCATCCAAACGTTCTATCTCCTTTTTAAGGTAAGGCAGGGCAAATTCATCAAAATGCTCCTTGCCGATGCTGAACCCGAAATCACATTGCGGCACGCCGATTAATCCATCGGCATAGAACCCGTGCCTTGTCACCCCTCCATACTTTTCAAATTCAAAAATCCGTATATATTCATCCATTACCTCATTGTATACTTTCAGGATCTGACGCATCGCATTATGGACTCCTTCGGGGTTGTCATAAAAATCAACCATCAATTCGGCGGTTCCTCTTATCGCGCCGAGTATATCAAGATTATATTCTAACGACGCTTCGCCAAAGACAAGCCGGCCCGCGCACTTGCGCTTGAAGCATTCACAAAGGGCAACCCATTGCTCCCACCATTTGGAATCGCGGTGGAATTTCAGATTTACATTGCCCAGATCCTTGACAAAGGGAACGATCGCCGTGTCCACGCCCCACGCTTCGCGAACTTCTATGACTTCAGCGCCGAGAATGGCCGAAAAAAAACCCATCATCAGGGAAGGAGTAAAACATGGAACCGCATCGCAAAGAAATTCACGGCTTTCCGCCCACCGCAATGCCTGGTCCACCACGTCTTCATGCTTGCGGTAAAACGCTTCACCAAACTTAGGTGGACTGACCTGGTCTTTCCCGGGTCGGGGTATTATTGCCATAATTATCGGACGGTCAAGCTTGCCTTCCCAGAATAAACCCCAGTTTTTTCTCGCCGCATCAAAGTCTTTTTTAAATTCCAGTTCCATAACAGGCCTGTCTCCTTTTGCTTGCGATTACCCCTCGCCGATCAGTTTGATATCCAGGAGCGCGCACAAGTCCCGATATCGTCGGCGCTGGTCGCCGTAAGCAAGGATGTAATGTTGCCCAAGAACATTTTGAATGAAACTGTCCGGATCCGAATCGAAATCAATTTCCAGGCTGGGGAGCTGGGGCGCGGGCGGCGCCCAGCCGGCTTCCTCCCATTTCAACGGAGTTTTGGCCCGGCCGGTCACAATATGCAAAAAATAATGATCACCGCTATATCCCAGCCTGGCAATGGTCACTTTCCCCGTCTTCAGTCTGGAGACATTCAGCAGTCCCTCGCCGAACCCTCCAAAGGCGCTGGGCAGAATCGTAACTTTACCTTTCACGACCGCGCTGGGAACATAGTCCGGCACACCCATCAGCGCGCCGTTTTTGGTAAACTCATAAAACTCAAGATAGGCGGCAACCTGTCCGGTCAGAAATCTTGTTATCAGCTGGGTAACCGCGCCCATGGCATCATTTTCGGGTATCGAACAGACGGACAAATTATCATGCAGGAGAGTTAATGCGCCCGCCGGGGCGAATTTCATGAGTTTTTTGATGCCGTCCACGTCGGAATATGAAATGGCCGCATAGCCCCGTTCTTCAATTTTATGTTTCAGCGCCAGGTAGAGCCGCGCCGTATTGGAAAAAGTTTCCGGCCGCGGTTTTTTCATAAAGCTCCAGTTCGCGCGCATCTGACGGATGGGCGCGGCGATATCCGCGTCGGTCAAGGCCTCCATGAATTGGGCGATTTCCAGCAGGTCAAAATGCTCAATTTCCGGCCCAATGCGCGCTTTCAACGAAACACCGTCGTAGAGCGTGCCATAGAGGCGCATGTCCCTGAAACCGGCCATGCCGATTTTGGCCTGGCGCAACTTTTCAACCGTGGCGGCGGCTCGGGCAAATGATGTGATCTCATCCGCGGATGCGGATTCGCCCAAACGATTAACCAGATATTTAAACCGGAAATGCATGTCCTGCATCGGCCTGCGTAATGCCGTTGTTCCGGCTTGATCCGCGGTGGTGATGAACCGGTCCCCAGCCCGGTATCCGGTCAGTCCCCATAACAGTATGGGCTTATGCTTGAACGGCTCGATTACGCGGATGATCGCCCAGGACGGGATCCAGCCGGCCACGCAGACGATCAAAAAATCAAATTCCTGTTTCTTTAATTCCGCGATGGCGCGGTCGGCCTGACTGCCGGCGGGATCATCGGCAACCGGGCCCACGGCACAAACGCTTATTCCCAACGACCGGACCAGCGCAACCGCTTCCCGGCATTTTTTTTCGATGATTCCCCTGGGGGTGTTGACCTCTCCAAATCCCACAAATCCGGCCGTAATTTTATGATTCATCATGTTATCTCCTAACACGGGCTATGCCCGCAACCCAAAGATCCTTAACCACGAAATACACGGACCACACGAAAGCCGCGTGCTCCCGCCTTCGTCCGGCAACGGCCGGACTTCGGAGGGCCTAGGAAGATCGTAGCGAAGAAGCTCCGCTACTTCGCAGAGTAACATCAGCGAATAAATTTTGTATTTTTGGCAATGCCAAACAGAATCTGATCCTATCCATTTCGTGTGTTCCGTGTGTTTTGTGGTTAATCTTCTTGTTTTTTATAGTGGTTTCTCATGTATAAGGCACTACGTTTTTTCCCAGACTACGCTGGAAAAAAATGGTTCGCCAAAGGCGAACAGCACGCGTTGCATAGGAATTTTGGTCCGGGTAGCCGCGCCGGTGACGGCGTGAATTCCGTCGGCGGCCATCCGGCAATGCCGGACCGCGGCTACATAAACGAGTTATTTGTTTTCGCATGATTGCGAACTTACAACATGTTGGTTTTAACTTTTTGTTAAGGACCTGATTACTGACGTTAAAATAATGAATTAAGTTCGTTGACGGTTTCGTCAACCAGTTTTTTGCCACCCTCCGAGCCGACGACACCGTTAACGATCAATCCGCCGTAACCGCCGTGTTTTTCAGCCTTTGCGGTGGGAAGATAAGCGCCCGAGCCGCAACATAACTGAACCACGAACGTTTGTCTGGCGCGGCTCCGCGCCTTGATCCGTAGGCCGTAATCCAAAAACAGTTCAAAGGGGTTTGAGCAGAATGCCGCGTCTCCCATCCGCAATGTATGCAGTTCCATTTCAAAGTCCGGAGATTTTGTTTGCTCCGCCGAGCGTTTAATGACCGCTTCGGCATTCCGAATCAGGACATAGTGATGCAACTTGCTGTCATACGGCCCCGGCCGCCCGGGTATTTTCTCGTTCCGCTTTGCCTGGGCGGTAAAGGCCGCGAACGCCTTCTTTAAAGACATTATTGCTTCCAGCCTGGCTACTTCCTTTTCCGCCAATATCAGCTCCCGGTATTCAGGGAACCGTTTGGGCAGGGTGATTGTCCGAACCCGGTGAGCCATGGCAATCTTGTCGCATATCTCTTTGTTTTCAATATTCTCATGGGCTTTAAAGACCGCGTCGGCAAGCCGTTGCCCCAAAATCGCAACCCCGCGCGCGTTCCAGAAGTTGGCGTTCCGGTTCCGCACCAAATCGCGGGGGGACTGGTCGCCGGCGGCGGAAATCTGGCACAACACATGAAAACCATCGCCAAAACGGGTTTTCAGCAGGCGGCGGAGCTCCCCCATAAAATCCGAGGAGACCAGGTATGTCGCTTCCATGACTTGAGAGGGGCAGGCCGCATTGACAATGACACCGGTTGTATTTTTTTTCTCGTCATACGTGAACAGCAATTCCACTGTGGAATCCTCGTTGCCCTCCAATTCCATAAAGTCGTCGCGGGATGTGTCGCCATACATTTCAGCGCTACCGTTGGCAAACACCGCGCGGCGACAGTGTCCGATCACAGCATGGTCGCGAGTGGCGCAGATCGCCCCCCTGGAGAGGCTTTCCCATGCGCGACGGACGGCATCCGCCACGCGCGATAGGACAAATTCCCGATAGTCTTTTATTTTCAAGGTTCTCGGCAGGGGCGTCAACCAGTTTATTTCGTATTTCACGGCCGGCGCGCTATGGATGTGCGTGGCGCTCATCATGATCTTTTCCGGAATAATTCCAGGGACCAGGCGTTTAATCTTTTTCCTCAAGGCATCGAGAAACTCCGGCTGAAAATTAGCAAGGTCAATCGAGATCATGACCGTCTGCTCGCCGGATTCCGATTTCATTGCCAATATGGTCGCTCCCAGGTGGGAATGGACGCCCTTTGACACCCTCTGGTAATACTGCCCATAAAGTTCGCATTTCTCCGCAGGGGTGATATCCGCTTCCGCCCAGCCTATCTTAATCCGTTCTTTCTTCAACATCGCTGTTCCTCCTCCATAAACTTCCCTTTTGGCGGGAAGAATTAATTGTTTACGTAAAACCATGTTTCTCAGTTCTGGTTGTGTCTGTCATTCCCACGCAAGCGGGAATCCATCCGCCACAAGCGGATGAACCTGGATTCCCTTTGTCATGGGAATGACAAACAATAAAAAAAAGTTCATTTAATGCCTGGAAACGGTTCCGACTGATTGGATAACTCAACATTAGTGAGTTTCACGCCCCGGCAGTGGCGGCAGATGATGGCGTCTTCGCCGGAAGTTTCGATCGCAACGTTGCTGAAACTCACGTTCCGGATGGTTGTTTCCCGGCTTCCCTGCACCAGGCATGGTCCGCCGCTTTTTATCCGCATGTTGGAAAAACTTAAATTAGCCAGCCTTTTCAACTCAACGCCCTCTTCAACATACACCCTTATCGGATTTTTCGGGTCGCGCAAACTGCAGTTAATGGTCATATTTGAAAACACAATGTCATGAATATCCGCGCTCCCGCGGCTGTCTTTCGGCAGATAGCATTTGGGGTGTTCGATCGCGATTCCTTTGGCGGCATTGCTTATGACCAGATTGCTGAAGGTGCAATTGCGGATTACCCCATCGCCCGGACAGCCGATCAGAATTCCCTTGCACGCGCTATCGAGAACGCAGTTGTTCACGGTAATGTTCTCGCACACGGCCGGCGTGGCATACATCTGCTGGATGGCACGCACGACCAGGCAGTCATCTTCGGTGTCAAAGAAACTGTCGCTGACGGTCACATTACGGCAGGAATCAATATCAATGCCGTCGTTGTTCCGCATCCGCCGGTCGCCGCGGATATTAACGCGCTGAATATTCACTTCCTGGCACTTCATCAGCCAGCAGGTCCAGCAGGGCGAATCAATGAACAAAGTATCCTCCAGGCGAACATGACGGCATTTGTAGAACATTACGATCCGCGGCCGGGGCGTGGGGGGCTTGCTCATCTTTCCGGAAGCATCCGCACTGCGGGCATCATAGAATGCCAACCCCGACCCGTTAATCTCGCCGGGACCCGTGATGGCGATATTTTCCGCATCAGCGGCGCAAATCAGACTCTTGATGCTTTTCTCCGGACCATTATTTCCGATGAAGCCGGGCGCAACCAAATCCTCATAATCGTCCAAGCTGGGACTGCCCACAATTCTGCACCCCGGCATCAGGTGCAGTTCCACATTGCTCTTGAGTGCCAGCGAGCCGGTTATGAAAGATCCGGGACCACAAAGAACCATTCCTCCGCCGGCCTGATAGCACGCGTCAATCGCCTTCTGGATCGCCTGCGTGTTTTTAAACTTCCCGTCCGCGACCGCTCCAAAATCCGTGATGTTGTAAGTGAACATTGGTTTCCGATCCTTCCTTTCTTCCAAGGCGGGCTATGCCCGCAACCCAAAGATATTTTCACCACGAAACACACTAAACGACACGAAAGTTATTTTTGGGTAATGAAAAACAGAATCTAATCTTTATCCATTTCGTGTGTTCCGTGTATTTCGTGGTTAATC
>JBDRJR010000041.1:0-13293 GCA_043814705.1 Verrucomicrobiota bacterium | reverse complement strand
AGCTCTACGACTCAAACCGTGCGCCTGGACGCGACTGTTTATCAAGCCATGGAAAAGTGTTTTGGCGGTTGCACATTGGTCGGCGGCCGCGGTTATATCAGCGCCAAAGCGCCCGGATTGCAGGCCATGTTCGAACGTTTGTTGAAGGCCCGCGGATATTCGTTGTTTGTGGATAACGGCGGCTTCGGATATGGCGGGACTGGCAATCTGGAGAACGGCAGTGTTTTCAGCCCGGAACAATATATGCTCGATTTGGAAATCGTCGAGGCATTGAACCATCTTGTGGTTGCCCCGCGACTCCCGTTGCCTGACGATATTGTCGAGCGCATTAAGTCGGGAGTAGCGAGCGGAGGAAATTTTATGGCGGATGATCATACGCTATCCCATTTCCGCGATGAATTGTGGGAATCCTTCTGCTTTGGCACAGCGCTCAAAACATTGACTGATGCTGAGATTGTCGAAAAATGTCATGCGAAATATATGGAAGCGATCGGTAGTTACAAGCCGGCCTGTTATCCGGACCGTATTATCCGGCAGTTGCGGGAAATTTTGCAACGCGCCAAAACATCGTTTATACGATAAGATTCTTACCACGGATGCACATGGATTGACACTGATGAACACGGATAAAGAAAATATTTCTGTTGATAAATACAAGGGAAAAGCTTTTCTCAAATGGAAGAAGAAATTTACTGTTTCCAGTCTTCATGATTATGAAAAAAATGATTATAACGCCCTGACGGAAGGCTATGCGCCAAAAAATTGCGCTATTGCGGATTTCGGTTTAATCTTTGCCAAAGACAGGCGTTATCATCTTTTTCATATTGTAAGGAGAGGCGGAACATGTCTTTGGCCCGGGAATGAATGTTATTTCGGTCATGCGGCCACAGAAAATTTCGTGAACTGGATAACTTATGATCCGGTCTTGTATGTCAGGGAGCATACATGGGAATCCCACCACGTGTTTGCGCCGTTTCCATTCTATTTCAAGGGCAAATACCATCTTGCGTATACGGGCATAACCCGAACAATGTTCGAAGGGATTGGGCTCGCCCATTCTGACGATCTTTTCCATTGGGAACGCGATCACGGCAATCCCATTATCAGCCCGGATAGATGCAAGTGGATGGATTCAGGCGCTTGCGCCGCATGCCGGGATCCGCATGTGCTTATCGAAAAAGATATCTGCTATCTCTACTTCAGTTGTATTACAAAATTTGGTTATCCAGCTATTGGATGCGCAACATCAGAAGATCTGGCGCATTGGAGCGCTCCGGTCATTGTCTATACGAAAGAACCGGTATGCGCTCCGGGTGGATTAGTGGAGTCATCGGCGGTTCATGCCAGGCCGGAAGGGGGGTATATTCTTTTCTTTAATCACGTGGCTGACGGCAATAATCAACGGTTATTGGGAGATAACGCCATTGACTTTAAAAAATCGCGGCGGAAAACACTGCCGATGGATGGGATGACAATCGAAGTCGTCGCAAAATTAAGGGACAAATGGCTTATCGCCACGTTTTTCCAGGGTAAATTATTTCTTTATATCTTTTATTGGAAGGATAATGATATTGATATATCACGAACGGAAAAAGTTAAAAAAGAAATTCAAATCAGGGAATTTATGCCCGAAAAAAACAAGGGCAAGAAGAGGTAAAAACGGTTAAGATTTGCCCGCAAAACACACAAATATTGAGAGGAAATAGCATGTCTGAAAACATCAAATACGACCGGCTATTTAACCGGAATGAGCGCGCCGTTATTGTTGCCATGGATCACTGTGAATTCGACGGGCCCATTCCCGGAATGCTGGATCTGGCAAAAACCGCCGCAAAAGTGGATTCCTGTGTTGACGGCATTTTAATGTCGCCGGCCATGCTTCCTCATTGCCGGCATGCCTTTAACTACAAGGGCGCGCCCATGGCCGTTGTCCGCTTGAACTGGAGCACGGTTTATTGCTACCAATGGCAATACAAGGATGCGGTTACAGTCCAGGCATTCAGCCCGGCGGAAGCGTTGCGGCTGGGCGCGGACGTGGTGCTCATTTCCCTGACGCTTGAGACCGGCAGTGAAGCCAACGATGCGCATAATGTCGAGGTGTTCCGGTCGCTCTGTCGTGAAGCCAAGGAACTTGGAATGCCGATCATAGGAGAATATTACCCCGCCGATCCCGACAATCTTTCGCCGGAAGAAATGCATAAAAAAGTGTTTGCCTGTGCGCGGATTATCGCCGAACTGGGAGCCGACCTGATCAAGACATTTTATACCAATAATTTCAAGGTGGTGACGCAGAGTTGCCCGGTGCCGGTTCTGGGCTTGGGCGCGGCCAAATGTCCGACCCAGTTGGAAGCCCTGCAGTTGGCGGCGGCGGAAGTGAAGGATGGGGCCGGCGGGGTGGTGTTCGGCAGAAACGCGATTCAAGTAAAAAATCCGGCCGCGTTCCAGCGGGCTTTGTGCGATGTGGTCAAACGCGGAGTCAAGCCGGAGACAGCCGCAAAGAAATATAGATTAAAAGATTGATGGGAAGAAATTTTCAAATAGCCACAAAGAGGCACAAGAAACACAAATAAGAAAAGCATATCCGCCTTGTGAATTTTGTGCTTTTTTGTGGCAAATCATAATTGGCTTTACCGGAAGGGATTAAGGTGAAATCGAGCCGGAAAAAAATCAGAGTAGGAGTGTTCGGAGCGCGGCGCGGCGCGACCATGATGTCGGTCATGCTACAGCATCCGGAGGCGGAACTGGCGGCCATTTGCGATTATTCGGAGACGATGTTAAAAAATTGCGCGGAATTGGCAAAGAAAAACAATGTGACGTGTTACCGGGATTTCGACAAGTTTCTCAATCACGACATGGACGCCGTCATTCTGGCAAATTATGCCACGGAACATACCCCTTATGCCGTACGGGCGCTCAATTCCGGACGGCATGTGTGCAGTGAAGTTGTTGCCTGTCAGAATATGGCGGAGGCGGTGGAACTGGTAGAAGCGGTGGAAAACAGCCGTAAAGTATACACCTTTGCCGAAAACTATTGCTATTTTCGGGGAACGCTGGAAATGCAAAGGCTTTATCGGGCCGGAGAAGTCGGAGAATTTTTGCACGCTGAGGGGGAATACGTACATGATTGCGAATCCATCTGGCCGAATATTACCGGCGGACAGCGCAATCACTGGCGCAATTTTTGCCCCTCAACTTTTTATTGCACCCATGCCATCGGCCCGATTGTGACCATAACCGGCACGCGGCCGACCCGGATTACGGCATATGAAACCCAAAACTTTAATAAACGTCGTTTCGGATGCCGCTCGGCGGACGGCGCGGTCATCGTCTGCCAGATGAGCAACGGCGGCACTATGAAAGCCCTGCCGTGGGCCAATTTCAAGCGAAATCCAGAGGCGGTCTGGTATTGTGTCTACGGCACGAAGGGCATGATGGAAACCGACCGTTGGGAATCTACGTATAATCGTGTTCATGTGTATCGTGAAAACCATCCTTCTTATGAACAGAATTTCAGCTATAAGCCGGCTTTCCCGCTTTCAACGGAACTTTCCCGTCGGATCGGTGGTCACGGTGGTTCGGATTTCTATACCATGCATTATTTCCTGCAAAAGATTCGAGGACGGCCGGAAGGCAAACACGCTATTGACGTCTATCAGGGTTTGGATATGACCCTGCCCGGACTGCTCGGTTATCGTTCCATTGTCAACGGGAACATTCCGATTGATATTCCCGATTTCCGCAACAAACAAATCCGAAAAAAATACCGGGATGATCGCTGGTGCTGTGATCCGAAATTGGCGGGAAAAGGCCAGCCGAAATATAATTGGTCTGGGGGCGAGGTTAAGGTTCCGGATTCCGTCTATCGAAAACAGCAAAAAGAATGTCCGCGATAGATTCAGAATTTGCCAAGAAAATGCACAAGAAGCACAAATTCTGACTTCTGAATACTTGTGAATTTTGTGCCTCTTTGTGGCGAAATATAGCGGATTGATCATGGAATTAAAGAAAAATGCATTGCTGGCCTTGGATGCCATTCATCAAAAACAGACCAAAGGCATCCCTTCCTGGCTCATTCATCCCATGGAATATCGGATAATTGACCGGTTGGCGGGCGTTCCGGAAGGGACTTACAAGCGGAGACCGATTGAAACTTATCTAAGCATGCAAAGGAGTGTCGGAACCTGCATGTTGGATCAGTACCTTGCCACAAATCCGCTAAGTATGGGGTCCCATGGATACGAACCGGGAACCCAAAAAACTGCCACTACGGGCCAAAAACAGATTGTCATGGACGACATGGTCATTGATTCGCCGGAAGCCGTCGTCGCTCATCTGGAACAAAAAGTATTTCCGCAATTGCAGCAGGAAATTGACGCTTGGAATCAGGATGCCGACAGTATGGGAAAAAACCGCTGTCAACAAATCCTTTCCGATGAAGAAACGACCCAATTGCTTTTGGGACCGGACATACTGAAAGCGCCATATGCTTGCGCATCTTTTCCCGGTTTGTCTTATTTCGGCTATGGCTATGAATATTATTTGATGGCCTATGCGCTCTATCCGGAGGTTATGGAACGCCATTTTTCCCTGCAGGCCGATCTGGCGGTTCACGTGAACCGCGCCGTTGCCCGCGCCTATGCGGAAGGAAAACTGCCATGCCTGCTCCGATTGGATCATGATATGGCCGATTCCAGAGGGACATTGGTAGATATCAAGTCGCTGGACAAAATCTGGTTCCCGTATTTTGTCCGGGCCATTGAGCCGCTCCTGAAAGGCGGGGTCAAACTTATTTGGCATTGCGACGGCAATCTATCGCAGATGGTTCCACGCCTGCTGGAGGCGGGGCTTTCCGGCTTTCAGGGGTTCCAGTATGAGGATGGCATGGATTACGAGAAAATCTGCCGGATGAAAACCCGCGACGGAAATTCCTTGATTATTATCGCCGGCGTTTCCGTGACACGCACCTTGCCCTTCGGCAAGCCGGAAGATGTCCGCAAAGAAATAAAATGGCTGGTTGAAAAAGGACCGACGACCGGATTATTTCTGGGAGGCAGCAGTTCAATTGCCCCCGGCGTGTCGTGGGAGAACATGCAGGCGCTGGTAGAGAGTTTGAAGTATTATCGCGAACATGGACGGGGAGAGGGGTAGGGACAAAAGTGATTACTCATCAGCCTGCCATCCGTAGCGATGGGGGAAAGGGGCGCCGGTGGGTACGCAGGAAGCTGTTCTTCGTTCCTGGTTTAAACTGATGAGAGGCAACGAAATGACAAAGCATGAACTGTACCATCAGAAACGCGAGCGGTTGATCAACGCGATTGAGTTCAAGCCGACCGATCGCCTGCCGGTTGCGGGCGCTAATTCCACGATTCCCGCCATTGAGCGGATCACGGGACGCAGTGATTACCGGTCGCATCCCAAGGAAGTCTTTGCTTTGGCAATGAACGCGTGGGATGTGGATGTCATCCTGCAGTTCGTATTGCCGGATCGGCAGGATCGGGAGTGCGGACCTGGGTCTGTCGTGAAATATGACGGACTACGCACGGTGGTTTATGCGCTGGTAAATGCGTGGTCAAAGTCCCATGGATTTAAATCGCCCGAGGATGTCCGGGATTTTTGTCAAACCATTCCGGCGGCTTCGGAAGCGCACCACTACGTGGACACCGAAATCAACTATCTGCGCTGGTTGGAACTGGACGGCTGGGGTGCATTTCTTAAGCCGGCCGTATTCATTCCCGGCCACCTGTGCCAGGGCGTTCCGTGGATGTGGTATAGTTCGATGGGGTATGAGAACTACCTTATGGCGCATGCGCTCTACCCGGAAGCTTTGGAGCGTCTATTCGCATTTGTTGGCGCGGAGAGCCGCTTGCGCAATGCGGCCATTGCCAGGGCGATCAAGGATCATAATCTTGTGCCGGTCATTTATTCCGGTGAAGACATCTGCGGGAATGATGGTCCGATGGTTTCTCCGCAAATTCTGCACGATATCTACTTCCCGCACCAGAAACGCGCAATCGCCCCGATCATTGAGGCCGGCATCCACTGGCTCTGGCACACCGACGGTAATATCCTTCCCATTCTGCCGGACCTTATGGACTGCGGCATAGACGGTTTCCAGGGATTTGAGGAGGACAAGGGCATGGATATGCACGCGCTTGCCGCAACGCCCTGCCGAAACGGGAAGTTACCGTTCCTGTTCGGCAGTGTGAATGTGACGACCACCATGTACACGACCCCGGAACAGATTCGCAATGATATCCGGCGCATGGTTGACTTATCCCGGCGGCGCGGCGGGGGCATTGTCATTGCGCCCAGCAGCAGTATTATGGAAAACACGCCGTTGGAAAACGTGTTGGAATTTTCTAAATTTGCGGCGGCTCAATCCTGAGCAGGGAAAATAAAAAGGGTCTTCCGCGGAATCTATGGGTAAGATCCGCGGGAATTCACCACGGAGACACGGAAACACGGAGAAGAGATTGCTTGAAATCAGGTTTTGCCAAAGGCAAAATCTGATTTCAAGCAACGGCTTGTATTGGAGAAGGAGGGGAGCCAATTGATCATGATTGAACGAATCGAATCTCTCGTCTTTCTCCATAATACAGACAGTTTTGGCAAACTTAAGATTGGTCCGGCAACTGCCGTGCCAATCTCAAGTTTGACAAAACTTCCTCTTTTTTTCATCTCCGTGTTTCCGTGCCTCTGTGGTGAGTTTTTCTCTTTCAGCAAGGGGTAACAATATGGTTACAGAAAATATAAGAGCATTTGAAGTTTATAAAGCTTAGAGTGTGAATAGTTTGCGTGATTATCTGGCAATTAATGACCCGCGAATTTTGCGGAGGAGCTCCTGATTTGAACCATGCCGAAATGTTATCGTAAAACGTGTAGGATCAACATGAATTTGCAAACAGCCCGGCTTCTGACCATTTTCCGGGGCCTGCTGGCTGAACCCGCCGGTTGTCCTGATGACCCCTGGCAGAGGGTCATATTCAAGCCTTGTGCCCCATCCTCCGGGGCCTCCGGCGCAGTGATTGACCTGGCTGATGTCAAAATTATAGCCAAGGATGATGCCCTGCGCGCGCAACTGCGGGTCATCCTGCCACAGTCAACGGCCCGGCCGGACAGGGTCATCGTGCCTGCCGGCGCGAAGCGCTTCGGCGAAGACAGGCCCGGCGGGCGCGCCTATCACATCGAGCGCGGTGCGGTGTCGGCGCCGGCGCCTCTGCAAAATAAAATTGCCTTGGTCACCGGCGCGGCGGGCGCAATTGGGGCGGGGATTTGCCGTGGCTTGCTGGCAAAAGGCGCGCATGTGGCCGCCGCCGATCTGGCGAAAGAAGCGCTGGACGACCTGGTTCAGGAACTGGATCAGACCGTGCCGGGCCGTATAATGGGCGCGACAATGGATGTTACCGATGCCGCTTCCGTGGCCGCCGGGTTTGATGCCGTGGCTGAGGCCTGGGGTGGTGTGGATATTGTCGTGGCCAATGCCGGAATCGCCATGGTGGCGCCGCTGGTTGAACTGGATGTTGAGGCGTTCCGACGGCTTGAGCGTGTCAATGTGGAAGGAACCTTGCTGACCCTGGCGGAGGCCGGCCGGCGTTTATGCCGCCAGGCGACGGGCGGTGACATGATTCTAGTTTCCACCAAGAACGTGTTTGCTCCGGGCGCCCAATTCGGCGCCTACAGCGCCACCAAGGCGGCGGCTCACCAATTGGCGCGCATCGCCAGCCTGGAACTGGCGCCTTTCGATATCCGCGTCAACATGGTTGCACCGGATGCGGTCTTTTCCGACGGCAAACGCAAGTCGGGCTTGTGGGCCGAAATCGGTCCCGCGCGCATGAAAGCGCGCAACCTTGATGAAAAGGGGCTGGAAGATTATTATTGTAGTCGGAATTTACTGAAGGCCCGGGTAACGCCTGACCACGTGGCCAACGCCGTGCTTTTCTTTGCCACCCGTCAAACCCCGACCACCGGCGCCACGATTCCCGTGGATGGCGGTTTGCCGGACGCGACGCCGCGATGATTGGAAGAATGGTTGGCGATGGCTCCCGCCCTAGGCGCCTTCGTAACTATTAAGCCATCCGAAGGAAATTTGACAGGAAACAACATGTAATCCTGTCAGTTTGTTCAATTGGCTAAACGGATACGAGCCTTTGTCATCGTGTCCATTATCGGGATGGCTATATGCCGCCCGCCAACATAATCACTTCGCCGCCCTGTGTTGCGGCAATAATCCGATCGGGACCGGCCGGCGTGGGATATCCGGCTATTGCGGTGACAGGGGTTTTTGTTTTGTAGTGTGCAAGCGGTTTGCCGTTCCGGCCTGCAAGCAACATTATGCCGGTATCGGTGCCGACGGCAATATCAATGTTGTCCTGATTGATAAAATTGCCGGCGGCCAGTTTGAACGGTATGGCTTGCAGCCGCGTTCGCCAGTGTTTTTCGCCCGTATCACCGTTGATGGCGTAAACATTGCGGTTGCGCGAGCAGGCCAGCACATCGTCTTTGCCGTTGCCGTCCAGGTCGCAACAGACAATGGCGGTCACTTCATCGCCGGTGTTCCATTCCCATCGGGCCAGTGCGTCGGTGAAACCAGCATGATTAACCATGTATCGGTCAATGGCCTGGATATAGTTGTCCCGCCCGCCCGTTACAGGAATGGCCGCGGCGCCGCCATCCAGATGACCGCTGGTAAGGCACTTTAAGTTACTGCTTTTGGCACTGTAGGCCCACTTGCGCCGGCCCAAGGGTGTAACGCAAAAGACACCCGACGTGCCGGTAGTGAATATAATGTCAGGCCGGCCGTGACCGTCAAAATCGGCCAGGGCAACGGCACGCACCTCGTGACAACCGAGAAACCGCCATAATTCCTTGCCGTCACTGCTCAAGGCGTAAATAAACCAATTATCCGAGCCGACGACAAAAACCGGCTTGCCATTGTTAAGCATATCACCGGCGGTTACGCAGGAAATGGACGGATGTTTATTATGATAGTGCGCCTGCCATGTCCATTGGATACGGCCGGCGCCGTCAGCAACATAGAGTTTTGCGTCGTGACTGCCAACGGCAATACGGGCCGATCCTTGGCCCAGGCATCCGGCCCAGATACATCGCACGGTTCCGCCGGTGTCCAATTGCCAGAGTTTTTTCCCGCCGCCGGTCAATGCATACGCGGATTGCGATTCGCCGCCGACGATGATTTCGGCGCCGCCATCGTTGTTAATATCGGCAATAGCCATGGCGCCCAGCGCGCCATCTTCGGAATGCGCCCATATTTTCTTCAGCGCGGTCGTTGTCGGCTGAAACGCGCGGATATACGGCACAGCGACCTGAACGGTTTTAACCGGTTTTTGTAAAGCGGCCTCCCGGCGAAGCACAGCCTGCGGGACAAATTCAACGGTATGTCCGCCGGCCGGGACGCTGAAGGTTGCCGTTGCACCGGACCGCCGATAATTGACACTGCGACGGTTAATGCGCAGGGCGGTATCTTCGGGAACGGCGAGCGTGATTTGCGTTGGTTTTCCGGCAACGATGGTCCCCGCGTTGGCCTGAAAGTCGAATTCAATATCAACCGGGCCATCGGCGGCGAAGACCGGGTCGGGCCACCGGATTTGTGTTCCGGCGATCAGGGCGAAATATTCGGCGCTAATCTGGAACATCGCGGCCTGGACGCTTGGGCCATCCGGAATATTTTCAGGGGATTTACCCGAACCGATGCCGGTGAAAATAATTTCGCCGCCGCAGGCAATGCGTATGCAGTTTTGCGAGAGGCGTTGCAGTCCGGGCGGGCGTTGGCCGATGCCGTGTCCAGCCATCAGATTCCACTGGACAAAACTCCGGTTTTTCTCCAGCGCAACTTCAGAGGTCTGGATAAAGGTGTGCGTATCTTCATCGTAGCCTTCGAGGACGTTTGCGCCGTTGGATAGTTTGCCGGTTTTGAGTTGTGTTGCGGGGCCGGCGGGGAATTGGATGGTGAATTGTTGATCGTCCTGGGTGAGGGTCAACGCGGTTTCGGACAGTTTGGCGGCGCCAAGGGTCTGGAAAAAGACGCGGATGACGGCCTCTTTTTCATCGGCGAGCGCTTCAATATCGTCGGCGAGAACGAAGTATTGGTTGCGCAACGAAAAGATATTCCGGCGCCAGTTACTCTTGTTGTAGCCGGACATGATTGATTGCGAAAAAGCGGCGCGTTTGAATGCGCGTGCATGTTCAAGGCCGGCAAACGGCGGCAGGGAAGCGGCTTGCCCGTCACGGTAGATGCAAACTGTATTATGGCATTGCTGGTCCCGGTTAAAGTAACCGCTGTCGGAAAGCCACGTCTTCCCGTTGCGCGTAAGGCGGAGTATGGAATTTCCGTCAAAATGTTTGTGATTGCCTTCATTGATCCCGTCAAGCAGCAGATACTGATCCATGCGGTTGAATCCGTCACGGAAACTGAGTTTATCAAAGCAAGACGCGTTTTTCGGGAGGGGCGTGCCCGTGGCATAGAGATAAAAGAGGGGCTCAAGCGGATAAACGCTGACGCCGGCAAGATGGCTGGGTTCAACGGGCAGCAGGTTGGAGTTGAAGGCATAAGGCATGCCCTGAGTTGCCGGGAAAAAGAGGTGCCGGCCATCACGGTAATGGAAGCTGGCGGCCATCCGGTGACTCTGGCCACCGCGTGTCTTTGAAGCCGTGTTGTCGCCAAAGGACGCTTCGCGGCCAAGGTTGTCCGTGATGATGTTGGCATAATCGGCAATTTTTCCGGCGGCGTTGGAATCAAAAAAAGTGGTATCACCCGAGGCGAGCGTGTAAGCAAGGGCGTGTTTAAAAGGCAGCCACAGATAACCATTGGCATCCTCGTTGCCGTTAATGGCGCGAAGATGGGGCGCGATGCATTTTTCACCGATTGCAATCCAACGCTCGGCTTCAGGAAGCCGGTAATATTTTTTGAAGTAGAGGCCGGCAATATATAGTCCCGTTGCGGCGAAAGTGGAGTGGTTGACGCGCAATTCGAAGTCCGTCAGATCTTCAATATGCGCCGGACAGTGGCGAATGTAGCGGACAAGGATGCGCGTAATTTCGAGACGATCGTCATCGCTAAGAACAGGCGATTCCTCAACAGCGTCCCAGGCCGGTATAACGTCAAGCAATGGGAAATCGGCGTCAAATCCCCATGGGCTACCCCAGTTTCCGTGACCGGAGTCAGCGTGTTGTTGGGCAAAAAAAACGAGGCGCTTGAAGATTTCAGCGTAAACGTCTTTGCCGGTGAGGGCGTAAAGTTGGCCGAACGCGGCAATGTCGCGCCATGGTCCGGTGTGCCCGCCTTTGCGTGCATGATCGGAAACGCGTTGCACCTCCTGGGTGATGGCGGGGGTATTGTTGATACCAGGAATGGTATTTCCGCCGGCGCCGAGCTTAAGCTCAAAAAGCGGGCCAATGTTTGGCGGACGGACAATCCGGCTGATTTTTTTGATGAAAACGTCGCATGCCAGTTGGACGTCGCCGGCAAGCACAATGACATTTATGCCCGTGGCGAAGGGATCGTGGATGGTATGCACAAGATAACCGCCGTCACCGGGATAGAGGGAGTCGGCCGGAGTGTAACGGTCGCAATAGAGCGCGTAAACAGCACGGTTGGCATTGATGTCGCCAAGCAGGATAAGGGGGCGCTTCGAGGTGTAGCGGCCGCTGAAGTCGCGGTCGGTAACAATGGACGGCGCGGCGTGACATTTAGCGGCAATGTGTTGTTTCAAGACTTGGGCAAGCTGGTCGTAACGCCCGTCGGCGGGCACGACGATTTTAACTTGGGACAGGTCGGTCTCAGGAAAATTCTTTTTGGGCATTCGGATCAAGCCACCGACGTCGGGCTGGTCGTTTTGGCCGGAGCGGACACAGTGGCAGGTCGGGTCGGCAATGTAAAAAACACATTTCTGGGGTTTGTTGAATAACACCGCCGGCCAGCGCGTGATATGGTCGGACAGAGTAATGACGCCGAAAATGATTTTTTCAGTTTTGGCGGTGACAGGCAATGTGACGGTTTGCCAGGCCGTGGATAATTTGATTTTGACAGATTGCCCCGAATCGCCTGGTTGGGCCGTCGTGACAAGCAGGACGCCGGCGCCTTTGAGTTTCAACGACAGAACATATTTTTTACCGGCGACGACGGGGATTTCGGTTTGTGCGCCTTCAAGGTTGACTTCGCCGGGTGTGCGCACTTCAAGGATATTGCCGGTCATTCCCGCAGTCCGGATGCAATTCAAGGTTGACCGCGTCAGGCGGGGTTGATCGGGTTGCCAAGCTTGCCAAAGCAGGTTCGCGAATTTAACTGGCTGATCGGCTGATGTGGCGGGCATGATTTTATTCCCTTTGTTTAGTTTTTGCTCAGAAGCTGTGCAAGAATTGGCGCTATAAAACGCGCATGTCATTCCGATCAAAGCGAGGAATATCCAATCCCCATATAATGGCTTGATATGGAGATGCTTCGACTCCGCCAGGCTTCGCTCAGCATGACAGACAAAAAACATAATGGGGCCGTTCAGCAATTATTTCACAGCTTCTCAGGTAGGCATCGCCTGATGCCGCCCGCGAATAGACTGTAGACTATTCCCCCCCGAACGCAAGTAAAAATTTTGGTTTTGTCGCCTTATTGCCGTGCAATGTCCACTTCCAGGAGGTTGGCGCCATTTTCACGCCGGTAAACAATCCGATTGGCCGTTTTGCGCACAAGGTGCAAACCCAGGCCGCCGACTTGGCGCTGGTCCAGCGGAATATGAGTGTCCGGTTCGGGCGTCCGCAAAGGATCAAATGGATGCCCGTCATCTTTAAATTGCAAGCTGATCGTTTCCGGGAAAAGCGCGAGATTGACCGCGATCATGTGCGGACCCGTATCAGCGTAGCCGTATTTAATGATGTTGGTGATAATCTCTTCAATGGCCAGATTGACCCGGAAGATTGCCTCGTGCGGAACGGTATGCCGATCCAGGAAATGGTTGACCGCGGTCGTCAGCGGCGGCAGGGAAGCCAGTGTGTTCCCGATGGTTTGACTGAGAGAATCACTCATCGGAATCTGTCTCACACAAAGACGCAAAGCCACGAAGAAAAGCTTGCCGATCGGGAATTAACTTTATGACCTTTGCGGCTCCGTGTGAGAATATTGGGCTCCTCCGCAAAATTCGTGGGTCATTAATTGCCAGACAATCACGCAAACTATTCACACTCTAAGCTTTATAAACTTCAAATGCTCTTATATTTTCTGTAACCATATTGTTACCCCTTGCTGAAAGAGAAAAACTCACCACGGAGGCACGGAAACACGGA
>JBDRJR010000040.1:0-14105 GCA_043814705.1 Verrucomicrobiota bacterium | reverse complement strand
GGGAAGAATTCACCACAGAGACTCGGAGACACAGAGAAGAGATTGCTTGCAATCAGGTTTTGCCAAAGGCAAAATCTGATTTCAAGCAAGGGCTTGTATTGGAGAAGGAGGGGAGCCAATTTATCATGATTGAACGAATCGAATCCATTGTATTCCTACGGGACACTAACGAGCGTGCCTTGGGGAATATATTCGTAACAGCCCAAATCCACAATGCCGCTGAATTTGTCCAACCGCCGATGCCCGTCAATATCATCCGCATCAGTCATCCAGCTCTGATATATCCCCACATTCACGCAGGGCGAATACTTGGTCAGACGATAATCCCCGGACGCCTGCCCGACATATAGCGGGTCGGAACCGGTGTTCCCCGTCCCAACTCGCACCGGCCCGGAACATACATAACTTAAAGTGCATGTGCCGGCATTAAAACTATAATTGCTACTGCCGCCGCTTGACGTATTCCCCCAGATAATACAATTCGTCATCCCAGTGTGACCGAAATAAAACTGAATACCCCCGGCGCTGGTTGTGTCACTATTCCCTGCAATCGTGCAACTGTTCAGTGTTACCGGATAATGCCACGCAAACACGCCGCCAGAGGAGCCATTAGTGGCTGTATTTCCGGCAATCAGGCAGTTGTTTATCGAACTTGCGTATGCCATAACGCCGCCGCCTAACGTTGCGGTCATGTTATTGACAATTATGCAGTTGTTTAGCGTCCCGTACCACACTGCCACCCCACCGCCATACGCCGGGATGTAATTATTAGATATTATACAATTATTCAGCGTCCCACCACCATCTAAACCCGCACCGCCACCGGCGAAACGCCATCCATAATTTCCCACTATCACGCAATTACTCACCGTCCCGCTGGTGTTAACATAGACGCCGCCGCCTCCCATGTGCGCGTTTGCAGCCTGATTTGACATCGTATATCCATTAGTCAGCGTGAATCCAATCAGACTTGCGCCGCGGAACAAATAGACGCACCGCACCGCCCCTGTCCCAATTCCTCCTGCTTCGGGCGATGGCTGACCTTTAATGGACGTATAATCCGGGCCATTGACACTGCGCAAAATAATGGCATTGGTCACGCAAACGCGGTTAGTCAGCAAACCACCCGGCGTTATTTTGCCGCCGGTATCATATACGCCGTTACTGACCAGCACGGTATTGCCGGGCGTCGCCATGGCCACATCTACCGCGTCCTGGATATTCGTGGCCGCGGTTGCCCAGTTCGTGTAGTTCGGGACGGGATTCGCGCCATAGCGGTCAACATAATTGGTCGTGGCCCCGGCCATTTGGATACAGATTGCAACCGCGACCAGCATTCCACTAATCAAGGTGATTGATCTTTTCATTTTGGTTGCTCTGCTTCCGGTTGTCCCAATGCGAGCTATGCCACAACCCAAGTGCCTCGAATTCTTCTTGCAAATGCCGTCGCCGTGTATTGAACGGGAATAGCATGCCGCGTCAAACGCGGTGCGTCAAGGAAAAATCCGGCAAAGGCGACGCCTGTGTTTTACAGGCTTCAGCCTACAACCGGCGCATCCGGCGGGATGCGAATGAATTCATCGCCACTCTCCCGCAACAACAAACTCTCCTGTTTCCGACCAAGTACTCGCGGCGCCGCTGATCACATCCACCGCCCGCACTCTCCAGTGATATTTTGCGTTTTGTTCCAATGAATCTTCAATCAGGCAGAAGTTAACGGGAACGTTCCTGATCGCGGCCGTCTTTAATTTCGGAAAACCGGAATCCCGGCTGTATTCCACAACGTAATAATTACGCGCCCCATCCGCATCGCTCCATCTAAGCAAGGGACACGGCCAGCCGCCCGCACCGGTAATTTTGGGCGCCGGCGGCGGTGTGCCCCGGCAAAACAGATTGCGCAATCTCTGCCTCCATTTCTGGATGGCGCCGGTAACCTGCGGCGCCTCCAGCGTTTTCCGGGGCATGGCAATATAAACCACTTCCACCTTGCCCGGCTCAACTTCTATTTCCAATTCCGGCCGAACTTTTATCTTTTTCTTGGTCCAGTATGTAATCCCGGTCGCACCGCCGGCAATATCCTTTAACCCGATCCTGAACCGGCATGTTTTATTGCCGACGTTAAAGATAAAGACGAGTCGTTCCGCCCCGTTCTTAAGCACGGTAACATTGCCGGCATCGCCTTCCCGGATAATCGGGGTATTTTCATCCGGCTCAAATGCGGCAAAGAACTTCGGGAAATCCGCCGCCACCGAGGAAATTTTGGAAAGCGCCTTGAGCAGACGGTTATCAACCGCGGTGCTCCAGTCGTCATAGAGCATCACTCCTCCGCCACAATCGGTCAAACGCTGAAACAAATTAATTTCAGCCATGGAAAAATCATAGCCTTGAAAAATATAAGTTATTTCGCCGCCGATCAATGGTTTGTTTCCGACAGCCTTGATGGTGTCCTTGGCCGCCTGCGCTTGGCGTCCGTATCCGCATTCCGCTATGTCAATATAGGGACTGATATAATTCCAATTGATACTGTAATGATCCCTGGTGTAAGCCGATTCATATCCGCTGTAGCCCACGATTTTGCAGTTGGGATTGGCCTCTTTTACGATTTCATGGAACAAACGGAATTTTTCGGCCACCTGCCAATTCCGGAAATCAATCCATTGGGCCTTATAATCCCGCGCGATCACGTCAGGATCAAGTTTTACCTTCTTGTCAATCCGGGCATATTTACGAAATACTTCAAGATTTAGCGCATCAAACCCCAAAGCATTAGGCCCCAGCGGGGACCCTTCGTAGTCCAGACATACAAACGGATATTTCGCAAAGTTTTTTGTCACATATTCTTTCAACATTAAAGCCGGCGGCGAATTGGTTTCCAGCAAATGAGCCGGCGAGACAATGTTTTTTTGAATTTCACCTTTGCCGCTTACGGAACGTTTGTCCGGATTTTTCCGCAAGTATTCTTCCAGCCCGAATTTTTTTAGCACGGTTGGAAGGTGCGCTTCCTCCAACATGCAGGGAATCTCCCCGATGATATTAAAATCATATTCCTTCCCGAACCGATCCATATTGCCGCCCTGATTTAAAAAAAGGTTAAACCCGGCCATTTTGAAGGAATTAAACCTTTCTTGGGCCTCTGCCTTTCCCATCTGGCTGTAGTTCAGCCAATTCCACATCATGAAAATTGTCCGATCGTTTTTTTTGCCGCTAAACGGCTCCAGCAGGTTAAGTTTAACCTGGCCGGCCAGGCTGGTTTTGCCGTCAATCTCCAAATAATAGAACAGGTCGCAGGGTTTATTGGCGGCCGATTTTGTTCCGGGCGTGCCGATCTTAAAAAACAACTGGGTTGTTCGGAATTTTTTCAATTCCGCTTCGGACGGCAACGTGAAATTATTTGTATTAAGGGTTAAACAATAACGCCGATAGGCGATTTCGGCATGATTGGTTTTGATTTCAGTTACTTCAAGCGGAGATTGCCAGGGGTTGGAACGACTGTTCCCCGCATTGGAGATCATCCGCATAAAATCAGGCACCTCGATAAAAAATCGGGCATTTGTCAGCGCACCTTCCGCCGGACCGCGCAATTGCGTCGGCATTGAAGAGCCATCGCAGGCGGCATTTGTCAGCGCACCTTCCGCCGGACCGCGCAATACCACAGGAACATAAAGCATGTCATCCTGGACGGCATAAAACTCGCTGATTGGCATGGCGGCATGAATGCCCACAGAGCCATGGTAAATAACAAAAGGCGTGTTGATGACCAGCGGGTAGCACGGTGAGGAATAAAACAGACCGTTTGGGCAGTATAGACGGCAACTTACGTTCCTGGTATGGCGGGGAGCTGAAAAAGGCATGTTGACGGTTTTCGCCGAACCGGGGGCAATGCGCCAAAAACCCTGTTCGATTGCAGAGCGCGTATAGCCATCAGGATTGACACTGGTTATTTCGATTGCCGTTTCAACGATTTCCGACTGCTCGTCGTTGTTTGCCAACTGTAACACCAGCTCGTTTGCACCTTCCATAAGCGGGTTGATGGACAGCCCGTGCATGGCCGGTAATGAAACATTCCCGCCGAATATCATTTCTCCGAAAAGGACCGGCTGGTGGAAATTTCGAGCCGCCGGCGCCCAGGCTGAATTTTCTGCATCCGCTTTCTGTTCGCGGCAAACGTTCATTCGCCAGCAATCTCCGGCGGCCGGCTGGGCAGACGCCAGGTCTTTAAACGGGATGGCGATCTCCGCCATCCACAAACAGGCCGGCTCATCAACCCGCGCGCTGAATTGGGCCGACGAATTCCATGATTTATCCATGGTTATTTCCCCGTCCGGCTTCCTGGTGCATGCGGCATCATATAGGGCGCCGCGGCTGTTCATAATGAAATGATAATAATTATTTGTGTTTTCAGCGGCTGACAGAAATATTTCCACACAGTCATCGCTCCAGAGATTGCCGTCGCGGGTGGTCTCATTGGCCCGGAATTTATCGCGTTGCTGTAACACCGGATCCAGAATATGCTCGTCGCATTCCACATAAAAATAGAGCTTGCTTTCATCATAAACAGCGTAAGCCCGCGTCTGCTGTTTGGCGAGACTTCCGTCGCGGATAATACTGAATCGGGAAAGTTCCGATCCCTGCCGGTAAACATCGTCTTTTTTCGCGTCAATGACCGGAGCGGAGATTGCGCGTTTAACCAGGAAACCCGGCACGGATGGGTTCAGGCGCTTGAGCGCCAGCCGCGGCTCATCAAAATAGACGGTGCCGATGAATTCGCCGTCATCATTTTTGCCGGTCAAGAAGAAAAACCCCATGCTTTTTATTTTCTTTTCCGGCTTGGTTTTAAAATTAAAATAATATCTTTTCCATCGCCCCAGATTATCCTTGATCGCGTATTTATTCAACATCCACTGATGATACTCTGTGGTGTTGTCCGTATATTCCACGCTTACGTAATAATAATTAATTTTGCCTTGCGCATAATTTTCAATGTAAATGCCGACCGACCCTTCAAATTCTCCCTGCTCCGGCAATCCTGCGGTGATGAGCGTAACCGCGCCGGGCGGTTTCTCATCGCCGCCGCGCGAACTGATTTTACAGCTCCATGCGCCGAAAACATCGGGCTGATAACTTTTTTTCCTGCTCCGCGTATAGCCGGCGCCATAATCGTTCCAGTTCTGCGCCTTATTGTCATTTTTCGCAGGCTGTTCAAAAGACGCGTTGGCCAGCAGATTGGAGCCGGGCAAAGGCTGATTGCCGTTCGCCATCAACAACCCCGGCAAACAAAGGAATCCGCAAACAATAATATTAGTGAATGTTTTATTCATGATCGGCCCCCTTTTGTTATTTAATTTTGTTCAGGAACGAATAAGAGACATCCTCTATTATCAATATTTTCATGGACTTGGCCGGCAGATCCAGCGCCACCTTGACCGGATCCGCGAGAGGTTTGTCTTCATGCAAAAAACAGGCTTTTTGCCGGTATTCCGGACTTGGCCCAAGCGCCCGGTTATGCAGAACAACCGCGGCCGGTTCTTTGCCCTCGTTAAGAACAAAGACGGCCCTTTTATTCCCCAACAGCCAGGCCGTCGCTTTCACCCGCTTGCTTTTACTTTCCAGCTCCACAAGTTTTTCGATTTGTTTGCCGTCCTGGAAAAATTTTCCCAGGAAAGACAGGTCCGCAAAAGCCCGGCGCACCTCGGAGTAATCGGAACTATCAAGCGCGTATGGACAGCATAAAGCCGTCCCGTCTCCTCCGCTGAAGGCGATTGTTTTGATAATACGGGGATAAAGATCCAGGATCGTTTTCCCCAGGCTTGAGCAAGATACATCCAATACCATCGGGATTTTTCGGCCCGCTGAATAACGGGAAAGCTCTTTCACGATATGGGCTTCATAGTCATCATAAAACCCGGCGCTATGACATCCCAAGATTGTGTCTATAAACGGGGCCGTCTGCTCACGACTGGCGCCGCATATCTCCGACCACCTGAGCAATCCGCCATCCTTAAAGCGGAAATAGCCTTCAACGTAAAGCCCCGTGTAGATACGGAATTCGGCTGACGCGCGCGCCCGTTTTACGGCGCCGTGCAGCTCCCGGGCCAGCGCGGCCAACTGTGAGTTTACAAAATGCGTCCATTGCAGGGGGTAGTTTTTAATGATACTGCGCGCCGGTTCGGGCAACAGGTCATAATCGTAATGCTTGATCACAACAGGATTTTCAGGTTTCCTGGTTATATCTTCGATACCACAGGTCTTGCGAAAAGCATCCAGGCAACGGGGACAAAAACAGGCGATTCCGGGGGAAGTTGCGGAGGGCGCTTGCGGATCTTTGATCCAGTCCGGCGCCGGGATCGGTATGTTTGATTCCAGGTCCCAGTAAATGCCGGCGAGTTTTGTTTCCCGGATAAGCCGCTCGGTAACTTCAACGAGCAGTTTGCGGTAATCATTCTCACCTTCGAGAAACAGATAGGTGGGACAAACCCGTTCCTCGCGCCGGCGGCCGGTCCAGTCCACCATGGCGGCTTCGGGATGAATTTTCAGGTAACCCGGGGCCAGAGGTCCAAAAAAGTGGTTCTCGTAAGTTACGTAAGCTATGACTTTAAATCCGTCATCCGCCAGCCGGGCAATAAAGTCCGCTCCTAATCCCACATCTTCCGCCCTGGTGCCATAAGGTAATTGATTCAGGCTGGGGCCTTCCACATAGATTGTATTTATGAAAGAATCCTTCAGCAGGTTAATGACGGCATCCCGCACTAATGGGGGATAACCGGGAACGGGGCTTTCGGCAAACCAGACCGCCGTCTCTAAAAATTTCGGTGTGGTTAAATCGTCTTTTTTTCTTATAGTCAGCTTTATTTTCGATTCCCCTGCATCTATTTGCGCATCCGGTGTTTCCCAGCGATAGTAAATATAATGATCACCCGCGGCCATATCACCCACGGCAAAAAACGGCGCCGTTGCAAACTCGGCGCCTTGCGGCAACGGGCGCGGCTCGGTATAGTAAACCGCTTGTTGGTGATGTCCGTTGAATGATAAATGCAGTCCTTTCCCCGGCGCCGCATCGGCAATCTTGCCGATGCCTTGCCAGCCCGATAATCCTTCTTTGAAATTCCCGTTGATCAGATGGACTGGCGTTCCATCTTCTTCATACAATTCCACATATTCAACAAACAGGTCGCCCTGCGCCATTGCGCCGTCACCCTTATTAAACCAGATAATAAGCTCATGGGCTCCAGAGGGTGGTTTTATAACATGACCGACATCTTTCCAGTCCGAGTTCCCCTTGAATTGGTCAATACCGGTATAACGCAGAAGATCCCCATTGTCATTACGCCAACTCAGCAACAGGGTAACTTCCCCTTCCGCCAGATTGTATTTAATCCTTGTTTTCAAGCGATAATTCCGGTCGGGATTTATTTTCACGCCGCCCGGGCGCGTTGGACGATATGACAACGTATATCTTGTGAATTTACCGTCGGGCTTGTCAACGGCGGCTGAATCCACATTAACGGGAGTCAAAAAATCCGTGCCTTCGCAAAACCGCCAGTTAATCATGCCGGCCGGTTCAAGTTGTATGCCTTGGGGAAAATCAATAACAAGACTGGGATCAACGCCGTTCGAACTCAACACCCGGCCGGGCACAAAAAAATACTGTTTGCTGTTCGGCGGACAACTGATGGTTTTTACGGGAACATTTTGGGCGACCGACGCCTTAATGTTTTTCCCGGTTTCAACGTTGGTGCCGGAAGGCAATGATTCCGCCGGCGCGGCCGTTAGAATCATTAACCCGCCGCAGAATATCCCGGCCATGATTGAACTTGCTTTTATAATATGCATTTTTTTCCTTTCCGTTAGTTACTTAAACACCGGAAACCGCTATGAAAAACAAGAAGATTAACCACAAAACACACGGAACACACGAAAATGGACGAGGATCAGATCCTTTTTTATTACTTTTAAAAACGCAAGATTTGTTCGCTGATTTTCGTGTATTTAGTGTGTTTCGTGGTTAAAAGTTTTAGGTTGCGGGCACAAGCCCGCCTTAGTTGTATCCGCATTACAGAAAGATTTTTTGACAGGGTTGCAGGATGACATGTTGTTATCAATCCTTTGGATTCCGTTGGTCAACCGTCGAATTTTTCCAAACTTACCGGGCCAATCAAACCGGCTGGGCGCGCTGATTCCATAAAGAGATTATGCGGCGTATTGGCCGCATATATTTCCAATTTCCCGGCTTTGCCCGCCCAGGCCGTGATATCAAAACGCCACGGCGGCGCAATCCTTGTCCCGCCCGCCCGGCCGTCAAAATTTATCCGGCAGGCATGGGCCACATTCCCGAGATTAAGATAAAGCTTTTCCGGCGGGCGCAAAACCGGCAGGCGGACTTGTTGACTATACCGGCCTTCGCCGGCAAAAAACGGATATCCCTGTTCAACCCATGATCCCGTCCGCAGGGTTGTCGCGGGCGCATCCAAAAGCGGCCGACCACCGGCAAAAACCACTTTAAATGCGCCGCTAATAACAGGCGGCCATAAGCGATATTCCCATTCCGCCAAACACGCTTGTGTTCTTATTTCCAGAATGTTTTTACCTTGCCGGATCAGGCCGGGCGGCAATACGGCCTCGTAAATGTTGTGATCCAAATGCGTGCCCGGCTGAAAATTACAAATCTTTGCGCCGTTTAAAAAACATTGCAGCCGTTGCGGGGCATAGGTCTTGCTTTCCAGTTCGGGGGTACTGCGCTCCTGATCCATCAAGAGCCGCGCCGAGGAAAGATCAAACCGGGAATTGAAACTCGTTGTATAGACCTGCGTCGGGCCGTTTACTTGAACCTGCCATTGTCGAAGCGGCAGGCTGTTGCCGGCCACGGAAAAATTCCATGATTCGGCGAGGGGGATTGTCATGGTTCGCGCCTTCCGCCGCGCTGTGCCGACATTCAAGGATTTATGCGCGTGCAGTCCGGCGACCAGTAAAAGCGCCTGGGCCGGTTCAAAAATCCAGTCAAACTCATGCTTTGGCCAGGCCTTCACTTTCCCGGAATCTAAATCAATTTGTGCCAGCGGTGAGCGTTCACTGATGGACACCTTGCCTGGCACGGCCTGAACGCTGGAATTAAACAGTAAATAAAAACGCAGACCGTTTTTTTCCCAGGCCCGGGTCACAATATGGCCGGATTCCCCGGCATTACCGGCAATCAGGATGGACCGGGTGATTTTTGACGTAACTTGTGCGGCCAGCCCTTTCCGTCCGGCGTTGTTTGAACACACCGGCTTGATGCCTAATGCCGAAATATTTTCATGGCTGGATGCAATGGTCCAAAATTCAGATAAACGGGAAGAAGAAACTGGTTTTAAATAAGAATTGAAAAGCGAACACGGTTCCAGCTTGCCCAAGTCCGGATCAAACAGCGCAAGCGGGCGGGCATTCAGCAAAATGATGCGGATTCCGGCCTGAATCATTTTTTTGAGCATGCTTTGCGTGCGTTTTTCAAGCACCGTTATGGCGGGCAAAACAATGACTTTGAACGGACGGCCTTTTGACCTTCCCGGTGATGGCAATTGAAAACCGCCATTATGTATTTTGTCAGCCCGGTTTAAAATCTCTTCATCCACTACTTCAAAATCAATATGTTCATGCAGGAGCGCTTCCACAGTCCAAAGGAAGGTGGCTTCAATAAAGTTGGTTGTAGTGCCCCGGTCGGGGAATATCCGGCCTGGAAACGGCCATTTTCCATGCCAAAAGAAACCCTGGTCGGGCGCCACTGTTCCGGAGTCGGCGGTTTTGGTGTCCTGGCCAACTTCCAATGCCGCGCGCAGGGAATGAATGGGATACAACACGGCCACTTCGGCCAGATTGATTCCGCCGGCCGCGGCCAGAGATAACCGCGCCATCCAGTCGGTCCATGAACGGTAATAGGACCAGAGTGGATTATGGAAATGATCCGGTGTGCATTCCCATTTCCGTCCGCCGGCAATTGAATAATACAAGCCATGCGGCACGATTAAATCCGCGCCAACGGCGGCCAGCCAGCCGGAGATGCGGCGGACTTCAAAGAGATCCAGCGCCCAGGGCCCTCCGGCCAGCCCGAAACTTTCACACATGATCCGGGGCGACCCCTGGAATCGGGCGGCGGAGGCGGTGTTTTTAATACAGGCCGGCAGGTTCTCGCCATAACTTTCAAGCAGGGGGGCGCCCGCCTGCTCCGGCCCCAGCTGGTCCACCGCGGTGAGCGAGAAACTGCGCATGACTTCAAAATAATCGCCGATTTGCCGAGCATGCTCGCCCATGCCATCTTCCAGGCATAAATGGCCGGTGCTTATTATTCCGGCGCGGTCGCAAAAGGTCCTGATTTTATTAAAGTAGGATTCCAGATAGGTGCGCCCGACAAACTGCCAGAAAATGAGTCGCGCTAAACCGGCGTTGGGAACAGAAGAACAAAACACGCCCGGCAGTAAGTCGCGAAGATTAAGGCCGGTGGCCGCTTTAAAACGGCGCTCAAAATCTTTCCCCCATGGCACCGCCCGGCGAATATGCCCGAAATTAGCGCAGGAATTATCCGAAAAAATACCCCGGATAGTCCGTCCAAAATGTTTTTTGAAGCGGTCAAAATACCACTGATGGGTCAGACGAATAAAATCATCCGTCAAATCCGGGTCAAAATAATCCGGAAAAAAAGAAAATTTTCCGGCAGGGTTGGCTGACCAAGGCTTTTCTTCCAACGCCAAGACCAACGTTCGCCCCCAGCTTTTCGGCACGCGCCATGACTTCCGGCCTTGGGATAATAAGACCGATAAATCCCGCGTCTGCGGCTTTTCGAGCGAGGCGGCCATTGCCATGTTCAATCCACGGCAATTGGGCACGGAAGGATCCCAGGTGGCTCCCGGCGCCAAAATTTCTTCATGCCGAATGGCGAGACTTTTCATGGTGCGGTCCGGGAAACGGAAGGCCAGATTGTCGCCGGCCGGGCCGCTGGGATAGTGGTTTTCATCATACAGCCAGACTTGCAGGCCCTGCTGTTCCGCGGCCTTAATAACTATCCGCAACGCTTCGGCCCAGTCTTCTTTCAGATACCCGGTCCGCAGACCGTCACGGGCATGGACCATAAATCCGCCCAACCCCTTGCGCGCCATCGCGCGCACCTGCCGGGTAAGTTCACCGGCTTCCAGACGATGGTTCAGAAACCAGAAGGCAACCGGACGGAAAGCCGCCGGCGGGTCCTTGATTTGCCGGAGAAATTCGGGGAAATTATGCATGCCGTTTTTTCTCCCAACACGTCAAAAATTTTATCGAAACTGATCCCAGAAATGCGCGCTCATTTCCCGTGTATCACCCATCTCTGTTTTCCAGCAGAGAAGCTCTTTGCGAAGTAAATCCAGGATATGTCGGTGTTCCGGTTTGTCCGCGATGTTGCTGATTTCGTGCGGATCATTTTTGAGGTTGAAAAGCTGGGTTGTCTGCTTTCCATTCACGACATATTCTATCAATTTCCAGTCCCGCTGGCGAACAGCGCGTTGTATTCCCTTGTAAGCAAGATAAAGTATATCACGGACTGCGACCGACTGCTGACGGATGATTGGCAAAAGACTTTTTCCTTCAACCGTGTCAGGAACGGCAATATCCGTCAACTCGCAAAGCGTCGGAAAAACATCCAGAAGATAACAAAAGGCATCGCTCTTCCGATTCCTGGCAATTCCGGGACCGGCCATAATTAACGGAACGCGCACGCTATGATCATACAGGTTCTGTTTCCCCATCAGCCCGTGCTGTCCAACGGCCAGGCCGTTATCTCCGCTAAAAACAATGATAGTATTATCGGCCTGACCGGTCTGCTCCAAAGAATCCAGTACACGGCCAATTTGTTCATCCAAATGCGAGATGATGGCATAATAGTCGCGGATGTGTCGCCTGATATCTTCCCGTTTCCGGGGATGAGCAGCCAGCAATTCGTCACGCACGAGCATTTCACCATTGTCAAACGGATGCTGGATCATAAAATTTTCCGGCAGAAGAATGTCTTTGTCATTATAGAATTCCCGCCACCGCATGGGATATTGCCGGGGATCGTGCGGCGCAAGGTAGGCCAAATACATGAAAAACGGTTTGCCTTTTTTCCCCGGCTCCGATTTTGGAAAGTCACGAATAAATTCGATGGCCGAATCAGAAAAAGCTTCCGACGAATGCCGGCCATTTTCTTTGCAGGTTTCATAGGGTTGATCAAACGGTTCAATGGGCGAAAGAAAGTAACCGCCGTTTTTATCATATGTTCCCGTCGGGTCATAATTATGCACCGGAAGATGCCAGTGGCCGTTACATCCCTCGTACCAGCCACGTTCAAAATTAAATCCGAAAATTTTGGCCCCGGAAGAAAAGCACCTGTTATACGCCTCTCTGTCCTGATGCCATTTGCCCACATGGGTGGTAATGTATCCATGATTGCGGAACCATTCCGGCAGCGCAGCATGTGACGCAGGAATGGTTTCGCCGGCACCTTGTATGGAAAATAACGTGCGTCCCGTCAGCATCATGGCGCGACTGGGCATGCAAACCGCGGCCGAGGTGCTCCCCATGATATGCGCGTGGGTGAATGATGTTCCCGTTTTGACCAAGCGATCCATGTTTGGCGTCTCAATCTCCCTATTACCAAGAGCGGAGATGGTGTCGAATCGCTGATCGTCGGCCAAAATAAAGACAATGTTTGGCTGCTTCATAACATCCTCCTGAATCCGTGACGGGATTTTTCATCCCCTTGTTCTTAACGGATAAGACTGCTCATTTATTTATTTTCCGGCACGACTGCCGGACAATCAATTCGGGGGCCAGTATTTTTTTTACGCTCCGCCATTCCTGGTTTTTTTCACGTATCATCCTGATGATCAATTTCGCCGCCTCTTCGCCCATTTTATAAACCAGCTGACGAATGGCGGTCAACGGCGGACCGTAATGTTCAAAGTCATTTTCGACATCATCAAAACAGACCACGGAAACATCGGCGGGGATGCGCTTGTTTAATGCATTGAGCGCGTTAAGCACTGGCGGCACAAACGCTCCGCCATTTATAAAAACCGCCGAAAAAGTATTCATGCGCAAAAACGCCGATATTTGATGAAAAATCTGCGTTGCATAAGGAATATCCAGAATCAACTTGCCGTTGAAGGGGATATTATTGTTACGCAAGGCATTACAATACCCGCGCAGACGCTCGCGGTAGGGATATTCCTGGCAGGGACCGCCGACAAATGCGATCTTGCGGTGTCCACAACCGACAAGATAGTCCATCCCCGCGCGGGCGCCCTGCTGATGATCCATGGCGACATAACTGATATTCGGCTTGGCGGACACTCTATTGACCAGAACCACCGGGAACCGTTTTCCGGCAACCATGGCCAATTGTTTAATTTGATCTTCGGTGGACGTCAGCCAGATCATCCCGTTCAAACCTTTTTTATCAATCCATTGAATATCTTCTTCGGGAATCAAATTTAATCTTATGCCGGCCTGCGAACATTCGTGTAAAATCGCCATGGCCGAAGGCGTATAAAACTGACCGCGCAAAACGAAGGTTGACATATTGATGCCGAGCTGTAGTTCGCCGGCAGGTTGGGGCGGTTGGTTCCGGCCCGCGACAATTCGGCCTTTCCCGGGCCGACTTGTAATGAGGCCTTCTTTTTCCAGGAAAGCCAGCGCCTTCCGAACTGTGGGGCGGCTGACCCGATGTTGTTTCGACAATTCGTTTTCCGAGGGGATCAATTCGCCGGCGACGTACTCATTGGCGGCAAGGGCGGCAATAAGATGATCTTTGACGACACTAAATTTGCCGTTTGATCGCTTTTTCATAATAAACAAGCAATATGTTAATATTTACTTGTAAAAATGTACCAAAAACAATCGCTGTGTGTCAATTATTTTATATTTTTTACCACCCAAAATTTCATCGTTTTTATTGCAAATAACGGCTCCTCCGCAAAATTCGCGGGTCATTAATTGCCAGACAATCACGCAAACTATTCACACTCTAAGCTTTATAAACTTCAAATGCTCTTATATTTTCTGTAACCATATTGTTACCCCTTGCTGAAAGAGAAAAACTCACCACGGAGGCACGGAAACACGGA
>JBDRJR010000039.1:0-9084 GCA_043814705.1 Verrucomicrobiota bacterium | reverse complement strand
AGACGGCATCGCCATGACGGAATTGGAATATTCAATCAATGACCAGAATATATGGTATCCGCTGGACAGCTCCAATTCGGGTTATCTGGAAGCGTATTATAATTTAGGCGAGCCCTATTTAATTACGTTCAGGGCCAGGGCGGTTGATATTCACGATTTGTCCTCTAACTGGATTTACCTGGAATACCAGCGGCAGATTAACCTGGTTGAAAACGGTGATTTTGAAGAGGGCATGACAGGCTGGGAGTCCTGGAAAAATGGCCAGGTCCTGACGCTATGTCCCTGGGCGCTGTCGGGGAATTCATCATTAAAGGTTAGCACGCCAGGCATAGTTCCTACCGAGGGTATTTACAGTATTGTTGGCTACCCGGCGGAAAAGGGGAAGACCTATATCGCCAGCGCTTATGTAGCATGTGATTCGGGACAGGGTGGTAAGGTCAGGATATGTCTTTGGGGATCGAAAAGCGGGTGGACTTATGCCAATCAGACCACGGAACTGTACGCGGGATGGCAAAAGATCAGCGTGACGAAGACCATAACGGAAGATAACGAAACTTTGTATATCACGTTGTTAACCTGGGAAGCGCAGGCCATCAATCTTTATGTGGACCGTATTGAGCTGATGGAAGTCGAGGATTACAAAACTGTTTATAATGGTGATTTTGAAGAGGGCGTGACGGGCTGGGGGTCCTGGAAAAATGGCCAGGTCCTGACGCTATGTCCCTGGGCGCTGTCGGGGAATTCATCATTAAAGATTACCACGCCTGGCCTTGTTCCCACCGAGGGTATTGGCAGCAGTGTCGGCTACCCGGTAGAAAAAGGGAAGACCTATATCGCCAGCGCTTATGTAGCATGTGATTCGGGCCAGCATGGCAAGGTCAGGATATGTCTTGCGGGCACGAAAAGCGGATGGACTTATGCCAATCAGACCACGGAACTGTACGCGGGATGGCAAAAAATCAGCGTGACGAAGACCATAACGGAAGATAACGAAACTTTGTATATCACGTTATTGACCTGGGAAGCGCAGGCCATCAATCTTTATGTGGACCGGATTGAGCTGACGGAAGTCAAGGATTACAAAACGGTTTATAATGGTGATTTTGAAGAGGGTACGACGGGCTGGGAGTCCTGGAAAAATGGCCAGGTCCTGACGCTATCACCCTATGCGCTGTCGGGTAATTCATCGTTAAAGGTTACCACGCCCGGCATAGTTGCTACCGAAGGTATTTGTAGTAGTGTTGCCTACCCGGTGGAAAAAGGGAAGACCTATACAGCCAGCGCTTATGTAAGAGGTGATCCTGGCCAGCAGGGAATGGTCAGGATATGTCTTGCGGGAACAAAAGGTGGATGGACCTATGCCAATCAGACGACTGAACTCAACACGGAATGGCAAAAGATCAGCGTGACGAAGACTATAACGGAAGATAACGAAACTTTGTATATCACGTTGTTGACCTGGGAAGCGCAGGCAATCAATCTTTATGTGGATCGTGTTGAGCTGACTAAAGAGAATAAAGCGGTGGGTAATTGGAAGCTTGACGAAGGCGCGGGAGCGACAGCCCGCGATTCTTCCGGGACAGGCAATAACGGGGTCCTGCAGGGGAATCCGCAATGGGCCAACGGTTGGATCAACGGCGCGCTGAGTTTTAACGGAAGTAATTATGTCGATTGCGGCAGTAACAGCAGTCTCAAGGTCTCGGCGATTACCATGGCGGCCTGGGTCTATTCACCAACGACGAATTTCGCGGGTCCGAATGAAATTGCCGGAGCCGAAGGAGCATATGGTTTTAATATCACTGATAATAAAATATGGGTTCATATTAACACTGTCAACCAAGGGTGGCATTGGTGTCAGCATTCCGACGCCCTCACCTGGGACGGTTGGCATCACGTTGCGTTTACCTACGACGGGGTGAATACGGTGAAGTGCTACCGGGATGGTGTCTTGATATTCACGGATACGGCCAGTTCATCGGGAAACCTTCAATGGGCCGCCCCGAAGTTATATATTGGCCAGGTCAATATCGGCAGTGGTGAGCGCAGGCTATTCAAGGGGATGATTGACGAGGTCAAGATCTACAATCACCCGCTGACCACCGCGGAAATCATAAATGAATGGCAAAGGACGCCGCAGTGACAGGTGCAGATGTTGCCGCAAAGGATATTGGGGCGCCCTCAACATCTAATACGGGCCACGCCCTGCAACCCAAAATTTCGTTTGACACGGCGGCATTGGGGCCGTAGTTTAATACGAAAAGAATGATAGTGTCATAATGATCACTCGTTTTTCCACCGCCCTGGAGCCGGACCTGCTGGCCGCTTTCGACCGGTTTATCACCCGGCATGGTTATCAAAACCGCTCGGAAGCCGTGCGCGACCTGATCCGTAAAAACCTGGTGGACGAACAATGGCGTAGCGCGCGAGGCAGTGTGGTCGGCGTAATTTCCCTGACCTATGCCCATCAACAGCATAAATTGCAAGACCATTTGACCGATTTACAGCATGAAGACCACGATCTGATCCTCAGCACAACCCACGTTCACCTGGATCACGACAATTGCCTGGAGGTCATCATGGTGCGCGGATCCGCCTCGCGGGTCAAGACCCTGGCCGATCGCTTGATCGCCCTGCGGGGTGTCAAACACGGCGGACTGACAATCAGCGCCGCCGCCACACATTCATAGCACCAGCTACTTTTGATGCCGGCGGCAAACATGCGCAACCAGAGCCGAGCCGGCAACGGCCAAACCAAGAAACAACGCCACACACACGCCAGCCGAGAAATCCAGCCACTGCGCAAAAAGCAGACCGGCCCCCGCGCCAATGACACCTACCAGCCAAGTAATCACCATGCGAATGCCCCATCGAGCGGAAAACATCGCCGAGACCGTGGCGGGAATGATCAGAAAACAGAACACCACAACCACTCCGGCCAGCCGAACCGCCAAGGTAATGACAATGCCGCAGAGCGCGTAGAACAGGAAATCCCACCCGATCACGTGCATACCGGCCGCGACGGCATCCGCATACCCATCGGAAATCCGCTGAAACGGCTTGCGGAACAGGCTAAAACAAACTCCGACAACGGCAAAAGCAGTACCAGTCCCAAGCAGTTCCGGCCCTTTCACCCACAGCAACGCACCGCTCAGCATATCCTGGACATGCGTATGGCCGCCGGTCCCTTTGCCAATCATGAAAAGGGCGCCTCCGGCGCTGATGGCATACGTGATGCCGATGATGGCCTCGATGGGTAGCTGTGCTGTCCTCCGCCGCGCGACGGCGAAAAAGATTGCCACGACGAATGTTGCCCCTATGCCGCATGCGAGCGCCCGAACGGAATCGCCCGGCACACCCAGAAAGAGATGCGCCGCCAGCGCGCCCAGGGCGGCAATCTGCGCCACCGCAATGTCAATGAAGATGACTTCCCGCTTCAGCACATGCAATCCCAGGTAACCGAGGACAAGGCTGAGCAAGACGCAGGCGAGGAAAGGGAGACAAAGCATGCAAGCCAGACTCATTGGACACCTCCCGTCTTCGCTCGCGCTACGCCGCCCGCCAAGACACCAAGCGCCGAGGCCTTACGATATGCAAGCAGTGTACTCACCACGAGCGCCAGCACGAAAAACACGCCCATGGCCAGCATCAGGGTAGGCCCATACGGACTGTCCATCTTGTACGAACCGATCACACCCAGGACACAAGCCGCAAATCCCGTTCCCCACCCGATCAAAAGCGCGGGAACCCATCGGCGCGAGAACATCGCGCCGATCGCCGCAGGAATCATCAAAAATCCATACGCCAGCAGGACCCCGGCAACGGGGACGATCAGAATCGTGATAATCCCTTGCGTGACAAAAAACAAGAAGTCCCATGCCGCCCGACGCGGCCACACGGAGGCATCCTCGGTCAACCGCAAGACCGGCCTTCTGCACGCAATGTGCAGAAGACCGAGTGCCGCGTAAATGCCGATCGTCACCCACACCAGCGGCCAGGAGACCCAAAGCATGGATCCGACCATGGTCGCGCTGAAGGAGGAATTTCCCTCGCGCATTTTGTCCGCCAACAGCAACGAGGCAACCAGCGCCATTCCATAGAGAATGCCGATCACGGCTTCCTGGGGTATTTGTTTATTCCTCGGCCGCGACACCGTCAACAGCGCGCAACCGATCAAAGTGGCCAGCATGGCAAGCACATACGACCAAGACGTTCCATACCTGAGGCCCCAACCGATGCCCAGCATCACCCCAAAAGCGGCCAGTTGGTCAAGCACCAGATCACTGAAAATGATCCCGCGTCGGATGATATGAAGGCCAATGTATGTGTGCAGAACCAGCACCACCGCTATCAGGCTGATTTGCATAACAAAAAAATTGGTTGCCGCACTCATGTGATGGTCCTACTTGATCATCTGTTTGTTCCGCGCCGCGGTCAGCAGTCGTTCCACCCAAAGGTTCACGAGGTCAAAGTATGAATCTACACCCTTTTCGCCTCCGACATAGAGAGGCACAACAACCGGCTCGGCGTTGACGCGCGCGGCAACGGTCTCGACCTGGTGCTGATCAAAGTAATTCGCCGCAAGGAGAATGCGAATATCTCGCTGACGCATATTCTCGATCAGACCCAGCACATGGTTCGGTGATGGGGGAATACCAGGTTTCGGTTCCACCGTGCCAGCTTCCTTAAGTTCGAAAATGGCGAAGAAATAGACCCAGTTCTTGTGATAGGTCACGATCGGCGTTCCGCGAAGGGGAAACATTTGCTTCATCCATCCGCCAAGTTGTTCGATAAGGGATCGGCCTTCGTGTGTCTGTTTTTCGAGGAAACCATACAGCTTTCCCTGAGCGGCAAGTTCCGCCAGCGTGTCGCCGCCGAGCATATCCACCAGCGTTTTGCCGAACATCCGTTCATCCAAATCACGGACAAATTTCGCCGCATGTTCCTGATAGCCGGCCTTTCCTTCCGGATCGTTCTTACTGAGGCCAACGGCAATGTTTCGGGCCACCGTCCGCATGTTCACGGGACTGCAGGTAATGTGCGGATTGCCATAGATATGAACGCCGCCCTCCGACCGTGAAAAGGTCTTTGGTTTTTCCAGAAGGTTCAAGCCCTGCGACACCGCGACATAGCCTGGTTGACCACTGCGAACTTTCGTGTTGCCCGACTTGTCCACGACCGCTGGAAGCCACATTTCAAGGTCCAATCCTGTATCAATCAGCACATCGGCCTGACGCACCATCGTCACAAATGAAGGCTTCGGACGGATGTAGTGGGCGTCCTGTTCGCCCCGCACAATGGCCTCTGCCATTATTCGGTCGCCGCCGACGACCCGGGCAATTACGGCATAATCGGGCAGGGTTGTCACCACGCGTAACGGTTTGTCGGCGGAGCGTCCATGGATAAAGACCGCCGTTACAAAAAAAATACCCGCGAGCATTAGATTGCGTTGCATTTTAATTTTTCCTTCAGTTCAGTCATTTCAATGCAGCCATATTAGTAATTAGTATCGGTCATGTTTATGAGGTCCGGCCGCAAAGACGCACTGCAGCCACACTACATTATCCGCCATATCCAGTCCGCGGGCACTCGCATAATCATACTCCACGCGCAAATGGACGTAAGGACTTTGCTCCCATGTCACGTATGGACAAAATTGCCACACCTGTGCCCCGTCCTCTGTAACCGCCAGTGGTGACAGAGTGGATGTGCCGGCGGCATACGGTTTGACGCTCGGCTGATAATAATCAACGCGCATACCCACGACCAGCGTGCGGCACACCTTGCTTTCCAGATAACTGTATGCGCCCCAAGGGGTGAGCGTATCTTTGCCCGAACCGTCCGGAGCGAGAATTGCCTTGTCCAGCGCGTATGCTTCCGTTCTCCAGGTAACGTTGCGATAGCGCATATTATCGGTCGGCTCCCAAACCATCGAATAATCAAGGCCAAATACCCAAGTGTTTAGCGATTTATCCGTTGAAGTTTCTCCAACGGGCCAGCGGTTGTTTTGTCCGTATAACGCGCTGGCCCCCAATTCCGCGTATGTGGAGGATGAGAGATCACGATACATCCTGTATCGCAACAGAGCGCTCGGGATATTATCTGCGTTCTCGCCAAAAACACGGCTGTTCGAACCATCCGTGATCTGCGCGATGGTTTCATGAGAAAGCCCTGCAAAGTCGGGCATTGTCCACTCAACCGAACCACCCGTCTGATTAAGACCGCCATCGCCAAAGATCATTCTCAGCGGCAGGGGGAAGTCCACCTGGTCTAACGCATGCTTGTGCCAGCGGTTCACCACGCCGAACTGCTGGCGAAACTTGCCCAGCGTCAGATTGACCTGCGGCAACAAGCCGTAGCGCGTCAGGTACGCTTCGCCCAATCTCGCCCCGGATTCGTTAACTTCGAAAGCCGCCTTGAAATGCGTATACGGATCAAGATAGGATTCAAGGTGAATACCAAGTCCCCGGAACAAGAAGTCCCAATGTTTGTCCGTGGTATCGGTGTATGACCCGAGCATGTCGCCGGTAACGCTGATTTCCGGGTTCAACGCTTGAAGATCAAGCGCCCCGAACGTAAATTCGGTTTGACGACCTGTTTCCTCAAAGGTGGTGTCAATCTCATCCCGCGCCGCCTTGCGCACGGCATCGAGCGTGGAAGCCGCGGGGACCGGCGCTTCGCGGACCGATCGCGGGATTGGGTTGGTCACCGACATTTTTTTCTCCAAAATCTCCAGACGGGAACGCAGTTGCTGGAGTTCCAGAGTCGTGTTGGTCGTTGTTTCCTCGTCGGCCGCAGAGCCTGTGAGGGGCGCCATTATGACAATGGCGGCAAAAAAGCAATATAGCGCAGTCTTCACGGATTCCTCCCCTGCTGAATGTGTTAATTCAATAAACAACGGCGCGGGCAGACAAACCGGCGCCGCGTGATACCTGAGCGAGCGAGATGTCAGGCCATCGGGGGAGCACGCGCTTGAGTAGGATCGCACCAGGGCAAAGGAATAATGAACGATTGCGGCGGAACGGCATCACCGCGCTTAACAAATCCGGCAATGGGCACAATGACCGAAGCCATCGTAACAATCGGGGTAAGAGTTAATTGGCAGACGGGGCACTTGGCGGCATCGTGCGCGTCATGATGGTCGGCGCAATGCATCCGGTGGAAAACCGGCACGATCAGCACGCCGACGATAAACGACAAACCCAGCCCAACGCCGCCGATACGCTTAACGTTAAACATCTTGAACCTTAAGTGGCCGTGACGAAACATAGCCCTTGAAATTGCGCAAAATAATATGCGCGCGAACTGTGTACCCCGCAAGCAGATTGAGGACGCACCGATCGTCAAACGCGCCTTTTCGCAATTCGCTTAATTGGCGACAAATTACCAAACATCTCCGCCATGTCAACAGCCGAAAATCGGGTATGGTTCAAAAAATGGGATTGGATGGTTACATGGCCCCTTGGAATTGATCCGGCAACTGCCGGACTGTAGCCGCGATCGGTGATCGCGAATCCGGGGTCAGCGACCCCGGCTATCCGGCCATGGCCGGACCAGCCTTGCAACCGCTTTTTGAATCATGCCGAAAATTGTGATAATTTTAGGCTTGCATTGTATTACGATATTTGAAATCGTATTATTCTTTTTGCCGATCGAGCCGGCAAATTCGTGAAAAACCGGAACAGAAACGAAAAATTACAGGAGGCACAGGGCGATAAGCATGTATGGCATCAAAAGCATTGAAGAAAAAATCGGCGCGCTGGTCATGGCGGGATTACTGGTATTGGCCGGTCAAACACGGGCGGAGCCGGCAGCGCCCGACGCGACTTCTCCGGCAGACATAGCGCAAGAACCTCCGGCCTACTTGCGGATTGACGAAATCATCGTCCTGGGCACGCGCCTGACCAATAAGGTCAAGAATGTTACCTCAGCCGTGAGCGTGATTGATCGCGATCAAATTGAAGCGTTGACCACTGATTACGTCATGGATGCCATCGTCGCGGAACCAAGCGTTTATATCCGCAAGGACGCCATCTACGGCCGGCAGGATGTAAGCATTCGTGGTCTGGGCTCAAACATGCGCAGAATCCAGACCTTGATTGACGGACGCCCCGAAAAAATGTCGCTCTTCGGTTGCACGGTTTCGCAAACCCTGCCCTTGGCCAATGTGGATAGAATCGAAGTGTTGCGCGGCCCGGAATCGGTGCTTTACGGTTCGGATGCCATGGGCGGCGTGATCAACATTATCACGCGCCGCCGACTGGATCCCGGCTTTGAGACCGACGGCTCACTGCAATACGGCAGTTACGGAACCCTGCATGGGCTGGCGCGCCACGGCGGGAAAATCGCGGGGTTCGATTACTACGCCACTTATGACCACAAGCAAACGGACGGTTACCGTCCCAACGGCCAATACGGCGGCGACTTCGGGTCACTGCGCCTGGGACAGGATTTAAGCGATGTCTGGCGGCTGGAAGCCGCCGGCCAGTATTTCGCCGACCTCGCTCACGATCCGGGGCCGATTACCAATCTCTATACCAACAACGACCGCCGGCAATACAAGCGCGGCTCATGGGACATTGATCTGACCGGCCAATGGGACGATTCACGGCTGGCGTTCATGGCTTACAACACTTTTGGGGACCACAAATTCACAATGCCGACGATTTCGGATTACTGGCATTCAAAGGACCAGACTTTCGGCGGCAAAGCCGAGTATTCGCGCGCCGTTTTTAAAAATGACGACACGAAATGCGTGCCCACGGTCGGCTACGAATACCAGTATTTGTGGGCCAGGCCGCAGGATGACTGGGTGGCCTGGGCCAAACAAAACATGCCGGCCAAATACATGGATTTCGGAAGTTACATCCAGCAAAACAACGATGTCTATATCTTCAACGAGTTGACTTGGCGGCGCTGGGTGAACACGCTGGGCGTGCGCGCTCATTATGACAACTGCGGTGACAGCGTTGAATTTCTGCCGACGGTCGGTTTGTTGAACCATGTGACCGCTTCCAGCACCCTGCGCGCCAAGGCGGCGCGCGGTTTCCGCCAGCCGCGTTTCAGCGAATTATATCTTTACCCGGC
>JBDRJR010000038.1:0-57479 GCA_043814705.1 Verrucomicrobiota bacterium | reverse complement strand
CGGATTCCGCCCCCCTCCGACGAGCTATATAAGCCCATTCTCGGGGGGCGGAACCCGAGCTAACGCAACAAGATACCAACAACAAAAAGGGGACATTTCTAATGAGTCGAAAATGGGGACATTTCTAATAAGCTTTGACATTAACGCTTGCACTCTGCCATCGGCGATCTATAATTAATATCAATTGTTAAAGGGCAAAATGCTATAACTGGTGATGAGCCATTACACTGCCGGCTGGATCTCTATATTCCACCTGCAAGTGAACGGCAGGATGAGCAAGGAGAATGAATTCATGCAACATATATACATTACAGAAAATGATTTTAACCATCTGCAAAATATGATGGCGCAAGGGGGAAAAGCCCCGGGCAAGGATCTGCCCTATCTCCAATCATTGGAACATGAGCTGGCCCGCGCCACGATTGTGCCATCCGACCAGATTCCCAAAAATGTCATCACGATGCATTCCCAGGCGCGCCTGCAAGATCTGGATACAAAGGAAGACATGACTTACACACTGACGTTTCCGGACAAGGCCGATGCCGCCGCCAACAAAATATCGGTGCTGGCTCCCGTCGGAACGGCAATGATTGGATGCAAAGTCGGCGATACAATCTCATGGGAAGTGCCGGCGGGCGCCCGGCGGCTGAAAGTGATTAGTATCATTTACCAGCCGGAAGCCGCCGGTAAATTCGATTAAAACGCCCCCTTGCCAGGCGTTCACCGGCCGGCGGGCGTTTGCCTCATGTACGGCATTATGGGCTTGATCAGGAACGCCTCGCAGATTATCCTGCGCCCATGAAACCACCGCTCAAAACCCGTCCCGATTGGGACACGTATTTCATGGACATTGCCCACGTGGTCAAGCGCCGGAGCAATTGCCTCCGGCGCGACGTGGCGGCCCTCATCGTCAAGGACCGGCGCATCATTTCCACGGGCTATAACGGCACGCCCAGCGGCATCAAAAACTGCTTCGAGGGCGGGTGCCCCCGCTGTGCCAGCAATGCGCCCTCCGGCGAACGCCTGGGCGAATGCATTTGCGCGCACGCCGAGGAAAACGCTATCGTCCAAGCGGCCCGCTACGGTATCGCCCTGCAAGGCGCCACTCTCTACTGCACGGACAGTCCCTGCCTGCTTTGCGCCAAGATGATCGTGACCGCCGGGATCAAGGAAGTGGTGTTCGAATCGCCCTACCGGTTCAGCGCACAGGCCGCGCAATTGCTCAAAACCGCCGGTATCCGCTGTCGGCGGTTTAAGCGAACGAGCGGGCAAACGTTAGATTAGGCCGCCAAAGGCGGCAATAAAAATCTTGGATAAAAATCCTGGATTCCCGACTCGTGCTCCCGCCTTCGTCCGGCAACAGCCGGACTTCGGTGGGCGTAGGAAGGTCGTAGCGAGCCTACTCCGCCGTAGCAAAGCCTTCGGGCCTACTCCGCCGGAGCAAAGCTCCTGGCTGCGAAGGCCGGACTGCGAAGGCCGGGAAGCTTACTTCTCAGAGTAGCATCAGGTCGGAAATGACAAACACGCGCACCCATTCTGCCTGTCCTGCATAGTCCGGCAACAGCCGGACGAAGCAGGGTCATTCCCGCCCCGTGTCAAAGCACGGGGTAAACTCCAGCGGGAATCCAGAATACGTGTAACCGAAATTCCTATGCACGAACCTTGGCAACTTAACTATATGACTTTCAGGATGAACGCCAGCGTGAACAGGGCCACGGTTTCGATAACGCCGATGGCCATGAAATAGTTGGCCATGCCCTGACCGGTTTCAGCCAGGGCATCGGCGGCGGCGGCGCCAGCCTTGCCTTGTTGCCAGGCCGAGACGCCCATGGCCAGCCCGCCGAAAATACCGGCGCCCACCAGGGCCTCCGCGGATGTGCCCTTGCCGGCCGCCGCCACGATCTGCAGCATCACGATGAAGCCATAAATGGTTTGGGAAAGCGGCGCGCCGATAAAGGCCACCAGCATGAATGGGGCCAGCTTGTTCTGGGCATAACATTTTTTCCACGAACCGATCGCCGCCAGCGCGGCCGCGCCGGCGCCCAGCCCCGAACCCACGGCCGCAAGACCCAATATGGCCGCCCCGCCTAATTTGCCGAGCGATGTAATCTGTTCCGGTGTCATAAAGTTCCCCCTGTTGTTTATTGTATCCTGACTGATTCATTAACCGCGCAGACGCGAAAACACAATACTGAATACACTGGCGTCCCACAGGGACGCCATGGGCTGTGGACTGTAGGCTGCAGGCTGTGGGTCGGAACAGAATAAACACAGATGGGAAAAACCGGAACTGCGGTTTTGATAATGGTCCTTCATAGCCCTCGGGTTTATTGGGGTTTTCCCACAGTCAATAGCCCACAGCCCTCAGCCAAAGCATCCTATGGGATGCTACTGTACTGAATACATTATTTAACGCAGAGGCGCAGAGGGGTATGTCATTAATGATCGCGCCTTCTTTGCAACTTTGCGTCTTTGCGTTAACCCTCTTTCCCCGCCACCGCGAACGGTGCGTACTTTATTCCCGCCCATTGAATACCCAAATGGCTGGAAAATTCAAGCGCATTCAGCCGCACGCCATGCACGAGCACGGCCAGCGCGCTCAAGGAAATGTTGAGCACATGCGCCGCGAAAATAATCAGCGCCGCCGCCAGCCCTGCCCAGACGCTGTCAACGCCCTTGCCGATCGCCAATTCGTTGAACGCCAGGATGAGGGTCGCCGAGGCACTGCCTACCAGGTAAAGCCGCATGTAAGAAACTATGTCGCCAAAGTTGCCCAGCACCGTGAACGGCAGAACGCAATAGTTGGGCCACTCCGTTTTTAACTTGCGGAAAGGCGCCATGAACAGCGCCACGGCGGCCAGCGAAATCACAAACAACCACAACACAAAACCCGGCATGGGCTTTTCGAGCACAAAATAGCAGGCGGTGAAATACATGGTCCAAGCCAAACCGATCCAACCCGCCTGGCCGATGGCCGTCACGCTGTGCCGCTGACGAATCACATTCCAGGCATGCGCCACCGTCAAGTGCGCCGCACCCAGGAAAAAACACAGGTTGATAAGATTGTCTGCATGCCCCAGCCATTCGACCTTCCACTGCCGCAAGGGCGCCGGCAGGTTCTGGATGCCGAAATATGAGCCGGTCAAGACCCCCCAGATCATTGTCGCCGCGCTCAAAATACCCAGAAGCGGAAGCAGATTGCTCGGCGCCGCCTTCCATTTCCAGCGCAGAAGCGCGGTTAATCCCAGGAACAGCAGGCCATAGCCGCCATCGCCGACGAGGATGGCGACAAATACACTGAAAAAAACGAGGAACACAAAGCTGACATCCATCTCCCGGTAACCGGGCAGGATGCCCAGCATGTCGAAAACCGCCTTAACCGGACGAGCCCACCAGGCGTTTTTGATCAGGGTTGGCACGGAATCGGATTCCGCCGGCTCCTCGATCAGAAGTCCCCAGCCACTCACGCGGGCCTGATCCCGAATATTTTGCACGCTGAATTCCGGACAAAAACCCTGGAGATAGACAATCCCCTCATTTGCGCCCATGCCGGCCTGGACTTCCATGAATTTTACCTGTTCCTCCAGATTACTCACCCACCGGGCGATCACCGCGCGGTCGGCGCTGAGCCGTTCGAATTCCCCGCCGATATTCGCAAGTTCACACGCCCCATCGGCCAATTCGTGCCGGACTTGATCCAGCGATGTATCCGGGAGCGCCTGCTCTTCCGCGGCCACCGAAACGGCCTCACGCGAAATCATGGCGAACCAGATTCCGCGTTTAGTCCGGCGGAGAATGCGCACCATGGCCCCTTCCGGCGCGGGAACCGGTTTTTTCGGCGGCGCAAAGAACAGGCGCACATGAATGCCGCGCGCCTGCAAGTCCCGTAAAGCCGCGGGGTCGAAATTACCGAAAGGCTCCAGTTTTCTTTCATCCAGTAAAAGCTGTTCGCGCCGGTCGGTCAACGCTTTGCGCCGATGGATCAGCTTCCACACGGCGGTCATCAGCGCCTCCGCCGTCTGGCCGGAGGGAAGCACGCCGTCATGCGGAGGGGGCAGAACGGCCAAGGCATTGTGCGCATGCACCAAGCGCGCGCGCGCTTCCTCCAGCTCCACGGTATCCGGCGGCGTTACATGCCGGATATGCAGGACGCCCAGCGCGCGCAATTGTGTTACGGCTTCGGCCTGGTGCGCCTTGAGGATCAGGAGCGTAATTTTTTCCATTGGCACGATCATGTTACACTCACTTCCACTATGGCCTTGCCCTTGGCCAGCTTGGCGCGCGCAACGGCCGCCGTCTGCTCATCGCCCAGAAAAATGCGGATGACACGGATATTGTCCGTGCACTCGGGAATCTTGACTTTTTCAAACAGGTTGACCCGCTGGGTGGTCGTGCGCAGTTCCTCGCTCAGCAGACGTTCTTGCGTTTTCATGACAACCTGCGCCGCCTGGAGACGCAATAAACGCTCCAGCATGTTTAGACCATCGTCTAACCAGGGTGGGGTCTGGAACAAATCCAGCGGCGCACGCTCAAAAACAGCTTCCTGGAAAATGGGGATAGCCACGCCGGCAATATTACCGGAGAGGCGGCGGACTTCCTTAAGGCGCAACATCGCGCCGAGCTCGAAGGGTTCCGCAAAAACACGGACCCAGCCATCCAGTTCGGCGCGCAAACCGGCTTCCTCCGCCCGGCCGGCTTCAAGGGCGACATTCAGCTTGCGGACCTCAATTTGCAATTGCTGTTTCTTGAGTTCGAGGGTCGGCAAAAACCGTTCATACCGGCGCAGGTCATCACGCTGGTTCTTGAGCTCGCTCTTGGTATGTTTGATCTTGGGCATGGCGGAGGAATGGTCAATGGTTAATGGTCAATGGAAGATGGCCAATGGTTGATGGGGAATGGCTCCTCATGACTTTGCGGCTCCACACTGCTTCTTAATTCGATGTTGGGTGTTGGGTGTTCGATGTTTGCTTCACCCACGCGCGACGCTTAATGCTCTACGCTTAACGTGCCTTCCGCGGCCAGAATTCGTCAATCATCTGGGTCGGAATGCCGGTTTCCGCCGGTTCGAAGCAATCGCTCATGATGGCCCAGCCCAAATCCAGCGCTTTTTCCAGCGGAATATTGACGTTGAGATCCATCATCTCCTTTTCAAAGCGCGCACCGTATTTCAGTAGGCTCTGGTCCCAGGCGCTCATGCGGAAGCCCATGGCGCGCTTCTCCTGGCTTTCCTTGCAGGCGGCATAAAGCTGGATCATCGAGTTCATGATCGTGCGGTGATCCTTGCGTGTATCCTTGTTGACTAATTGTTTCAGACGGCTCAGCGAACCGAACGGCTCAATGTGTCCGTTGCGCAGATAAAACTGGCCTTCCGTGATATAGCCGGTGTTGTCCGGCACCGGATGAGTAACGTCGTCACCCGGCATGGTGGTCGCCGCCAGGATGGTGATGGAACCCGCATCATCGAAATCCACGGCCTTTTCATAACGGGCCGCCAACTGGCTGTAGAGATCGCCGGGATAGCCGCGGTTGGAAGGCACCTGTTCCATGGTAATGGCGATTTCCTTCAAGGCATCCGCAAAATTGGTCATATCGGTCAGCAGGACCAGGACGCGTTTGCCCTGCAGGGCGAATTGCTCGGCCACCGCCAGGGAGATGTCCGGAGTCATCAGGCATTCCACGGTCGGATCGGCCGCGGTATGAATGAAGAGGATCGAGCGACTCAGGGCGCCTTGCTCCTCAAGAGTGTCGCGGAAAAAAAGATAGTCGTCATATTTCAATCCCATGCCGCCCAGGATGATGATGTCCACTTCCGCCTGCAGGGCAATGCGCGCCAGGAGCGGATTATAGGGCTCGCCCGCCACGGAAAAGATCGGCAGTTTCTGCGACTCAACCAGCGTGTTGAACACATCAATCATCGGAATGCCCGTGCGAATCATGCGATAAGGAATAATGCGCTTGGCCGGGTTCACTGCCGGTCCGCCAATGGGTATGGGATTCTCCGTGATCACGGGACCCTTGTCACGCGGCACGCCGATCCCGGTGAATACCCGGCCCAGCAGTGCCGGTGAAAAGCTCGTCTGCATGGGATGCCCCAGAAAGACCGCTTCCGCATCGGTTGTGATCCCGCGTGTGCCTGAAAAAACCTGCAAGGCCACGCTGTCGCCCTCGAGCCGGATGACCTGCGCCAGGGACTGGCCGCCGTAGGCGGTCACCTCGGCCAGTTCCCGGTAGCTGACCTTATCCGCGCGCAGGGTGATCACGCTCCCGGCAATTTGCTCAATGCGGCGGTAAATTCTACGCATCTTCGGCCACCTCCGCGACCATTTGCTTGATCCGCGCCTCGATCTCGCCAAAAACCGGCGTGTCCTGGGATGTCTCGTTCCAATCTTTTGTGACTTGGGTCAGGGTCTGAAAAAATTTACGGGCGCTGGTCTTATCGGCAAACTTCATGGGCGTCGCAAGGATATCGGCAAGGTAATGAAACACGTATTTCTGCCGCTCAGCCGAAGTGGCGCCATCCACGGGATGATAGGCGTCCTGCTGAAGATAGACTGCATCGAGATATTCGGCCTTGAGATAAACCACGAAATCCGCCAGGCTCGTGCCTTCCTCGCCCAGCACTTTCATCATCTGGTCCACCTCGTTGCCCTCGCGGAGCACACGCCGGGTCAGGTCAAGCTCCGCGCCTGGCACAATGCTTTTATACTTACTCCAGCTTTCCAGTGGATGAATTGAGGGAAACCGCCGCGCGTTGGCGCGGTCCCGCGAAAGCCCGTGAAACGCGCCGACAACTTTGAGCGTGGCCTGGGTCACGGGCTCCTCAAAATTGCCGCCCGCCGGGCTGACCGTGCCGCCGATCGTGACTGAGCCGAAGGACTTGTCGTTCAAGCGCACAATCCCGCCGCGCTCATAGAACGAGGCAATCACCGATTCAAGATAGGCCGGGAAAGCTTCTTCGCCCGGGATTTCCTCCAGCCGGCCGGACATCTCGCGCAGGGCCTGCGCCCAACGCGAGGTGGAATCGGCCAGGAGCAGGACGTTGAGCCCCATTTGGCGGTAATATTCCGCCAGGGTCACGCCTGTATAAACTGAAGCCTCGCGGGCCGCCACCGGCATGGAGCTGGTGTTACAGACGATGATCGTGCGTTCCATGAGCGTGCGGCCGGTGCGCGGATCGGTCAGATGCGGAAACTCACGCAGGGTTTCCACCACCTCGCCGGCGCGTTCGCCGCAGGCCGCAATAATGACGACATCCACATCCGCATGGCGGCTGGTCAATTGCTGGAGCACCGTCTTACCCGCGCCGAAGGGACCGGGAATGCAATAGGTGCCGCCGCGCGCCACGGGGAAAAAAGTGTCGAGAATGCGAATCTTGGTTATCAGGGGCTCACCCGGCTTGAGCCGTTCCGCATAACAGCGAATCGGAATTTTAACCGGCCAGGTCTGGAGCATACTGACGCCCAGCGTCTCCTGGGCATTGCGCAGACGGGCCTGCCCACCGTAGTCAGCCGTTAAGAGACGTAGGCGGGCAATTTCCTGCTCCACGGTGTAATTCCCCGCCGGCGCGGCCTGCTCGATGGTCCATGTCCCGGCAAGCGTAAAGGGCGCCATGATCCGATGCGTAAAAATTCCTTCCGGCACCGTGCCCAGCGTATCGCCGGCGCGCACAACGGCGCCCGGTTTGACTACCGGCGTCCAAGCCCAGGCACGGTCACGCGGAATTGCCGGCAGATACATGCCACGCTTGAGAAAAAACCCGCACTGTTCCGCAAGCTTGGGCAGAGGATTCTGCAAACCATCAAAAATCTGGCCCAGCAGACCCGGGGCCAGTTCGACGGAAAGCAGTTGGCCGGTAAATTCCACCGCACCACCGACCTGCAGGCCGGTGGTGTCCTCGAAGACCTGCAAGTCGGCCCGCCGTCCGCGCACGCGAATGACCTCCGCCTTCAGGTGCGTATCGCCCAGCACGGCGTAGGCCACTTCGTTCTGAATCACGGCATCCTTGAATTCCACCGTTATCAGGTTGCCGTTAATATCGCATATGGTTCCGCTTTTCGTGGTCATACCGCCATTTCCACCAGTTGTTTCGTCAAGTATTCTTCCACCACCGCGCGCCCTTTCTCCACCGTGAGCGCGCTCCAGCGCTCGACTATTTTAAGTTTAAGCGCATAGGCGACGACCGCCGGCAGGCCAAAGGGATCAAACCGCGCCAAGTCATCCAACAGGGACCAGCGCAACTGGTCCAAGCCAAGCTCACGTTCCAGCGGCTGGGGTCTGCTCATGGCTTCTGCCACGGCTTTTTCGGTGTAAAGATCCAGTTCGCGGCAGGGTTGCAGGAATGGTTCGGCGTCCACGCGGTTCCTGGCCGCGCGCAAACGGACAATCGCGTTGCGGATTTCGGTCGCGCGCGCCAGCCACTGATTGGCGCAGGCACCCTTGACACCCTCCGGAGTATCATTGGCCATCAAAAGTCGGATGTCCCGGACATCATCCGCATCCAGCCACTGGCCGCATACGGCCATGAATTCAGCGGGTGTAATCGGCGGCTCCTCATCGAGAAAAAGCGCCGGCAAACTGGCAACGAGGTAATAATGGGGAGCCACGGATATAATTCCTATGCGTTTGTGGTGCCCGCCGCCACGCCCTGCGCGGCGCGGTGCACAATCTCCGCCAAGTGCGGCTTAAGCAGGGCGCCGATAGCCTCGGCTATGGCCGCCGCGGTGAAATCATGCACAACGCGCCCATCCTGAATCGAAATCCGGAAGCCCTTGACAATCCGGTCGTCCGCGCGCAGATCCATCCCCTGCCCCAAAGCATCGCGCACGCCGGCCTCAACCAGCCGGATCAAATTCTGCTGATCTTCCGGACTGAGGAGCGCCGTCAACCGGTTTTCGGTCATGCCATGCTCCACATATGCCTGTGCAATCCGGCCAAGCATGGTCTTCAGGGTTTCCGGGGCAAGCGCCTGGCCGACCTGCTTGCGGATGACTTCATCCAGGATGGATTCCAGGCCCTGACCGACGGCGATGAGCACGTCGCGGGCGGCCTGGGTTAGGGTTGTGGTACTGCGCTCGGCATAAACCCGGGCATCGGCATCCGCCTGTTTCAGAAGGGCTTGCGCCTGTGCTTCCGCGGACTTGACGATTTCCGCGGCTTTGGCCTTGGCACGGGTAACGATCGCGGCCGCGTCAGCCTCGGCCTTTTCAACGCCCTCGCGTTGAATACGCTCAATCAGACTTTTCAGTTCCTCAGCCATAATACCGCTCAATTGGTTGCGTAATTAAGAAATATAACGTTCCGGATGACACACCGGGAAACATTGTTGACGCGAACGGACGCTATCGTCCTAAAAACAATGCCTGCAGTTTATGGCATACCGTTTCAAAATCAAGCAAAACATTAAAAAAAATGGCCGCGCCGGACCGGAGCGCAAGCCCTCCAAATCTTTTATTTGTGGTTTGGAAGTCTGGCCCCCGCTTTTTCTATTTCAAGCGCTTCCGCTTAAATATATGAATGATGCAAAAGACTGCGAAGCCAAGGATCAAACCCCAGAACGCGATCAGCAAAACCCAGCCGGCGGAGGTCATGGAGGTTCCTCCCCTAAGCGGCGTTTTCGGCGCCAGGCCAATTTTACCAGCACGGCCAGGATAATGAAAATCAGCGCCAGCCCCATGCGGGTGCCCAGCACATAGGGGCGCGATGACGCCGACACCTGCTTCATGAAAATAACGGGAATCCATTCCTGCCAAAGCCACATGCCAAGGATCAGGAACAGGAAGAGCGGCGTAACGTATTTAATGACCCACTTGTAAAATCGCGGTATGCGCAGAGCGGCGCCCTGGTGAATTTCCTCCCAGGCCTTCTCAATGCCGAATACCCAAACGAACAAAATGGTCTCGATCGCGGCAAATACAACCAGAAAAACCGTGCCACCCCAGAAATCAAGTTCATCCACCACCCCCCGGCCCAGAAAAAAAACAGCCGGCTGGCAAAGGACAAATGCCACGACGCTGAATATCGCCACGGCTTTCTGCCGGTTAATGTCGAACTCGTCCTCCATAAAGGCCACGCATGGCTGGGCCAGCGAGACCGATGAAGTAATCCCCGCCAGGAACAAGAGAAAAAACCAGCAGAACCCGAAGAAGGCCGCCCAGGGCAGATGGTTCAGCACCAGCGGCATGGTGACAAAACCCAGATTAAAGACGCCCGACCTGGCAACTGCCTGCATGTCGGCCGGGCCGAAAAACACGAAGGCGGCGGGAATAATAATACTACCGCCAAGGATCACTTCGGCGATTTCGTTCGTGCTGGCCGCGCTCAGACCCGAGAGCACCACATCGTCGCCTTTCGCAAGATAACTGGCATAGGTGAGAATGACGCCGATACCAACACTGAGCGTAAAAAATATCTGGCCGGCGGCTTCCAGCCAGACTTTGGCCTTGGTAAGCGCCGTAAAATCCGGGTTCCACAGAAAGCCGAACCCATTGCAAATGTTCCAGTCCGGATGTTCCGCCATGGGCGCGTCGAGCGTTACGACCCGGATCAGCAGGATCAGGGCGCAGATAAAGAGGGCCGGGATGGCCCATTTACACAGCCGCGCAATCCCGCCGCGGATGCCGTAAAAAAGCACGCCGATATTAAGCAGGAAAGTAATACTGAAAAACACATACGCCCATCCCAAACCCTGAAAAAATGCGTTGCGCTCCAATCCCTGGAAACCGCGCAGGAAAGACTGCATGGAAGCCTGGTCGCTCAGCGCGGCATAGTGTCCGCTCAATGCAAAAAAACTATACGCCAGCGTCCAGGATTCAATGAAGGTGTAATAGCTAAAAATGACCAGTGGGCCGAAAATACCAATGACGCCAAAATATTTGATAAACCGGTTTTTACGCGCCAGGCTGTGAAAAATGCCGGGCGCGGTGCCATGTTCAAACCCGCCGCCGTAGCGTCCCAGGGTCCATTCGATCCACATCAGCGGCAGGCCCAGCAGAAGCAATGACACCAGGTAAGGGATCATGAACGCGCCGCCACCGTTGGCCGCCGCCTTGGCTGGAAACCGCAGAATATTACCCAGCCCGATGGCCGAGCCGGCCACGGCCATAATGACCGCAAACCGTGATCCCCAATTGTCCCGAACTGCCGGCATATGTTCCCTTAACTTGTTCACGCATGCAAGGATTAAGATTAAAGAAGTACCCCTTAAAATAAAAGGTTCAAGCGGGAAATCAAGAGAAAAATCCGGCAATAAGGATTGACTTTGTGGCACAGGCACAGTTAGGTATGTCTTAATGGCTGATTTTCCAGAACCACCGGTCGTGACGGACAACGAGGACGAGATTACGTTTAAAATGTTATGCCGACGCCATTCCAACAACAAGTGTTCGCCGCGCTGGCCAAAATTCCGCGCGGACGGGTAATAACTTACAAGCAGTTGGCCGAGCGCCTGGGTTGTCGCTCCTGCCGCGCCGTGGGCCAGGCCTTGAAGCGCAACCCGTATGCGCCGGAATTGCCCTGCCACCGCGTGATTGCCTCGGACTTGACGCCGGGAGGTTTTATGGGTCAGCGCGGGGGCGTCGCCTTGCACCGCAAACTGGATCTGCTCGCGAAAGAGGGCGTTCGGTTCCATGCCGGAAAATTGGCCGAGCCCAGCCGGATTTTTTCGTTTCCTGATCGCCAGCCGCATCCTGACTTCCCTGCTTCGCCAAGGCTACGCAGGGCAAGCTGACCGCTGATCTCTGACCTCTGCCTTCCGACCTCCGGCTTCCGATCTCCCGTCGTCCGCTTACGCTTCACGCTCTACGCTCCACGCTCCACGTGCTTCCCGCTCCGTCAGTGCATTTCCGTAGAGCAGGAACCGATAGCCGGACGATAGAAATTAAACTGGACATTCGGATGGTCCGCCAGAAGCGACATGGGAACGGCCGCATCCGGCATGCGTTTGGAAATCATTAGCGTCGTCAGCCGGATGCCGAACTTGTTGTCATGATGGCCCGGATGCCAGATGGATATTTTCTCCGCTTTCCAGGTCTCCAGCGGGCCGACCGAAAGCGCCTGGCGCGGCACTAAGAAGACCTGGCCGCCGCCGGAGGTGCGCGCGTTCTGAATTATCGTCATGGGATGCAGGTTCACCACCCGCGTGGCAAGTTTGCGGAATTCCGCCGGCGAGGGGGGATGCGTCTTGTATTTGCCTGCACGTCTGGGCGGATCGTTGAACGCCCAGTGTTTCACCTCGCCCTGTCCACCCTGCATAACCAAGCACCGGGCATGGTTGTAGGTTTCACTGTATGCTTTGACATTGCAGGCGGGAAAATGCAGGTTTTCCGGCCGGGGTCGCAGTTCCTTGCGAATACGGTTAAAACACAGATCCATGTCCGCGCGTCGGAAGGAGAGCGGATTGGTGGCCGGCATTTCCTTGCCGTCCATGAACCATTCGTCCATGCCCCAAAACACGGCCTCCTTCAGATTCAGGTTGAGATCGTTGACTATGCGGGCCACGATTGGCAATTGTTCGGTTGGCCCGATAGGTCCACAGATGCCGGCGGGATTATCAGCCGTGGACTGACGCCAGGCCGTAATGTATTCCATGGCCTCGGCCGCGTAAAATTCCTCCAGGGTCTCGTAAAAAACAACCTTAAAACCCGGCCGGGTCAGTTGGAAAATATCCTTTTCCGTCAGCTTGGCCGCGTCACGCAACAGGCGCTCATCAAGGGTTGTGTAATCCCACCAGTCCGCCGATATCTTGCTCAGTGCTCTGGCCATACGAATGCCTCCGTTGAATAGTTGTTGGTTATCTGATCAAGTATGGGAGTATGGACGTATCGGTGTATGGGCGTATGGACTTATGGAGCATATGTTTTACTCCCATACATCCTTACTCCCATACACCCATACGCTTTAATGCCCTCCCTGCCCGGCGTCATAGGCCCGTATTTTTTCACAAATAGCGGCCTCCGCCTCCTGGTAAATCTCCTGGATATCCGGGTTGTAAAAATTATAGATGCGGTCCTCGAAGCGCGTGGTGGAGACACGGTCAAACAACCGCTGGCGGGCGCCGGCAATGTCCTTGCCGTAAATGTGGAATGAATCGGCCTGCCAGTTCATCCGCCCGAGCCGGAGTTCCTTTTTCCGGAGCTGGGCCACCCCGGCGGCAATGATATCCCGGTTAAACAGGGTAAATCCGAACATGTTCATGAAATTGGCGCCCCAGGCGTCATTACTGCGGAAACGGATGTTGCAGTTCAGCCAGCCGACGCCCTGCTCGTCCTCTACGATTCTGTACCAGAGCGATTGCAAGCAGGGCGGATCGTAACAATCCAAGTCCAGGTTCGGCATCCAAGTGATCATCTGCGCCTGGCGCGTGAAGGGCTGGTCGGCCAGCTTGGCAATGACGCGCTCAACCTGATTCACGGCCAGGGGTCCGGTCCAGATGGACTTTCCATCCCGCTTTTCGCGCCACTGGCCGTAATTCTGCAGGCGGCCATGGTAGGTATATTCCCAGCGGGTATCCGTGGGATCGTTCAGGTTCTTTACCCAGTGATCCTTGGCGCCCTGCACTTCCATCACATATTCATGCAAGTCCTCGATGCCGCCGGGAAAAGCCTTATGAATCATCGGGTCAGCCAGTGGATCCAGGATGGTCATGTTGAGCGTGCAGTCCAGACTGGGGGGATCGCCCGGCTTGTCGTACTGCGTGCGGAAGGCAATCCCGCGTTCATACAAGGCAATCAGCGCCTTCTCATAAGCTTGCGCCAGGGTCTGTTCGCACACCGTAAGAACGGGAATATTCTGCATGAATTTTTTCTCCTGTTTAAGATCGTGGACAACAACGCGTTCAACATATCAAACTGGCGATACATGCAAAGAAAATAATCCAACAGATAAAACGCCTCCCGATCGTCATACTATCTGGCCGGACGCCTTCCGCACCGCGTCAATAAAGCGACGATAATTGTCCCAGGAGATGTCGGCCGACACGGAATGATCAATGGCCGGTAAATAGCCGCCCTCATTGATGACCGGCTGAAGCCGCCGGAATTCCGCGTCAATTGCGGCTTGGCCCTGCGCCACCAAACGCTTGTCGAACCCGCCAAGCAAGCGCAGGGATTTACCGAATGTCCGGCGCAATGCCACCGGATCCATCCCCGCGGCCACCTCGCAGGGCGCCAACCCGTTGATACCGACTGCCAGGTAATCCGGGATAAATGCACGGAGATCGCCATCGCTGTCGTACCAGGTCAGGTCAATGCCGTGCGCATGGGCAAATTCCATGGTCTTGCGGTAGCGCGGCAGGATCATGCGCCGAAACATTTCCGGCGATATCAGAGTGCCGGTCTTGTACGCGATGTCTTCGCCAAAACCGATCAAGTCGAGCTTGGCAATCTTAACGGCGCACCGAAGCCCGGCCATGACCACTGTAAAGTAGCGTTCAAACAGCTCGTCCACCAGTTCGGGCGCGTCATACAGCAGATAGCTGGCGTTTTCCACCCCCGCCAGATTACGCAGGGTACCATAATAGCAGCCGCCGTCGATCAAGATGATATCAGCGCGCGCGACCGCTTCCCGGGTCTCATGTTCCCAGTCAGGCGGAAAGCGCGCGTCCAGATTCGACACATCGAAATGCTGATCCATCAACCGCCGCAGATCGTCGCCGGTTTTCACCGGGAAGTCAATCCACTTCGGCATGGAGGTGTGATTTTTGAACATCTTAATCGTTCGCCCATAGGAATCCAGCGCGAGGGTAATTTCGGCTTCTTCCCTGATGACGTGTTCTTCGAATGGCGGAAAAATCCCGGCCTTAGGCCCGACGTTGGCCAAACGGAACGGTTTGACGCCAAGGAAAGCGTCGGCATCCATGCCCTCAGGCAATCCTTCGCGGCGCCAGCGCCGGATGGTATCTTCCCAGGCACTGACCAGGTGTAACGGCCGGTGATCCACAGGTTCATAGCGCATCGTCCTTAGAAACCGCTCACGATCGTTCATGCTTGGCTCCTTTCACTCCACACGAAACTCTGAAGCCCAGACCGCAACGGGACCCTTGGCCCGGAACCGCAGGGTCGGGCACTTATGAGAGGGCTTTGCCTTGTGATCCGACGGATCAATCGGATCCAACGGATCATTTAAATGTCCACGAGACCTTTGCATTCCGGGTAGCCGGAGCAACCCCAGAATTGTTTTCCTGTTTGCTTGCCCTTTTGGGCGGTGCGCAGGACCATGGGTTTGCCGCATTTTGGGCAAGCAGGAATGGAATCCGTCCGATCCGACGGATCAGACGGATGATCATTCTTCCTGCGGTTGCGCGCGGCCAGGCGTGCCACGGCCAGTTGTTCGCTGTATCCGCCCTCTTCAATGAATTGCGCTTCCAGCGCTTCTATTTGTTTGTCGAGCAGGTAGTTGGCCTGGTTGATGAGGCACAGCAAAGCATTCGCACGCATGGCCGGGTCATCGTGATCGAGCCATTTGGCGTAGAATGCGTAGCGCTGTTCATCGGAGAGATCGGCCGGATCGGGCCGATCCGACGGATCCGACGGATCCGACCGATTATGTCCGATTCGGCGGACAGCCAATGCTTCGGGAGCATCCGGTGCCCATTTTCGCAGGCGGCGGTGCCGCAGAAAGTCTTCGTAGTCGAGCAGGAGCTCCTCCAAGCTGGAACGTGCGACGTTCATCAGGCGGAGTTCGGTCTGGGAGGAGGTGGCGGATGCGCGACTGCCTTCGGCGATATTCTGCCGGCCACTGCGTGCGGCCTGCACCATTTGGTCGCTCATCCGCGAGCGCGGTTCCAGAAAGCGCTCGCAGAACCAGTAGGTGGCATCATAAATAATGGTTGCGATCTGGAAACTGCGCAGGTCGCGGTAGCCTCCGCTGGGCCTGATTTTTGCCATAATGTCTCCCAGACAACAAATAACGTTTAAACCAGCAGTCCGTGCGTTAAGTATAGCACAGCGTGATTGGCCAACAAGCCGATTATCGAGCGGCCTCAGGCCTCCAACCGATACACGGCGGCGGCCGGGCGCTCGCGCGCATATGCAAACAGATAGGACCGATCCAGGTCCGCCCGGAACACGCGCGCAAAGCGCACGGTGGCCTCCCCTTCCACCAGGACGGCCGATTCCGGAATTTTCCCCTTCCAGGGCAAAGCCCGGCAAATCCCATGCTGGGCGCTGAACCCATGTTTGAGCCAGGCGTAATGGAGCGCGTGCCTGAGGAGCAAGTCCCGGTCGCGGAAAAAAGCATCCAGCAGGCGGAACCTGTTTTCCAGGCTGGGCGCCGTCACTGCAAAGGCCATTGTTCCGCCGAACAGGATCAATGCCCTCCAAAATTCCGGGATACGGCGCGTAGCATCAACCATCAAGGCACGCAGTTCCGGCACATTATAAAACCAGTCCACCAAATTAGAGAGTCCACGCGCGGTTTCAAGATCGGCCATGGTCATGGTAGCGGTGCGCAGGATTTCATAAGGTGGTTCCGGCGCCGCAATGATTTGCCAGCGGTCTGTTTCGGCCGCCAGGCGCGTGCCGGGCAGAAGTTTCAGGAGCTCCAACTGAATTGCATCAGGCTCAAGCAGGACAAGCGTGCGCAACTCTGCGAACAGATCAATCAGCGTGCCGCCGGGCAGGCCGGCAATCAGATCCACATGGGTTGCCAGTTGACGATGCACACCAAGGCGGGTTAACCCGGCCAGCGCGCGCCGGACCGTGCCTTGTCGGTCAATCGCCCGGATCACTTCCTGATTCAGGCTCTGTATACCAACCTCCAAATGAAAGCGACCGGGGCCCGCTTTGGCCAGTTCCGCAATAAAATCAGGCGTTAGGCGCGCCGGGTCAATTTCCAGATGAAAACGCACAGGTTTGCATTCATCCCGGAAAAAACGCAAAAGCGCCAGGCATCGGGCAGAACGCGCATTAAAAGTGCGGTCAACCAGTCTTACTTCCGGCACGCCCTGCGCGCGGATCAACTGCACATCGCTTCGCACGCGCGCCAGCGAAAATGAACGCACTCGCCCGCCTGCCCCGCTCGTGCAGAACGCACACCGGTTGGAACAACCGCGCGAGGTTTCCAGGAGCACGAACGGCTTGCGAAATCCCTTTATGTGCTTGGGATATGGCGAGGGAATATCGTCTAAGCATGCGACGTCCTCCGCCATACCATTATCCACATAACGGCCTTTAACCAATCCGCAGAATCCGGGAATCTTGGCCTGTTGCCCGGGCCGATCCATTAACTTCAGCCACTGGCCAAAAGCCTTTTCACCCTCCCCGCGGATTACGGCCGTCACTTCCGCATGACGCTCCAGGAAAACGCGATTATCGCCCAGAAATTCAGGGCCACCGCCCAGCACCCGGCAATCGGGAAACAATTTTTTAAACCGGCTTAAAAAGGAAAGCAGGAACGACCGGTTGAAAAGATAGAAGCTGGTTGCCAGCACGGCGGGATGGAACCGCGCCACACAGTTCAGGGTAACGCTCAGAGATTCGTTCCGGGTAATTTCGACTTCACGCCACTGCCAGCCGGCGGCCTCGGCGCCGGCGCGCAGAGTCCAGGCCGCCAAATTCGTGTGCGAATAGGACGCCGTGACGGAAAGGAATACGAGAGAACGGTTCATGATAAATCAGAATGCAGAATTATTGAAGGCATTATTTTCCATCTTCTTCATTCTGCATTCTACATTTCTTACTCCGCCTGCCAAAGTCCCAGAGCCGGATTGGAAATGTAATAAATTTCCTCGCCATCCGGCAGGATGTTGAAGCCGTCTTTCAGCTTGGCCGGATTATAGCGCGTCAGGGCGCTTTTCAGATCGGCATACCGTAACCCAACGCCTTCAATATCAGCGCGGCTCACCCCCCCGGGGGCATAGGTAATCGTGAAGCGGCCCTCGCTGGAGCCGTGAATGAGATGGGCGGCGGCGCCCAGGCTGTTGCGCAGTTCAGCGTCTTGAGCCACTGCGCGCAGGGTCGCGGGTGTGCCGCAGTAACCATAGCGCCGAATCATACGCTCATTAATTTCGGCCTCGCCAAATTCCACCAGGCCGGGCGCCAGGATCAGCAATTCACCGTTATCGGCCAAGGCCATGCGCGTGCGGTAAATCGCCTTGTTACCCAGCCAGGTGCTCTTGAATTCGCCGGGGTCGAGGTAGACCACCACTTTCTTCAGGCGCGGCGTCCTGACAATATTGACCTGCTGACTAAGGCGCGCCGCGGCATAAAAGCTTGCGCGGTCATTCCCGGCAAAAAGTCCGCGCGTTACCAGCCGCCCTTTGGCGTTTTTGGCGCGCACGGTCAGGATATACGCGACAGGCAAGTGGCTCAGCAGACAGTCCTCGGCCTCGTTGAGCAGAGTGCGCACGGGACTCTCGATGCGGCCCATGATGCTTTCCATGTTGCAGACCGCGCCCAGAAAATGGCTCTTGTTGATGGTGTCCGGCCCGGCACAACCGACCAGGATATTCTTATTGCCGCCGGCCATGCCAATAACCTCGTGGGGCACGATCTGGCCAACCGAGATAATGGCGTCGTGCTTACCCAACGCAATAAGCTGGTCAATCTCGATATTGACGGGATAATCCACCTTGCCACCACTCAGTTCGCGCAGGCGCTCACCGGGAATAGCGCCCATCGGGGTCAAACCTTTCTGCCAGTCGTGAATCCGGATAAGGTCGTGCGGCACGCCGGGAAACATCTGCGTGATTTCGGCCGCGGTCATCGGCCGGTGTGTTCCCAGGGCAGGCAAGAGTTCAACCGCCGCGCATTTAGCCAGGAGCTTGTAAAGCTGACTGCAAATCGCACCGGCCCCGGAATGAAAACGCGAAAAGTCCGGTGGAATGAGCAGAACCTTTTTCAGACCCGCCGTTCGTCCCGGCCTTTCCGAAATCCGGGATATCATCCGCTCAAGATGGGTTTCTATTTCCTGGCCGGATATCTCGCAATCCGGCCCACCGGCATTAATCCATGTTGGCATGATCAGATCTCCATGTGTAACGACTCATTTTTTACTGGTAAATTCCACGTTAACGTGTATCGTGATTTGCTTTAACCCGCCGTCATTATGCCAAAGACAAGGATGCATACCATGAAAAAAATCATCGCCCTGGGAATGCTCGCGAGCCTGCTCAATGCCGGATTACTCCATGCTCAGGCAGAAACCGCCATCGCAGTCAAGGCCTCCAACACAACCAACGCCGTGATTACCACCGAGCCTGCAACGACGATTGCCGCAACCAGCGCCGTAGTTGCCGACGTCCCGGCCGATGCCGCGCCTAAACCGCCGGAAGACCCGTTAAAAAACATGATTGCCCGTTTTTCATTTGATGCCGGACTCACGCCCGATCCCACTTCATCGAACTTTGTCAACCCATTGGTATTTCAGCGGGAATCGCCCGTTTTCCTCAACGGCCAGGAGCTTGGCGCCGACATGCCGCGTCTGGTTGAAGGTAAATTCGGCCAGGGCCTGCTTTTGGAATCGGCTTACGCCAACCTGTATGGTCCCAGCCAGGCCGGCGCGGATGAGGCTTCCATGTTCCAGGCGCTGAACGGATCAACTTTGGCAGGCACCACTGGAAAACCGTGGGAAGGCAAACAAGCGCTGACCATCACGACCAAGGGTGAAGCCGGCGATGAAGGCATGGCGCTTGAACTCAAGGTGGAAAAAGCGCTGTATAAAGGGACTTCCATTGTGCCGGCGCATTATGCGGCTTCCGTTTATCTCAAAGGCCAGGGAAATCTGAAGATGTTTTTAAAAGATCTGGATAGTGATACATCCGGCGAGAGCATGTATATAGATCTAAGTGATGAATGGAAACGGTTCGCTTGCACGTTTGGCTATTCGTTCCCCGCCACGAACATCGGCGCCAAGCACGAGGCTGACTGGAAAACGCTGTTACCACCGGGCACGAACATCGCGGCGCGCCTGCAACTGGTAATTGTGACGACCGACAGTTCAAAAACCACGTTCTATGCCGACGGCCTGCAATTGGAACAACGCGACATGCCTTATGCGCGAACTGATGCGGGGCCGGCGCCGCATGCCTGGATTCCGGGCGGCACTGCGCTTGCCAGCGAAACAATACGTATGGAAACAAAAGACAATGCCTTCGCCTGCTGGCGCAAGAATGGAACCATTAGCTTCTGGTTCCTGCCGAATTGGGATGCCCGGGACGGCACCCATGACACGATTTTGCAAATCATGCCAAGCCTGATGACTTTGCACCACGTTCACGGCAAACTCCAGTTGGCGCCCGCCGGGGTCGCCTTCACACCCTCCGACTGGCAGGCTACCTGGCATCATATCGCCATTACCTGGAACGAGGAAGGCCATTGGGTGATGTATGTGGACGGCCTGGATTATCCAAACGACGAAACGATAAAACGGCCGTTGACAGCGGCGACGGCCCTGGTCCTCGGCAGTGCGTCCGCAACCACAACGCCCAACGGCGTAATTGACGACCTGATGCTCTTCCAGATCACCCTGACGCCCGATCAGATCCAGGCGCTATTCAACGGAAATCTGTTAAAGCCTGGCGCAATACCCGCGCCGCCGACAACTCCCGCACCGGACGCAACCACCGCTCCTGCCGGCACGGCGGACACCCCCTCCGTTGCAACGGCGCTTACGCCAACAATCCCGGCGGCAACAACATCTGAACCGGATGAATCGGCAGAGTCAACCGAGGATACTGAAGAGGATACTGAACCGGAAAGTGAACCGGCCGCAACAAACAGCTGGCCAGCTTTAATGCCTGCCGCCACTAATTCTCACGCACCGCAAGCAAAGTGAAGAATGGATAAACAAGTTCATTAGCATCCCATGGGATGCTAATGAAGACATTGTTTTCCCGCCTTCATTCTGCATTTGCGAAAATCACAGTTTCGGCGCCGGGGGCAGGCCTGCCAGCGACTGGAGCGATTTGTTCAAGTCGCCTTCCGACAAGGTGGCATCCACCATCTTGCCGCTGAGATAATTTTCATACCCGGTCAGGTCCATAAGCCCATGGCCGGACCAGTTTAGCAGGATTATTGTTTGCTTGCCTTCCTCGCTGGCGCGGACGGCTTCCCGTGCGGCGGCGGCGATGGCATGCGACGTTTCCGGCGCAGGTATAAATCCTTCCGTATGCGCCCAAAGCAACGCCGCGCGATAACATTCCAGCTGGTTAATGGCTAAAGCTTCTATCAACTTCTCACGCATGACATGGCTCACCAGCGGCGCCATGCCGTGGTAACGTAATCCGCCGGCATGAATCGGCTTGGGCACAAATCCGTGGCCCAGACTATACATCGGCAGGAGGGGCGTCATCATGGCCACGTCACCGGAGTCGTAGACAAATGGACCGCGGGTGAGCGTCGGACAGGCCGCCGGCTCCACGGCAATCACGCGCACGTTTTTGCCATGAATCTTGTCACAGACATATGGAAAACTGATGCCGGCAAAATTCGAGCCGCCGCCGACACAGCCGATGACGACATCCGGATAGACCCCGATTTTCTCAAACTGTTTCTGCGCCTCCAGCCCGATAATGGTTTGGTGCAAAAGCACGTGGTTGAGCACACTGCCCAATGAATAGCGGGTGTCCTTTGAGGTGACGGCATCCTCAATCGCCTCGCTGATGGCCATGGCCAGACTGCCGGGCGTATCGGGTGTCTGGGCCAGGATCGCGCGGCCGGCTTTGGTCTGGTTACTGGGGCTCGCGACACATTCCGCGCCCCAGGTGTTCATCATCATTTTCCGGAACGGTTTCTGTTCAAAACTGATGCGGACCATGTAAACCTTGCAGACCAGCTCGAACAGTTTGCACGCCATCGCCAGGGCGCTGCCCCACTGACCGGCGCCGGTTTCGGTGGTCAGGCGCTTAATGCCGAACTTTTTATTGTAATAAGCCTGGGCAATGGCCGTATTTGTTTTGTGACTGCCCCCGGGTGAAACTCCTTCATTCTTATAATAAATTTTCGCCGATGTCTTTAACGCCTTTTCAAAAGCATAGGCGCGGCAAAGCGGACTCGGCCGATACAGGAGCAGTTTTTCGAGAATGGCCTCGGGAATATCAATCCAGCGCTGGGTGCTGACTTCCTGCTCGATCAGGTTCATGGGAAACACCGGCGCCAGCGCCTCGGGCCCAATCGGTTTGCCTTCCGTATCCACCGGCGGCGGCAGAGGGTGCGGCAAATCCGCCTGAATGTTATACCACTGGCGCGGGATCTCGTCATCGTTCAACAACACCTTGAATTCGCGGCTCATGTTTTTTTTCCTTTCCGAGGGCCTGCCCGTCCGCCTGCAACGCTATGCGTAGCATTGCGGGCAGGCAGTGCTATCCACCGCGGCGAGATTGCAGGCGGGTTTACACCCGGCTTGAATTTTAATTGATCATTAACAAATTGACCGACCTTCTGTCGAAACACTGATCGCCGCTTCAGTTCGCGGGAGCCGCGCGTGATATTGCAAAGGCTGATGCCCAGTTGCCGGGCAATCGCGCGCTGATGCATGCCGGAAGTCAGCAGGCAAACCAGGTGCCAACGCAGGGCCAGCCGCGCCCGCTCCCGGGGTGTGAGCAGGGCCTCGAGCAAGTCCTGCATAGCGGCGCTATCATTCGTATCGGCCAGCACGGCGGCCAATTCGTTTAGGGCTTCCTTCGGCATGGGCTTCCCGTTTTTTGTACCTACAAAAACCGACAGCATAGCGTGAAAACGGGATAATGCAAGCTTTTTTAGCCAAAACTTTTCACCAATTTCCCCATAAATTAATTTGACACGACCGGACAAATGCTCTATCATTATTAACAATTCCGTAGTTTTTTCACCGTGGAAGGAGGCGAACATTATGTGTAAATCATGTGGATGTAAACCATGTGGATGCAAACCGGTCAGGAAAGCAAAAAAGACCAAGAAAACTAAAAAAAGCAAAAAATAACCCGCATGGTGCATGTCGAAAAACGAGAGGCCATGCTACGACTGCATGGCCTCTCGTTTTTTTTAATCTGACCTCTCATTTTAGTCTCTGTTTTCCGTTGTCCGGCGTAAAGTGTGTGGCCTGCCATCAGAAATCAGCAATCAACAATCATAAACAAGGAAAGCACCATGGCCTATCTCACCGATCAGGAACGGGACTCACGGATGGAACAAGTTCGAAAATTGTTGCAGGACCGGAAGCTTGATATTGCGCTGGTTTATTACGACGAGTTTAACATCGGCAACGGCTGGTACCTGACCGGCTGGTGCCCTCAGTTTGAGAGCGGGGCAGTGCTGGTGCCGCGCGAAGGCGCCCCCATGATCCTGGGCGGCCCGGAAAGCGAGCCCTTCGCCAAGCTGGACAGCGCCATCAAGGAAACGCGCAATTTCCCCGTGTTCATGGTGCCCAATGAGGAATATCCCAATGCCGTGATCATTGATTTTCCCAAGCTGTTTGCGGAACTGAACCGCACCTTGAAGTCCGTCAAGCGCATCGGCCTGGTAGGCGGGGGCCGGATGCCGGCAGACTGCTATCGCCAGATCGTGGAAGGCATGCGCGAGTGCGAACTGGTGGATATCACCGACGCCTTCGTCCGTCTGCGTTATATAAAATCCGAATGGGAGCGCGCGCAAATCCGTGCCGCATTCGCCCTGGCAGATCACGCCTATTCAGCCATGAAGGCGGCGGTGAAACCCGGTGTCAGTGAGATCGCGGTGGCCGCGGCGGGCGAGTTTGCCGCGCGTAGCCGCGGGGCAACCGGTTTTGGTTTCAGCGCCATTGTCGGTAGCGGCCTGCGCTCCAATGCCGTGGTACCCACGGCGAGTTCCAAGCCCCTGGCGGCGGGCGAACTGGTGATGATCGGCCTTGCGCCCAAGGTGCAGGGCTATGCCGGTGTCGTGGGCGATGTCCTGCCGGTCTCGGGCAGTTATACCCAGCGCCAGCAAGAGTGCCTGCGGCATTTGAAAGAGGCATTCCGTCTGACCAAGGAACAATTAGTCGTCGGCCGCAAAGGCCGGGAAATTGACGCCCCGGCGCGCGCCTATTTTGACAAGCACGGTTTCTCGAAATACCTCGTGTGTCCGTTTGTGCATACGATCGGATTGCACGAAGCCGAATCGCCGTTTTTTGGCCCCAACAGCGACGATGTACTCACACCGGGTATGACCGTCTGCGTGGATGTCAGCTTTTTCGGTCACCCGGAATTTAACGGTGTGCGCATTGAGACCGGCTACGAGATCACCGCCCAGGGCGCCGTGCCGTTAAGTCCGGCGATGGACCATCGATTTCTTGCCTGACCGCCGGAGGGATCAAAGGCCGGATATGAATACTCGCTCTCCAGCCAACATGCCGAAAGACGGCCGGCAGGGACGCCGGCCGCCACCTTGAAAGAGCATTCGTAATTAATGGAATGCATAAGATGGCTACCGACCTCCGGGCGACAGCGAGTTTGGGTTGCGGGATTTGACCGCGTTAGATATTGCCCCGCTTCGCGCCTGCCAGGCGTAATGCAGTCGCGATCAGGATCTTCTCCGTCTTTGGCGCCAGCGGCGCGGGTTCAAGGTAAACTTCGATGTTCCTGTGCGCCTCGTACCCGCCCTGTGGAATCATGTCGGCCGTGGGCACGTATGAACGCACGCACCCGCAGTAGCCGGCCACCAGCGCGGGTGTCGGCGCCAGTCCCTTCTTGACCTTCAACTGGTAGCCAACACACATCTCATCGCTGAACGCCACGAGCCGGAATGGACCGATACCGAGCGCCTGCACGGTTGATGGCCGCGATGCCGGCAGCTTGCCATCCTTTGCAATCCGCGCCAGCATGGTCTTGGCCCACTTGCCCTTGCCCTCCTGGTCACGCTCGGCCACCTTCTTGAACTCAGCTTTTGTCAACGGCTTCTGGTACGGTAACTGCACCGTCTCAATCCGGTGCAGGAGCGGGCCGGTGACATCCCGCACCATGCCGCTCAGGCCAGCCATGACCGCCAACGACAACTCGCGTCCCATGGCACGCACGTCGTCAATCATGCCGCTACTGAAGGAACCATTTGCGTTAATCATGCGCGGACGCACATCGCCAAAGCACCCGGCAAGGAACATGGCATTGGCGCCGGGGAACTCCTTTTCGAGTTGCAGTTGCGCGTGGCCCGGATAATCGCCGCCAATGATCTGCCCACCCATGACGGTGGGATGACAGGCGTACGAGAACAGAATCGCCACCGGGTCCCCACCGGGTTGCGCCAGCTTCAGGATTACCACCTCGGGATCGCAACGGCCGCTCGGATTCGGCATCATCGGGCAGTCCGGCAGGTCGGGCCGACGCCGGTTGATCCCGAACACTGCCGTCCCGGTTGCAAACTGCGCCGTGACTGGCTTCAGTTCCTGCGCCGCGTCGCAGATTGTGTCGCTACAAGCCCGGCCGAGCCAATGCACATATTCCATATCCACTTCAGGATAGAGATTGGAAATCTGGTCATCCACGACCGGGCCACAGTGCGTGTGCGATGCGGACAACAGCACCTGGCTCTCGTCAAGCCCGAGCCGCTTTTTAACCCCGGCCTTGATCGTATCAACGAGCGGCTGACTGAAATCGAGCAGCTCTGCGGTAAGAATCGCGATGCAGTCACGTTTTGCATCCTTGAGTACCAGTGCCCGCGCGTGGAGCTGCTGGTAAATGCCCTGGGACTTCGCACTGCGCCCGTACCCGCTCTGGAACACCGGACGTGTCGGCGTGATACAACGCCGTGCGATCCCCGCAGACAATTTGGCAACTGACTTGCGTTGCTTCATGACAGCACTCCTCCACCATGATTGACAGGCAATTGCTTTTCAGACGACATGATATCCGACCATTTAAACCGGCTGGATAAAGCATTTTTGTGATGGGAATGTGTCAAAAAAGGACCGGGGTGTCAATCTCAGGCACATTCCTGCCTGCCCATTGCCTGCCCCGAACCCGCTTGACAACCGATGGGTTCGCCTTAATCTATCTTTGCCGTAACGGATCAGGTATTTAGACTGTAGGCTGAAGGCTGTTAGGAAGAGGCCGTTTTTGTGTTGCATGTTCGCCGCATGCCTGGCGATGCGCGGTAGCCAATTCCTGTCGTCTTCCCTAATAGCCTGCAGCCTAAACAGCTTCAGCCTTGACCAATGAAACTGATTGATAAATATATCCTGCGCTCTTTTATCGTGCCGACGGCCTATTGCCTGCTCACGTTCTGCATGTTGTTCGTCGTCTTCGACCTGTTCGACCATCTCTCTGATTTCATTGACGCCCGGACGCCGTTCCCGCAGATTGCGCGATATTACATCTATATTTTGCCGGCCATGCTGGTTTTTATTGTTCCCATTTCCCTGTTGCTGGGCCTGCTTTACAGTCTCTGGCAATTATCCAAGAATAATGAGCTGACCGCCATGCGCGCCAGCGGGGTTAGTCTGATGCGGCTGACCATCCCCATTATGCTGGTTGGTTTTTTTGCCAGCCTGCTGATCATGGGGCTCCAGGAAACTGTGGTGCCCTGGTCCGGCTACTGGGCCAATCAATTCATCCAGCGCCAGAAAAAGGGCGACGACCTCTCCACCCGCTACGCGCTGAACCTGACCATCAACAACGAGACGCAACACCGCATCTGGGCCATCAGCAAATTCGACTTAACCACCCACGATATGCAAGGCATAAAAGTCGTCCAACAGCGCCCGGACGGGTCTGATCTCGACACGATCCACGCCGAAGAAGGTAAATTTTATGACGGCCGCTGGTGGCTGTTCAAAGTCACGATCCAGAAACATGATTTCTACAATAACCCCGTCGGACCGGTGATTGCCGAACCACATCGGCAAATGACGGACTGGACGGAAACACCCGAGGATTTTCTGCAGGAAGTCAAGGACCCGATGTTTCTTTCAGCCCGGGACCTCTGGAAATTCATGCGTGACCGTAAAAATCTTTCTGAAAAAACAAATGCCCGCATTACCGTGGATATGCATGTCCGCCTGGCCATGCCATGGACCTGCCTGGTCGTAACGCTTTTCGGCATCCCCTGCGGCATACGCGCGGCGCGCAAAGGCGCGTTCATCGGCATCATCATTGCGCTCCTGACATTTTTCGCGTTTTATTTCCTGATGACATTCGGCCAGTGGCTGGGCAAGAACCAGATGCTGACGCCGTTGGTCAGCGCCTGGCTGCCCAACCTGGTTTTCGCCTCAGCCGGGTTGTTCATGCTGGCGCGCATGCGATAGACACGGGCATAAGAAAAAAGATTTTTGCCGTAAAAAAACACAAAAAAAGACCCCCGCTTAAAAAATAATTTGTGAATTTTGCGCATTTTGCGGCTATGATCATCAGGCAACCCATGCACATCCTCATTGCTCCCAATAGTTTTAAGAACTGCCTGAGTGCGCAGGCAGTCGGTAAAGCCATCGCACGCGGTTTGCGCGCCGGGCGCCCGGATACAATCACGACCATTATACCCATGTCTGATGGCGGTGACGGACTTATCGAGGTGCTTGCCGGTTTGCCCACAGTCGAACGGATAGCGACCGCAACCCGTGACGCGCTCGGCCGTAGGCTTGAGGCTGACTGGCTCTTGACCCCTGAATTTGCGGTCATTGAAATGGCTCTGGCTTCCGGATTAGCCCGCTTACGGGGACCGGAAGAATATCGGCCGCTGGTAACGTCCACTGCCGGAACGGGGTTCCTCATCCGCGCCGCACTCGATCGAGGCTGTCGGCATATTGTCATGGGCTTAGGCGGCAGTGCCACGGTGGATGGCGGGTGCGGCATGGCCGCCGCCCTGGGATTCCGCCTGCTGACGGCCGGCAGCCAGCCTCTACCCGAAGGTGGCGGAGCACTTTTCAACCTGGCACGCATTGAAACGGATGCCGCGGATCAACGCCTGAAAGAGACGCGTTTTACCTGTCTGATTGATGTTCAGAATCCGTTATTGGGAGCAAGCGGTGCGGCCCGCGTATTTGCGCCGCAGAAAGGCGCCACGCCCGCCGATGTGGAACGACTGGAATCGAATCTGGCGCACTGGGCAACAATCGTCCAGCGCGATCTGGGCAAGGACATTGCCGCGCAGCCCGGCGGCGGCGCGGCGGGCGGGATGGGCGCCGGTTGTGTCGTATTCCTCGATGCAACGCTGGAGAGCGGCGCCGCCTGGGTGGCGCGGCAAAACCGGCTGGCAGAAGCCATCATACAGGCTGACCTGATAATTACCGGCGAAGGCCGGCTCGATGAACAAACGGCGTTCGGCAAGGTACCCGCGTTTGTGGCGCGGATGGCACAGACGCTCGGCAAACCGGTCATAGCCCTGGGCGGTTCAGTAGCCGCGGGTCTTGATTTGCAGACAATCGGCATTGCGCGCTGTATCGCCGTAACGCCGCCGGGCACGCCCCTGGCGACGGCCCTGCGCGAGGCAAAAAACAATCTTGCAAACGCCGCGGCCAAGCTTATTATGGAAACTTGAAGAATTTCTGATTTCTGATTTCTGATTTCTGATTTCTGATTTCTGATTTCTGATTTCTGATTTCTGATTTCTGATAGCCGATGGACGACGGTTAATTTTACGGTATCAAGTTAATTTCTCGCCCAAAGTTTTTTTGATGCATAAGCCAAGTTAGTTTCCTGTTTTCTTCAATCATAAATCAGCAATCATAAATCATCAATTTCATACATGGGGGCTACCATGGCACATATTTCCGTTGTTGAACCTGTCGGCAAAGCGCTGGGCACGGTCCGGCAGGTATTGTTTTCCCCGTTTAATTTGATCAAATGGCTGGGGCTTGGCTTTACGGCGTGGCTGGCGTCGCTGACCGAAGGCTATGCGCCCAACTTTAACCTGGCGCCGAGCAATACGTTTAATTCGCCTGCCGGTCAAAAGGCACTGACCTGGATGCAGGCTCACCTGGCCCTTATAATTTCGGCGGGGATCGGAATGGCAATCGTGATCCTGGCGGTCACGCTGGTTATAGCCTGGACCAGTTGCCGTGGTAAATTCATGTTCCTGGACAACGTGCTCAATAACCGCGCGGAAATCCAAGCCCCCTGGCGCCGTTTCCGTAGTCAGGGCAATTCACTGTTTTTGTTTTCCATCTGTTTCGGCATCGCCGCGCTGGCTGTCCTGGCAACTATCAGCCTTCTGCTCCTGTTCGTGGCCTGGCCGGACATTGGGCGGCACAATTTCGGGATCAATGCCCTGAGCGCAATCCTGCTGGGCGCACTGTTTTTGATGAGCTATATTTTTGTCCTTGGATGCCTGCAGGTGTTTTTGAATGATTTTGTCGTTCCGCTCATGATCTTGCGCGCCTGCCACGTGATGACCGCATGGAAAGTGTTTTTTGACCTTTTCAAGGCCCATGTCGGCATGTTTGGATTGTATCTTTTATTTCGCTTCGTTTTGACACTGGTAATTTCCAGCGTGGTGATGCTGACCTGCTGTCTGCTGTGCTGCACGGTATTGATTCCCTATCTGGGAACAGTTATCCTCCTGCCCTTATTCGTGTTCTGGCGCAGTTATTCCGTGCATTTTCTGGAACAGTTCGGCGGAACCTATCGGCTGTTCGGCATGGGACCATCCCAATACATCACCGTCCGGCAGGAACCGGGCTAATAAGCATTGCTGATTTGGGATTGCTGATTGCCGATTTGATGCGAAGTAAAGCGTCTTCGCTACGTAGCATGAGTCGGGAATTCAGTATTATAGTTGCCGCTTTTGGCGGCCTAACTTGGGATCAATCCGAAATCAAAAATCCGCAATCCGCAATTTAAGATCATGTCCATAGCCCATGACATTTTAGCCAAAGCTGTAGCCACGGATGCTTCCGATGTGCATCTGAAGGCCGATGCCCAACCGTTCTTCCGGGTGCGCGGCGTCCTTTTGGAAAGCGGCTTGCCTAAGCTCAGCGCCGACGACCTTAAGCGCATTGTCCAGGATATCCTGCCGGCGCATCTTAAAAACAAGCCGGAACCCGACCTGGAAATGGATTTTTCGCATTATGAGGAGGAAGTGGGCCGCTTCCGGGTAAATGTATTCATGTCGCGCCATATTCCGACCCTGGCTTTCCGCTACGTAAAAACCCGTATCCCCACCATCGAGGAACTGCACCTGCCGCCCATCCTGGAGAGCCTGGCCTTGAAGGACAGCGGCATCATTATGCTGGCCGGCGCCACGAGCTCGGGCAAGTCCACCACGCTGGCGGCCTTGCTTGACTGTGTTAACCGCCATCAGCGCTGTCGGATCATTACCGTGGAAGACCCGCTGGAATATATTTTCACGGATATGCAGTCGGTCATAACCCAGCGCGAAGTGGGACTGGATACGCCGTCGTTCCATTCGGCGCTCAAATATGTTCTGCGGCAGGATCCCGACGTGATCATGATCGGCGAAATGCGTGATTCGCATAGTCTCGCTGTAGCGCTCAGTGCGGCAGAGACCGGCCACCTGGTACTCACGACCCTGCATGTCAATACGGCGGCCCAGTCGGTGCACCGGATCCTTGATTTCTTTCCCAACAGCGAGCGCGATCAGGTCCGCATGACGCTCGCCGGCAATCTGGCGGCCGTGCTGTGCCAGCGGCTGGTGCCGGTCCGGCAAGACGGAGTAATGGCGGCCGTGGAGATCATGGTCAACACGCCCACCGTGCACAAGCTGATTGCGGAAAACAAGCTGGATGTTCTGCAGGCGGCCATCGAGACCGGCACGGAAGACGGCATGCAAACCTTCAACCAGGCTTTACTTAAGATGGTCACGAGCGGGATCGTCACCGAAAAAAATGCTTTGGCCTGCTCGCCCAGTCCCGAACAACTTAAGATGAATCTGCAGGGTATCTTCCTTGACGAAGGCCGCCGCATCCTGGGCGGATAAATCCAATGCAGAATGCAGAAACATTTCAGGTTCTGTATATTTTGCTTTCAGTAGCATCCCATAGGATGCTTTGGCTGAGGGCTGTGGGCTATTGACTGTGGGAAAACCCCAATAAAACCGAGGGCTATGAAGGACCATTATCAAAACCGCAGTTCCGGTTTTTTCCATCTGTGTTTATTCTGTTCCGACCCACAGCCTACAGTCCACAGCCCATGGCGTCCCTGTGGGACGCCAGTGTCATTATTATTATACATTAGCATCCCATGGGATGCTTGGGCTGACTACTGTAATAATGATTAGCCACAAAAAAGCATAAAAAGCAAATAAACAGATAAAAATCTTTTTTGTGCCTCTTGTGCCTCTTTGTGGCAAACTTTGAAATTTAATGGTTACTGTTTTTGCTGGGCCTTTGTTAACCTGTTCGCTTACCAGTTCTCCGCCAGCAGTTCGAAATGGGCCTGGGGATGGGCGCAGGCCGGGCAGGTCTCGGGCGCTTCTTTGCCCTTGTGCAGATAACCGCAATTGCGGCAACGCCACATGATTTCCTTGTCTTTCTTAAAGACCGTACCCGCTTCAACATTGGCCGCAAAGCCCAGGTAGCGCTTTTCGTGCTGGCGTTCCGCCACCGCCACGGCCTCGAACACTTTCGCAATCGGCCCAAGACCTTCCGCGCGGGCGATCTTGGCAAAGCCCGGATACATTTCCGACCACTCCTCATGTTCGCCGCCTGCGGCGGCCTTCAAGTTCTGCAAAGTCGTGCCCACCACGCCCGCCGGGAATGAACCTTCAATTTTCACCACCCCGCCCTGGAGAAGTTTAAAAAACCGATGGGCGTGTTCGCGTTCCTGGTTGGCGGTTTCCTCGAACACATCGGCAATCTGGATAAACCCATCCCGGCGCGCCTGGCCGGCAAAATACGAGTAACGATTGCGTGCCTGGGATTCGCCCGCAAACGCCGTCAAAACATTCCGTTCCGTCTGACTGCCCTTGAATTCCATGGAATCCTCCTGTGTGGCGGGCTATCGCCCGCAGTGTAATTGTTGATTTATGCCATTACTTATTCCGGCGAAAACTGTTCCTTGCCGACGCCGCATTCCGGGCAAACCCAGTCATCGGGCACTTTGTCAAAGGGCGTTCCGGGCTGGACGCCGTGTTCCGGATCACCCAGTTTGGGATCGTAGACGTAACCGCAGACATTACAGATAAAACGATTCATAAATCTCCTCCATTAACCCGCAATTAGCGCTCGATAAGACTGCGCGCCTGCTCAGTGCATCGCCTGTTCTTTTCCCGCCACTTTCGCCACCGTCGGGTCCGCTCGCAGTGAACCGTCACCAACAGAGCCGGCAAGGTTATGCACCGTTATATTGCTGAACTGCTGGAACGCAATGCTTCCGTCATTACGCACCAGCATGCCACGCGGCGCACCGCCCGCGGCACGGCAATGCACGTTATCCAGACTCAGACTCTCAATGCTGCCCTGGTTATGCAGGAAATCCAGGGGCGAGGCGGCCAGGTTGACGACACTGGCCTGGGAAATGCCCAAGTGCTCGACTCGCGCTCCCTCGCCGACAAACACGCAGGGCGCGACATTTTCGGCGGTCTCGGTCCGGATAAAGTTGTTGATGTGCAAGTTCCGGATCAAGGTCTTCGGATTGATCCGGAATAGTGGCAGGCGACGGATGTATTCCAACAGAGCGGGGTCCAGGGACAGGTTCTTGGCGCAGAAAATGCCGTCGAAGACGATGTCGCTGATCTCGCTCGGCTCGCCCGGATGGACGTTGTATGGGCCCATGTCGGTAACGTAGCGACTGAAGGCGCCGAACACGTTGGAGATTCGCACCCGCCGGATCGGCGAACCATCCGAAAGCATGCGCACGGCGGTGTATCCCCGGTCACACCAAAGACCATCAACTTGAATATCGGTGATCGGACCACGGCTCATCTCATACATTAAACCATCATCAGCATTGAGTGCCACCATGTCGTCGTTCGTGTCGCCCTTGAGGTTAGCGATACGTCCCTGGTGGCAGTTGCCATGCAAATGCACACCGTCCATGCAGTCGCGCAACTTGTTGTAGTCGAAGGTGATATCCTCGACCGTAAAGCGCCGGATGTTACCCATTTGGATGCCGAAGGTCTCGGGGTTCTTCAGGGTCAGGCCCGAGATGTGCAGGTCCTCGACGTTGTTGAATTGTAGCAATACGCCGAGATAGCGCGCCGGGTTGTACGGCACGAGGCAGTTGCGCGTCTCGTGATACTCACAGGTCTGGTGCGTATTGTTCCCGTCCCAGATGCCGCCACGCACGGTGATCCCCCGGTTGAGTGTGCCGTGATCGGCGTTGGTCAGCATGTGGGCATGGGCATGATCAGCCAAACGGATGACGGCATTACGGTCGGCCAGCAACGCCTGTCCAGAATGCATGACAAGAGTCCGGCTGATGAGGTAATGCAATGGCGGCGTTGGCAGGCGAATAACCCCGGCGTTGCTGTCCAGCGCCGCCTGTAATCCCACTGTATCATCATGCACGCCATCGCCGCAGACATCGGGAAGGTCCAACACATTCATTCTGGTATCGCCAAGCACTTTGTTTTTCATTCTCTTTCAGTTCCTTGACAATTTTGCAAACCATGCCGCATCGGCAGGATGTTTAAGTAATCCAGCAGTTCCCGCCCGGTACAGGTAGCTGTGCCTAATTTGCCGACCACAACTCCGGCCGCACAATTGGCCATTTCGGCGGCCGTTTCGTAATCGGCACCGGCGGAAAGCGCCAACAGCAAGGCGGCAATTACAGTATCACCGGCGCCGCTCACGTCAAACACTTCGCGCGCCACGGCGGCCACGTGGCGTGGCGGACGATTGCGTGACACCAGCAACATCCCCTGCCCGCCCAGCGTAATCAGCAGGAACGCCGGCTTCCATTTATTCAACAAAACGGCGGCCACCCGCAACAAGGGCTGATCCTTTAAGGGATCGGCGCACGGCGGCTGTTCCGGCAGGCGGGCCAGCGCGAAGGCTTCCTTGCGATTCGGGGTTGCCACGGTCAGTCCCGGCAGTTGCAGATCATCATTTTCCTTGGGATCCAGCGCCACGGGAATGGCGTTGGACCGCGCCGAGCGCATGACGGCATTCACGACATCCTGCCCGACGGCGCCCTTGGCATAATCCGCGATGATCACGCCCGACATGCCGCGCATGGCCGTTGATAACCCGGCGCAGAAAGTGCCCCGCACCCTGGCCGGCAGGAGGAGCCGATCCTCCCAATCCACCCGCACAACCTGTTGACGCTCGGCCAGAATGCGTGTTTTAACGATTGTGCGCAGACCGGCACAACGCAGTATCCCGCGCGTGCCAACGTGATCCGCTTTCAGGATCTGTAACAAATCATTGCCGGCCGCATCGCGCCCCACTACGCCGCGCATATATACACATCCACCCAATGCGCAAACATTACGCGCCACATTGGCGGCGCCGCCGGGCATGTTTTTTACGTGATCCACCTGCACGACCGGCACCGGCGCCTCGGGTGAAATGCGGGTTGCCGTGCCGTAAATATAGCGATCCAGCATCATGTCGCCGACAACCATTATTTTCTGCCGCGCAAAACGCGCCACCAGCGAACACGCCCATTGAATGTCACCCTGCTTCGCCAGGAAACCCTGTGGCTTCCGGCCTTCGCAGACAGAAGCTTTGCCACGGCGGAGTAGGTTGCCCCGCGGCTTGCCGCGGGATGCTTCATTTTTCACTTTTTCAGGCCCTCCACGGGTGCGCGCGCTTTTTGCGGGTAATTGGTGTTACCCGGATGGGTCCAGTAATCATCGCCGGGGCCCTCGACCCGGTCAATTAACAGCCGGATGGTTCCAATCACCGGCGCCTTGGCGGTGGCGCGCACACACAGACAGCGCTCGTCATCCGAAATCCAGACTTCTAATTTGCCGACCCGCACGAACAAGCCGTGGAATTTGGCCTCGGGGTCGAGTTTCAAGGTGCGGATTTTAGCATAATTGCCGATATCCAAGATTTCAATATTGCGGGCCTCCACCAGCAGATCGTAAAGTTTTTCATCCGCCATGACGCGAAATTCATAATGCTTGCCCGGCTCAAACTTCTGCGAGCGCATGTAAAACATATAGCTGATCAGGTCGCGCGTATCCGCATCAATGGCAAAATCCTTGCTGTCGTTTTTCAGCAGGTGCCGCCAGTGTGCCGTGCGGGCCTTGTGATCGAAGGTCGTGATTTCATGCAGACGGTAGCGTCCCTCGCTGAGCCGCTTGGTGAACCGCACCGGCAGAAAAGTGGCCGGGTCAACTACGCTTTCAATGAAATCATCCACGGGATAAAATGCATCCAGGATACTGCGGGTGCGGGTCGTCACGCGAATGGCCAGCAGTTCGCGCCCGTCTTCCTCGATATACTCGCTGGCAACCTTGGTTTCGGCCACGATCCAGACGCCCCACTGGACTTTGTAAAATATCTGCTCGCCGACCGGAAACCACAGGGACGGGCGATTGGCCGGAACCTTGACCGGAAGATTGGTCACGGCCGGGGCCGAAATATTGGTCACAGCCTGTACCGGTTGATTCGTCGCGGTCACGACAAGTTGATTTGTCGCCGTCAAGCCCTGGTCCGGCTCCGCCCTCGCCGGCAATGCGCCCAGCGCCCAAAGCACAAATCCTAAACCGACAAAACGAATGGATATCTGCATTTTCATGTTATGGGATTTCATTCCTGGGTGGGAGGGGCGCTATGCGCCGCGACCAAAGCCATCGCCGTGCGTAGCACGCCTCCCACATTAGACAGTCGCGCCATTCGCCATTAACCATTTCCCTGCGACAATTCCCACGCTCGTTTCTGCGCCGCCCGGATGGCCTCTACAAATATTTCACGCACGCGGCCCTTTTCGAGCGTTTCCAGGGCCGCGGCCGTGGTGCCGCCCTTGGACGTGACCCGTTGCCGTAATTCCCCGGGCTCTGCCGCGGCATCCTCCAGCAAACGCGCCGCGCCGCGGATCGTGCCCAGCGTCAGCGTTTTGGCCGTGGCGCGGTCAAGTCCCATTGCACAGCCCGCCTGCATCATGCATTCGGCCAGAAAAAACACATAAGCCGGGCCGCTTCCGCTCAAGGCGGTTACCGCATCCAAGTGTTTTTCATCCAGCCGCACAACTATGCCGACCGATTGGAACAGGGATTCCACCATTTGCGCATCCGCGCCGGATGCATGCGCACCCGGACAATACACCGAAACGCCCGCCCCCGCAAGGGCCGGCATATTGGGCATTACGCGCACAACCCGCGTTCCCCTGGGCAAACGCTGTTCGAGCCAGCCCGTGGTAATGCCGGCCGCAATGCTGACGACCAGTGTTGCGGAATTGAGTCCGGCACCGATATCCTTGAGGACATCCACCATGACCTGCGGCTTAACCGCCAGGACCACGACCTGCGCCCCCCGGATACCGTCTACATTACGTTCAAACCCCTGGATGCCAAAAGCCGCCTGGAAATGATCCAGGCGACGCCGTTCCGTGTCCGTCACCCGCAGGCGTCCTGGCGGCAACAGCTTTGCCCGGATAATTCCGCGCACCAGGGCGTCAGCCATATTGCCGGCCCCGATAAAAACCAGGCTAAATTCCGGTGAAAGCGCAGCATCCATAATGTATTCCTGTCTATTCAAACATTCAGAATGCAGAGTAGCAAGCAAATGATCACGAGGTTGTCATTCCCGCTTTCGCGGGAATGACATTTTTACCGTCGGCACGCGAATACCGGCGACTGACTCCTCACAAGTAAGTTACGTATTCCTTTTACCAAATAAAATTGTACCCAACCGAACCCACGTGGCGCCTTCCTCCACGGCAACCTCAAAATCATGGCTCATGCCCATGGACAACTCGCGCAGTTCAAAACCGGTTTCACGCCGCCAGCGGTCGCGATGCTCGCGCAGGGCGCGGAAAAATGGACGCGCGTGTTCCGGATTTTCCGCCAGCGGCGGGATGGTCAATAATCCCTGGATTTCCACCCGCCGCAGACCATTGGCCGCCTGTAATATGCCTGGAACGGCCTCAGGCGCAAGTCCAAATTTACTGCTTTCGCCGGAAACATTGACTTCCAGGAAAACCGGCATGACCCGCCCCGCCGCCTCGGCGGCGGCCTCAATGGCCAGGAGCAGTTTCAAGGAATCCACCGCCTGGATCAAATGGAACAGGTTGACCGCATCCTTGACTTTATTCGTTTGCAAATGACCGATCAGATGCCAGGTCAGGGCGCTCGGACACAAGGGGATTTTCTGCCGGGCTTCCTGCACGCGGCTTTCGCCGAAAACCATCAGTCCGGCATCGGCCGCTTCGCAAACGCACTCCGGCCCGTGCATCTTGGATACGGCCGCAATACGTACTGCCTCCGGATTACGCCCGGCCCGCCGGCAGGCTTCGGTAATCCGCCGCCGCACGTCGGCTAATCGTTCTGCAAATGAGTTATGCATGATACAATGATCCGTCACCGTCCGCGCGTATCCAGGTTCATTTTGACGCCGCCGCGCGGCAGTGGAACCTTTTGCCGAAAGGCTTCGGCCAGATCAGATGTCGTGGCCGGTACCAGCCGGCACTGCTGTGCATCGCAAATCCGGCGCACGGCGGCAATGACGCCCAAAAGTGTTTCGCGCCGGAAATTGTGCTCATCACTGTAATCAAATACATTATGGGTCAAAGCCTTCAGGTGTTTGACCGGAATGGCATCCAAAGCCTGTTTCTGGCGCACAACGTTTTTGTGAATGGTATACCAGTGATTTTTGGCATCTACCAGCTCAATTCGCAGGTCCTGCGGATGCGCCCCACCCCACATGCGCGATTCCACATCCACGGTCATTGGTACATCCACAAAATCAACATCGCCGGTGAGACAATGATTATAGCGATGCGGATAATGCAGTGTCAACGGCGATGAACCCCAAACAGAGGCGCATTGCGGCAGATTGCGGGTCGGCATGGAGACCATGCCATGCCGGAATCCGACCTTTTCCAGCGCCGGGAAAGTGAAGTCGTTTGCCGAACAATAACCTGGGGTAAAGCACTCCGGGCGGCGCCCGAAATTCTGGGCAAAAATGTCCGCCGCCTTGCGCAACATGATCAAATGATCATCAAACCCATAAACGCCGAGAAACTCGTCATAGCCCATATCCGCCGGATGCAGATGCACTCCAATTTCGTGGCCTTCGGCGGCTAATTCGCGGTAAATTGCCGCGTGAACAGCAATGTCACCGGGAATGACCACAAACGTCGCTTTCATGCCCGTCTGCGCCAGAATGCGTTGTAAGCCGCGCAAGGCGCGTTCCCCCAAGGCCGGATTTTCAAAAGCATGCTGGGTGGACTCACAATCGACCTGCAGGTTGAAAAATATTTGTTGAACACTCACCGGGTTCCTTCCGATCAAAGCCGCGCATTTTTACCTGATCTCAGACGGCAAGGACTGATTTAATTTTCATTTGCGCCGCAGTTTCCAGACATCGCTCTCCATATTGTTTCCGGCCACCATCCACAACGCACTGTCATGGACTAAAACACTGGCGGCGTGGCGCGGTTTCCACGGCGTGCCGGGCAGTTCGCTCCAGTTCACGCCGTCGAATGAATACCATACGTCATTCTGATTCCGGGCGCGTTCACCGTCTTTGGGGTAGGCGCCTTCCATTACCCAGAGTTTGCCGTCGAAGGCCGCCACTTCATGATAACTGCGCGGCGGCCACGGCGCGTTTTTTGTATGGCAGATCCAGCGCACCCCGTCGGCCGTGCTCCAGACATCATTGAAATATTTACGCTTAGGCGTCGAAGGCGTGTCATAAGTGCCGCCGCCCATGATCCACATCCGTCCGTTGAGCACCGCCGTCCCGCCGATCATGCCGCGCGCTTCCCAGATATCCCCCTGGATCTCGATTTTTTCCCAATTAATCCCATCGGCGCTACGCCAGACATCATTATAGAAAACATCCGGCGGGCCATTCTCAACAAAGCCGATCATGGTCTGACCGCCCATGACCCAGATGGCGTCTTTGAAGATCACCGAATGCTGGAGCGCCCGCGGCATCCAGGGCGGTGTTCGACCCGCATTGACATGCGTCCAGTTTGCGCCATCGGCGCTGTTCCAGATGTCAGGCTGATAATGCTTCTGGTTACAATCGCCGCAGATGATCCACATCTTGTCGTTTAACACGCCGTAACCGGCACAATGGCGCCCTTCCCAGTCGGACTTTGGATTGAAAGCATCCGTACCAAATGTGCCCGGCTTAACCAGCATCCAATTTTTACCATCAACACTGTTCCAAACCTCATTATTGCAGATTTTCGGGAAGTTAACCTTGTCCTGCGGATTCCAGCCTCCGATCAGCCACATTTTCCCCTTATACGCGAGCACGCCGGCGCCATCCCGCGGCGCGAATTCAGCCTTGCCGTTGACCGGGACCCATTGATAATTTACCTCATCCTGTGATTTCATTACGCTTACCTCCAATACAAAAATGATGATAATAATTCATGAAAGCATTGTATGCAAATGCAATGTCCTCCTTTCATATATTCAGATAAAAGCCTTCATTAACATCCCACCGGATGCTTATGACAAACTTTTGGCCGTCAACTTGGGATTGTATTCACCCCGGATAAATCGCAAGGCGTTCGTGCCCAGGATCATTGTTTTGTGCTCCGCCGGGGCTTTGAGATGCTCAATGCGCCGCAGGTAAGCCGTGATCACGGCCGGATGTCCCAGTCCGCCATCACTGCCGAACAGCAATTTTTCGGGACCCAGCGTGTCGTAAAGCTTCTGCAAGCCCCACTGGGTAGGTCCGCTCAGGCACAGATAAAGATTCGGCAGTTCCATCACGGCATCAAGAAAGTCCGGCCACAGCTCCCGCAGGCCGCTGTGCGCGCTCAATACCCGCAGTTCAGGATATTTACGCGCATAATATACCACCTGGATGGCGCTGGAATATTCCGGTGACCCATCATGCGTAGTCACAGGCACATTCAGAGCGATGGCCTCCTCCGCCACGATCGCCATTCCCCGCGAGGACAGGGCAATACCCTGGCAGATCGGCACGAATTTAAGTCCGCGTAATTTGAATTGCATAATTGCTTGGCGGATATCCCGCCTAAGCTGTGCTTCCGGCAGACCGGGGCAAACCGTGGCCCAGGCGTAGATGCGCGCGGGATATTGCCGCTGGACTGCGGACAGGGCCTCGTTTTCCGCCATGGCCACGCTGGCGTTGCGAAACGATTCCTGGCCGAATGTAAAGCAGGCATCCACACCATTGCGGCGGTACTGCGCCAGGTATTCATCAGGTCCGGAAGAAACGATCCCGTACACGTTTTTCCTGTCTGCGGCATAATTGGGAATATCAACCCGGATATGCGTATGGGCATCAATAATCACAAGTTGAGTTTCCCCCTAAAAACCCGGCGGACATTCCGGCTTAGAATCGCTTCCCGTTCGTCAGCTGTTGTGAAAACATCACACAGGGTTTGAATTTCAACGGCCGGAATATATTCCGGCGCACTACTGCCAAACAGCAGGCGTTCAGTCAATCCGGCGTTTTTGAACAGGCAAAAATTGGCGGGTCCATTACGAGATGTTTCCAGCCATAGATTTGCTCCATATTCCATGGCGCTTACGGCATCGGCGTAATAATCGCTTGCGCCGGCATGGAGCATGATGAACGCCACGTCCGGAAAACGCCGCGCCAGCTCCGCCACGTGAAACGGTTCCGCTATCCCGGCGGTGCCGGTGTGGGCATAAACCGGCACTTGAAACTCGGCCGCCAGGCCAAGCAGTGGATCAACCAGATGATCGCTCAGCCGGAACCCTTGATAAACCGAATGAATCACCAGCGCGCTTAACCCGGCTTGCAAAGCCTGACGCGCCTCCCGCAGGGCTTTGCGGCCAAACCATGGATTGGCGCAGGCCATGCCGAACAGTCGCCCGGAACAGCGCGCAACCGCTTTCAGCATCAGGCGATTGCCGGCCGCATTATCCACCGCCAGATAACGGTCAACCGGAGCGGCAATGGCCGCGATCACGGCGGCTTCATCCATCCGGGCCAGGAGTTCCGCGGATGTCTGGCGCAAGTGTGCGCCCGTGCCCAAATAAACATGGGCATCAATAATATTCATGGTATGATCAGTCGAATCGGCATCAGGCGCGAATTTCCCATAAATAACCACTTCGTCCAGGATTATCGTTTTCACAGGCAAAAATAATGCCCTGGGCGGTTATCGCCACGTCGTGCACCTGCCAGCAGTTTTCTTTCCCATCAGTTATCCGGCCGGATAACTTATATTTTTCTTTACGGGGGTCAAACTGCAGCAACTCGCAATGGCCATCCCGGCCAATAACACCATAGGCATAGCCATCCGGCGCCATGCGCAATGATGCAAGCCGGCTTTTTCGATCGGCAACCGGCGTGAAAAGATATTTACCCTTGCCAGTGGCGGTATCAACCCGATAAAGCGAACCATTTCCACCGCTGGCAAACAGTTTGCCGGCAAGATTAAAAATGCCCTCCACCTTGCTGAAACCGTAACTCCCGTCCGGATTAGGCAATCCTGAATTGAAATAAACCATTTTTTGTTTGGCGGGGTCGTATTTACACAGCCGGTGGCGGTCAGGTCCGGCGCTTGATTGCCAGGCCCGGGTCAATCCCCAGCCGGTCCAGACGCATCCTTCTGCGTCAATGGCAACGTTCTCCCCCTGCCCCATCTCGGACCCGCTGCCGATCGGCCCAACGTCGCGGCTTAGCCCCGTCCGTATATCAAAGCTGAAAAGTTTTTCCGGGGTGAAGGTAATTCCGTAGATGACACCTTCCGCCTGGGCCAAACAAATGGACTGAATATAATGATGCGGGATGGGAACGGAAAGTTTGGCGATATCGCCGGTCAGGGGGTTATATTTTACAATCGCGCCGCCCGGCGCGTCCCAGTAGCGGTCAATATCGTGCAAAAGGGCAATTGCCGCATAAAGGCATCCGTCGTTTTTCCACTGCACCAGACTACGGTGGAATTTGGCATCATAAGGGTTGCGAATACGTCCGAAGCCGCAATCAACAAATTTTTTTGAAGCGCGGTCAAATGCCCAGAAGATATCCGCGTCAAACGAGGTTATCCCGCAGTAAACCCGATCGGTTTCCGGGAGATAACAACAGCAGTCAAAACTGATCCAACCGGTGCGCCACGACTTATTTTTCAGAAAATCAGCGTAATCCCAGTGGTTTTCCACTTCGGTTTTCCAGTTTACGAACCGTTGTGACCGCAGTTTATGCGCAATGACTTTCATGATGCGGATCTCCTTGCAAGATTGATTGTGGCCTGACTGACTTTATATAGCGCGCAATAGAAACCGTCAAAAACCCGGATGATCGCGCGCGCAACGGCATCTTCCCGGCCGGCATACGGCTGGCCGGCGAGGCGCGCGAATTCCAAAGTGCAGGCGGCTTCTTCGGCCGTCAACAGCTCGGGAACCAGGCTGGGCACAAACGCGGCCGGGTCATCCGTTTTTTCACCCCGGGCAAGCTCCCGGAAAATGCTGAAAGGCACGTGGAAAAAATTATGGCCAATGCGATTAAGTTCATTTTGGATCAGATAAACATGGTCGAAATACGCGGGCGCGTTGACATAAAAATAAAGCCGTCCACGCATCAGCCGCGCAAACTTGGCATTGTCAAAAATCAAAAGTGCCGGATCCATACGCACGGCTCCAAGCGCCAAACGCCAGGCCTGCGGACCGGAATCAACTGCCGCCGGCGGCAGAATCGAAATATGGCGTTTCAGGCCGGAGGCCGCCGCATCCAGGCCCTGCAACAGACGGTGTTCCAGACCGGTCAGCGCCGGCTCATCGTATAATTCCGGCGATTCATAATGACTTGCCGCCAAGTCCAGCACTTCCCGGAAGACCGGCGTCTCCGGAAACAGCTCGGCCGCCAGACGCAGGGCTTCCATTTTCCCGCGCACGGGCCGTTTCAGGCAGATTGACACGGCCGATTGAAGCGGCGGTGTAAAATAGTGCATCAGCCGGCTATGGAGCGGATACTTGACCGCATATGGACCAAGGTTGATGGACCGGTCAAAGGAACGGTCATAAGGTCCGTAATACAGCAGAAATTTTTTAAGATGAAAATACTCGTCTTTGCGATCCCATGCACGCCGTTCCAGAAAGCTTAGCGTCGCCTGCTGACGCGGCGCGTTGGTCGAATGGTAAAATGTCCACTGCAGGTATTCCGGGTAGTAGGTGATTTCATCGGCCAGCTCATTCCAGGTGAGATTGATGCCCGGCAGATGTTCCAGAATGCGGACCCACTGCGGATATTTCCGGCAGAGATCTAGGTGCACCTGGCCGACAATCATAGACATCCGGCACCAGTCGGCCGCAGTCATGCTGTCGGCACACAGAAAACGCGTATCAAAATCGCTCATGCCGGGAATCAAATCTTCAAACGACCACTTTCCGGCAATCGCCTCAATCGCCGGCATACGCCGGTGACATTCGTCAAAGTAGTTCCGAATGAATTCCGGAAAATCATTTCCCGGCGCCGCCGGCAGGATACGCGTCGGGGCGGCGGCCGCATGGGTTGCATCCATATCGGCGGCATGTCTATTTTTGGAGGCGTCGCATGAGCCCGGCGCCTCCAGCTTGCGCTGTGGCCCGGCCACCTTATGACGCTGGGCGGCACTCATTAACAGACCTCCGTGAGGTTGACTTCCCGACCTGATTCGCTTGACCGGTAAATGGCATCCAGCAACAAGTTGGTTTTTACAGCTTCCGCAATGGTTACCGCCGGCGCGCGGTCTTCGATCACGGCCGAAACGAAATCAGCGATCATCGGATAGTGCACATTGACATGATTGGGCAACTCCAGGTCCTCGACGTTACGACCCACCGTGCGGGTTACCTTGGCGCTGTCATAAGGATGCCACTTGACCTTGGCTTCCGTGCCGACAATTTCAAATTCCTGCGTCCAGGTCTTGGAATTCCAGTTAAAACTGGCGGTGACATCAGGGCCCTTGGCATAGCGCATGACCATGACGGCGGAATCTTCAACCTCATACGCAAAGGTTTGCGTACGCACGCGCGCAAAGACAGTTGCCGGCAGTCCGAAAAGACCGATCATGACGTCAAACATGTGGCAGCCCATGTCGGAAAGCACGCCCCCACCCGACTGGGCTTTGAGCATTCGCCAGAACTTGGGATTTTCCGGTTTGATTTCACACCACGTGTGATAGGCCAGACGCAAAAGCACTACCTGGCCGAATGTGCCCGCCTTCAGCATATCCTGCGCCTGTAGATATTTCGGATAAAAGCGCCGGAAATAGGCAACCCCCGCCTGGCGCGCTCCGTTGTCCAGGGCGGTCAGGCAACGGGCCTCATTACAGTTCAAGGCCAGCGGTTTTTCACAAAGCACATGTTTGCCTGCCTTCAGCGCCGCGGACACCTGTTCGACATGCATACAGACCGGTGTTGCCAGATACACGGCATCAATAGCCGGATCGGCCAGCACCGTGTCCAACCGATCGTCCACGGCACAGCCGCCTAACTGATCGGCCAGCTTTTTGGCCCGTTCCGGGCTGACATCTATAATGACTTTCAGCCGGCTGCGCGGTTCCGTCATAAGTGCCGGCCCCACCCGCTTCTGCGCAATATCCCCGGCGCCGATCAGAGCCCATCTGACGTTTTGCATTGGCATCCCTTTCCCTATTTTAGCAATCAAGCATTGGCCGGAATTGTCTGGAACCGGCGTTTGACCGTGTCGCCTTCATCTTCAAACACCGAAAGCAGGATGGGCGCTTTCGCGCGCCCGGTTATTTTCCAGCTCAATCGCCGCGCCTTGACTTCCGCGCGGTCAAGCCGGATGCTCTCGCGTTCGCGCAGATACTTACCGATTTGATCGTGGCCGGTAAATATTTTTTCGATTTTTTGCAGGCGCCGTTCGACGCTGTCCAACACCCGCTCCCATTCCTCCAGCGCCAGCACGGCGATGCGCTGTTCGTGGGTGATGCATTCGCCGTAAAAACCGCCGCGCAAACCGGCGACAACCTGGCCGGCGGCCGTCGCGGCGGCTTTTTCCACGTCGTTGGCCTTGCCGTCGCAAATCGTGTTGCCTACCAGAAAATCCTCCTGGTAACGGCCGGGAACGGAGGCAAACCCATAAAAATCATGGTCGTCCGGCAGGTAATCGTAATAACGCGTTTGCAGGTTATACGGCCAGAATCCGTCCTGCATGCAATGGTCGGCTTTCATGAGTCCGGTCTGAAGCGCCGGATTGAAAAACAAGCGCCCCGAGCGCTTCAAGAATGGCAAAGCGCGCACACCATATTCGCCCCAATGGAAACGCAGTGCCGGACCCGGCCAGGCGCCCACTTTGCGCCACCAGGCGGCCTCATAGTCGAAGCGGCGCTTGAGCTCGGCATCGGAGCGTTCACCCTGGCCGAACCGGAATATCATCAAGTCGTAATAATCAACGGCATGCGTGTTGAACTGCGCTGTTCCGCGCTTGAGATGACCGCGAATCTGCGGATAGAGCCGCGGCGGCACGTTTTTCAGGAATAACGACGGCATGGGAATGAATCCGCGCCGACAGGCAATGTCCACGTAGCCGAAATCGTGCGCGCCGGAACAGTCGTCCACCGACATGGTAACGAAGGGCGGAATCAGGTTGGCCGCGAACGGCTTGCGCACTGCCCAGACCAGCGCGCGCCAGAACAGATCGTCCAGATCGCGCCCATGTCCGTAAATCGCCCGGCGCCAGACCCGCGGATTGATCGTGAACTGGACCGCCTTACCGCGCCCGCGCCGCCCGGCAAACAGGATGGGATATACTCCCGGAATCAACGAACTGCCCGGCGTGAGATGCCGTATGTAAATCAACTGCTCCTTGCCCAGCACGCCTTCCGCCAGCGGGACGACATCCGGTCGCCAGCCTTCCACGATCGTGAACGTGGCCATGCAGTCCAGATTATGAAATGCGCCGGGTTCCTGGAGCGCAGAAATATAATGATCCACCGGCCGAATGCGCACAACGCCGGTTACGCCCGCATGCGGATTGACGCGCTCGAACCCGAAAATAGCGCGATAGTCCCCCGGATAGAGGCGCAGATCGTTGTCGAAATTCACGAGTCCCATGCCGTCCTGCACGGCCGCGGCAATCAGTCCCGCATCCGCGCGTGTCAGGCTGGCGCCGATCTGGCTTTGAGCCAGCACCAAGCAGGCGCATTCCCTCAAGACATTGGCCGTCAGAGCGGTCTGCGCCAGGTCCAGCAAGCGATAGGGCATGCCGAAATGCTCCAGGGCACGCAGGATCGTTTCGTCAACGATCATGTGATTCCAGAACGACGCCTGGCTGTCAACGATAACCAGCAGGCAGGCATTGCCGGACGAAGGATGCCGCCTGCGTTGGACAAATCCCTTGATTGGCGCACTCATGGTTTCCTTTTTCTATTTCAATGTATAGGCATTGTAAAGTTATGTAAATCAGCGCCGCCCGGAGGTCGGCGCCCACCTTAAAATCGCATTCATTATCGCTTCAAATCCCTTATCGTTTCCTTGACGGCCCACGCAATGTAAGCCAAATCCTCCTCCGTCGTTCGCGGAAATACCGGCAGGCTCACGACCTGCGCGCAGATTTTCGCGGCCAGCGGACAACCCTCGCCGTTATAGCCCAACTGCTGGAAAGCCTCCCAGGTCCACACCGGCGGATAATGCTTGGACGTGCCGACTTTATATTTCGATTTCAAATGCGCCGTGAATTCCGGGACACCGAAGCCGGTCTTATCGGTGTCCAACCGCACGACATAAAGGTGACTGCCGTGTTCCGGTCCGTGGCCCGCCGGCCGGATGATTCCGGAAACATCGGCCAGAAGTTCGTTGAGCTTGACCATGCGTTCCTGGCGCAACTTAATCACACGGTCAATCTTGTTCAACTGGGTTATACCCACGGCATACTGGGGTTTGGTCATCCGGTAATTGAAACCGATGCTGGCAACCCGCAGGGTTGGACCGCCATAGACGTAACCGAAAGTTTTCAGTTGGCGCACGCGTTCGGCAAACGCCTCGTCATTTGTCGTAATCGCCCCACCCTCGCCCAGGCAGGTCATGTTCTTGTTGCTCTGGAAACTGTAGCAGGCCGCCTGGCCGCGGCCGCCGATGGGGCGTCCCTTGTATTTTGCGCCGACCGCATGGGCGGCGTCATAAATCACCGGAATACCGGTTTCGCGGGTAATGGCGTCGAAGGCATCAATATCGCAGGCCCGTCCGGAAAAATGCACCGGAATGACGGCTTTTGTTTTTTTAGTTATGCGCGCCCTGACTCTGGCCGGGTTGAGGCTCCAGGTTACCGGATCGATATCGGCAAACACCACCCGCGCGCCGCGCGCCACGACCGTGCCGGCCGTGCAGACGAAGGTCAGGGGCGTGGTGATGACCTCGTCACCGGCCTTGACACCCAGCGCCATCATACAGCAATCCAGCGCCGTGCCGCAGGAATTGACGGCCACCGCCTTGCCCGCGCCCTCGTGGCGCGCCAGCATGGTCTGGAACTCGGTTTCCTCCGGCATCGGAAAGAAATTGCCGCTTGGCCCCTCGACCGCCTCAAGCAAGCGCCGAACGGCCTCACGATCATCGGCTTCATAGATCCCGCCCATCGCCGCAAACGGAACGTCTCGAATCTCCATAACGGCCCCCCTTTTTTTCGTTAAGAAAATGTTTTAAGTTCCCATACACACAACGCTGAACGATCTTCGTTTCATGTGTCCTGAATAATTAAATCGCATTGGTGACGCTGTTGACTTGGACGCGGCGGCTCGACCGGATCCAACCGGTTCAACAGCATGTTAATCGCACTCTCGGCAACCGCCTCAATCGGAAAGCGCATATACGAAAGGCGCGGGGCACACATGCACGCATAGCCCGCGTCACCAAAGCCCAGGATGCGGATCGGTTTACTTTCAAGCATGGTCACGACATACGGCGCAAAACCGTTGTCGGTCAGGATAATACCCTCGACATCGGGAACGACGCGCAACAACTCGTTCAGTGTCATCAGCACGGATTTCAGGGTTGAAGCCGAAACCCGGAACAGCGGAGAGGGCGTCAGCCCGCGCGCCTGCAATGCGGTTTGGTAAACTTCATATTTGGAAGCGGAATGGCTTGAGTCGGGCAAAGTATCCAGCACACATATTTTTTTCAGGCCTTGATCGAGCAGATAGGTCGCCCCGTTAAAGAATGAAACCGCGCGGTCATAGATTACCCAATACGGGCTGTCGGCTAACGGCGCCCCGACGGAAACGACCGGGATATGCCGTTGTTCAATGGAGTTTAACAAGGGGCACAATGCAACGGCCGACCAGTTCAGAAAAATGAATCCATCCGCATCATGATGTTTTAATTCCTCGACCGCCGGGTACGGGAGTTTCGCAACATCAATCTGAATCAGGTCGTTACTGTATCCGGCCTGATGACAACGCTGGGCAATCTGGCTGAGCAACTCATAATGACTATAATTCCCGATGATGGGATACTGTCCGAGCGAACCTTGAATGCAAATGGCAATATTGAACGTTTTCCGTAATTTCAGGGATTGGGCGGCCCGGTTCTGGCGGTAATGATGCGCGCCGATCAATTCCAGAATTCGCTGTTTTTTCCGCGGGTCAACCTTGCCCTGATCCTTATTATTCAGGACAAACGACACCGCCGTCGGCGATGTTCCGCTTAAACGCGCAATGTCTTTTATCGTCATCATGACAGGCTCTTGGATATAAGCATTTATCCGCGGATGGCGTTCTTGCCGATAAAATTTTCGTATCCCGAATGGGATGCACATGTCGGCCGATCACGAATAATGGACTAAAATTTCATTTTGAATACTGCCATCCAGTAGCAACACAAGTTGCTGGCATTGCTCCAGAACGGCCGTCTTTGCTTCCACATTTCCTTTTACCAGTTCCGGCGCAGTTACGCGGCCATCCCGGGCAAGCGGCAGAATAATTGTTATTCCTTCGGTTTTGGACGGATTCTTAATTTTACACGACAGCAACCCCTTTTCATTATCCCACGATAGTTTCTCCAGTCGAACTTGTCTGCGGCCGTCATTAAACGCCACCCATTCCCGGCCATTGACAAAAAGCATATTTTTGCGATGGGCATATCGGACAACGGTTTCCAGCCAGAAATCGGTGCAAAACGGCCACCCCGCTAATTGCTGGTATGCCGGGCCGGGGTGAAAATACGGATGGTAAACACCGTGGTATTTTAACACCAGATCATCAATCTGCTGAAGAGAATCGGCCATCGCCCGGCCCAATGTTTTTGACGGCAACAGTGATTTATCATGCGCCCAACCATCATCAGTGCTTAGCGTGGCCTGTTCATAAAGGTTGATTATACGGCCGTTTTCATCCATGAATTTTACCGGCAGGGCGCTTCCATTAATATATCCTTCCTGATATCCCGGGCCCGCCGCAAAATTGCCGTCAAGGCGAAACCCGTTTTCCGCGAGGAAACCGGCATGTTCCGTCCAACCAACCCAGATAACCGAATGACCGCGGTGCGCGGTAGCGGAATACTCGTATCTTTCAAAAAAAACCTGTGTTTCCTTTTGCATGTTTTTTTGCACAACTTCCAGGGAAGGAAGCCGGCTACCCTGCCAGAAATGGATTCCGAAGTCGTGTCCCCGCTCCATCAATTGGCGCATTCGCGCGGGAGGAAGCTGATCAAAGTCTTTAATCATCAGATAGAGCGTATACTTGCCGCCTGCCGCTTCAACAACGGCAATGACCTTGTCCAACGCTTCTGCCCGCATGCCGTCACTATCCCCGTCAATCAAAGCAACGGCCGGTGCCGCCTTCAGGAAATGCCAGATGCGCGGCAAAGGCAGGGGTGCGAGCTGATGAATAAGATCCATCAACAAATCCTGATGGATATCCGCCTGCGGTATTTTTTTTAAACGTCCGTCCAGATACCGGTAGAAGAGATCGTTAGGTTTATACGCCAAGTCGCCATCGGCATCCGGTCGGCGGCCATTGCTGGCCTGTTCTTTTAAACCCTGATGAAAAAGCACGGTGGACAAGGCCAGGTCGTAGGCAAATGCGGCGGCCATGCCGCCAGCGGAATGTTTTTTCCAAAATATGGCCGGATAACTTGTGCGTTCCCCAAACTCACCTGCAAAAAAGGCCATGACCTGGCAATCAACGGATTGATAAAGATCGCCATCACCATGGAATTGCAGGCTGTTTACCGGATATCGTGCCGCCGCGGGGTTTGCCGGATTAATGGTAATATAACCTTCCCGAATGATCGGTGTTACCCTGGTGACGCCGAAAAGGTCCGCCAATTCAAGGGGCGGCCGCAACGCGACCAATTTGCCGCCACCGGAAACATAACGCCGCAATAAATCAGATTGGGATTTTGCCAGGTCAAGATGCGTTAAGATGACCAGCGCGCGTTTATCCAGACATTCAGCGGTCAAATCCTGCCGGGCAAGATCGAGCGTCTCCCGCCCCATGACACCCTCGATATCGAGGATTTCCTGAAGATAAGCGGCATACCGGTTAGGCCCCCCGGAATGCACAACGACCAGGACGGGCGACATCATGGCATTTCCCCCATCTTGCGATTTTTACCCGGGCGGAAATCCGGCACTGGCAGGTTAGCGCTACCCTGCTCGATTGATTGGGCCGCAATGATACAAGGCGCGGCCGTTTCAATCGCCTGATAAACGTCAATATCCGGTTTTGTCCCGTTGAGCAGACTGCTTGCAAAATCGGCTACCGGGTAATAGTCCAGCCCGCCATGGCCGGTAAGCCGCGCAACGGCGGAATCTTCCAGCGCCAGCGCCGCCGCAACCTCTGCGGGGGGGGCGTCCGCACGAGTGGAACCAGGTTTGTCTGGTTCGAGGGAACCGTGCCATCCCATCATTCATGACCGGTGCAGGATGAAGGTAGGAATAACCCGGCTCGTCCGCCCCCCGGCGCGTTTCCAGTTCACCTTTGGTGCCGAAAAGATGATACCAATGGCATTCGCTGGCAGGCACTTGGAATCCGGCGGCAAAGCGAACAATAGTTCCTTTGGCGGTCTGCATCATGGCCGCTTCAAAGTCGGGTTGTGTAAATTCCATATCCATGCAGGGAAAAGGCGTTTCCTTATAACGTTTGCTGGGCAAACCGGAGGAATAGCCGGTGACACGCACCACGCGGTCATCGAGCATTTTCAAAATGGGACTCATCTCATGCGGACCGTAAAAAATCGGGTGTTTTAACGACCATAGGCGCGACTTAGTCCGGCCGGGAAGTTTCTGCGACTGTTCCCAGGTCAGCCGCTCACCCGTTTCCGGATTAATCCAGGCACGGTCGGGTCCCATGCCATGCAGGTAATGGCCTTCGGCAAAAAGAATGGAACCGAGGACTTCGCCCTGGACCCACTGCCGCCAGTAGCGCACGAATGGGGCATGGCGCACCTGTTCGCCCAGATAATAGCGGCGTCCAGTCCGCTCGGCGGCGATGACGATCCGCCAGCACTCGTCGAGCGAATAGGTTGCGGGAACTTCCGACAGGACATGTAAACCAGCCTCCATGCAGGCAACCGAAATTCCGGCCTGGTATTCAGGTTCAGTCACCACAAAAACCGCGTCCATCTCGCCGGCATCAAGCATTCTGCGGTAGTCGGTATACTCGCGGAGACGCTCGTTACCGGCTTGCGCTTTGAGTTTTCGCGCGCGTTCGGGAATTAAGTCGCACAGGGACGTTAAACGACATCCGGGAACGGCGGCAATGCTGCGCAGATAAGATCGCGCGCGGGCACTACAGCCGATCATGCCGATTCGTATTTCCGTGGAAGTCATGTTCATGTGTGGACTCCTGTCATAAAAGTCGTTCCCGTTTTTACATCCAACGCTCGATTGCATGGCGCCGGTCATCGGCAACGGGCTTAATCGGCATAAAAATGCTTAATGAAATCCGCCCGGGGCAGATATGTTAAATCCTTCCACAAACGCCGTGCTTTTTGAAGTTGGTGTTTTGTTTGCGTCGTGAAAAACGCCCGACCCTGCGCGTATATGATCGGAATCATCATAATTCGGCGATACCAATTGCGAATGCCGGATTGATTGGAAAATAATGTTTCCATCCATAAACCGTAGTCATAACCTTCTTTGTCCTTGAAATTTGAGACGGCAATGCCAACTGCCTGCGCCAACGGCTCCAGCTGATAATCGTCCGCGCCAACAGCTTCGACCGCCTCCAACAACGTGAGCCGCCGATGACCGTGGCGGAAAAAAAATTTGACGTCCAAGTCCATCAGCACCCACTGGCCGTTGAGCTTGACTTCGGCCAGGGAATGACCGGTATCGTAATTGTTCAAGGTTGCAAGCGTTCTGCTTCCAACACGGCGGGTTTGAAACCCGTGTTGCGCAAGCAGGTGCGCGCCGAACGCGGCCATATCGCCGCAGGTTACAATCAGTTTTTCCCGCATCACAATCTTAATTTTGGCGGCCACGCTTTTCCCGTTATCCCGGTTACCGTGCGACGACAACCAGCTTAACGCTGACACAAATGACCATGGATCGCTCCGGTAGACAATCCGTTGCTGGTTTTCAACGCCGGGATAAAAAAACCGATATAATCCCTCCTTGGCAAGATCATAGGAACAGCCGTGAACACGATAAATCCCCGGCATGATTATCAGGGATTGCGGTAAAGGGCGGCCATTCATCCGGCATTTCGGCACATTTTGAATATCTTGCCCACGGAGATAAAACGCCATGGGTATATTAACAATATTTATTGTTTTTTGGGTTCGACTTTTATTTTGCGACCGCACTACAAATCCCCCTTTCTTCGATTAAATCGTTTTAATTTGTATAAAACTACGATATAAATCGTTTTATGTCAAGTATATTTTCAAATTTTTTGTGACACTAACAAGGGAGGGCATATTATTGTTGCGGAATAATTCAATCAGGAGCGGCAGTTGCCGGACAACTTTTTCATGTGGGAGGATAACGACCCTCCTACCAAGAAAAATTGAAATCCCTATGCATTGAATGAGAACGGCTGGCGACTGCCAATGGCGCGCGCCAGGGTGACGGCATCCGAATGGGCTATGCCGCTCCCGGCAGGGATACCCATGGCCGGCCGTGTGATTTTGACATTGTAGCCGGCCAGTAAGTCGCAAAGCATGCTGGCGGTGGCATCGCTTTCCACGTCCGCGTTAAGCGCCAGAATCACCTCTTGAATCGGCTCCGATTTCAGGCGCAACACCAAAGCATCCAGTCGGAGCTGATCGCTTCCCATGCCCTGCATGGGCGAGAGCTTGCCCATGAGCACGTGATAACGCCCGCGATAGCCGCCCGCATTTTCAATCTGCCAGACATCAGAAGGTTCTTCCACCACACACAGAATGGCGCCATCCCGGGCGGCATCGGTGCAAAAACGGCAGGGATCCTGGTCGCGCGCGGTCAACGCGCCGCACCGCGAGCAACATCTAATCTGCTCGGCCACACCCTGCAGGGCGGCGATCAAGTCCTTGAGAAGTCCGGTCGGGTCACCCACCAATTTCATGGCCAGGCGTTCCGCCGAGCGGCGGCCGATACCGGGAAGCTTGCCGAAACAGAGAATCGCCTTATCAAGGGGGGGGAATGTCTTCATAACACGAATCCAAGTATGGGCGCAAGGATTTGTGTGAACGCTGAATAAAATTCTTTACTCCGATACACCCTTACTCCTATACACCCATACTTCACGTTTACAATCCCAATCCCGGTATATTCGGCAATCCCATGTCGGTCATCATGGCCTGCATGTCAGTGGCGCTCATTTTTTTAGCCGCTTCCAGCGCGCCCTCGACGGCCGCCAGCACCATTTTTTCCAGCGCCGCCGGATTCAGAGCGTCAATCGCGCGCGGGTCAATGCGAACGGCGGCAACCGAGATGTCGCCGCGGGCGGTAACCGTAACCAAGCCGCCGCCGCTTGAATATTCAACCGTTTTGGCGCGCAATTGCGCCTGCATTTGCTTCATGTTTTTCTGCATGCCGGCCGCGTCCTTGATCATTTTCAGAATATTAGTCATTTGCTTGCATCCTCCATTATCCGTCTTCCGTACGCTTTGCCGCTTGGCTGCCGACGTGGCAGGCAACGTTGCAACCCAAACAACACAAGACTCACCACGGAGACGCGGAGGGAAAACAAGAGGAGGGTTTGTCAAATTTGATAAACTCGGTTGTATTTTGGAGAAAGACCGGAGATTTGATTAGTTTAATCATCTCCCCTTCATTCTCCAATGACAAGTCGTTGCTTGAAATCGGGTTTTGCGTCCGGCAAAACCGGATTTCAAGCAATCTCTGCTCCGTGTTTCCGTGTCTCCGTGGTGAATCTCTTCCAATTTAATTTTTTTTGTTTTTCATAGCAGTTCCTGATGGTTGCGGCGCTAACAGCCTTCAGTCTATAGCCGACAGCCTCCTATTCCCTGACTTCCTGGATGTCGCCGTTAAACATATCCATGGTTTTTTGCACCGCCGGGTCCTTGAACCATTTCTGTTTTTGCTGAAGGGTGGGCTTACCAGCCTTCGGCGGCGTTGCACCCGGCGTTGCGGGCGGGCCGGAAGCCGCTTCACGCTCGACGCGCGACGCTCCACGTGACGACACGGGCTCCTTTTCCGCGCCTGCCGCGCGCTCGTCGAGCAGTTTGAATTCCACGGTAATGCTTCGGCGCAAGACATCATTGATGTTTTTCTGCAGGGCGGCGCGGGTTCGCGGCAGACCGGCTTGCTCCATGCGCGCGGCAAATTCCGGATCAAAGCCGATCATCACACGGTCACCCACAACGGCCACCGGCCGCGCATCAAGGAGACACCCCCTGGCCAGCGCCGCCGCTTTCCCGACCTTTTCGACAAGCGCCGGCCACATTTTAGTCAAATACGCCAATTCATCAGTAATGGGTTCCGCCCCTTGCGGGTTGGCAACAGACGGTGCCGGAAGATCGGCCGCGGCGCGCGTCGGTGCGGCAATGGCCGCCGGCGCGCCGCCGGCATCACCCAAGCCATGCTTTAGCGCCTCGATCCGCCGTAAAATTTCATCCAGCGAGACAACCACTGCGGCGCGTGAACAACGGATCAAAGCGGTTTCCAGCAGTGTTTTTTTGGAGAGCGCATAAGGCAAACGGTCCATGGTTTCCATCAAAATATCCGTGATATGCAACAGCCGGTCCACGTGCGTCAGCGCCGCCTGCGTCTTCAACACGGCCGTCTGGGCGGGCGTCAAATCCAGGGCGGCCAGACCGCTCCCCGCCTGCAGGTACACGAGCAGATTACGGATATGTTCCAGGAGCTCGATCAGGAGCCTTTGCATGTCCTTCCCGTTTTTATCCAGCGCTTCCACCTGCTGAATAACCCCGGCAATGTCACCCTGGATCAGGGCGGTTGACATGGTTTCCAGTGTCTGACGCGAAACCAGGCCGAACACCGCGAGGACATCCTCTTCATGGATATCCTTGCCCTGGAAGGCAATCAACTGGTCCAGGGCTGATTCGGCGTCGCGCAGTCCCCCTTCGGCCGCGCGCGCCACGGCCAACACCGCATCATCATCAATCGTCACGCCCTCCGACTGGGCAATCAAGCGCAAGCGCGCAATCAGCAGGCTGGCCGGGATGCGCCGCAAATCAAACCGCTGGCACCGCGATAGAATCGTGGCCGGTATTTTCTGCGGTTCAGTAGTGGCCATGAAAAACTTGACCTGCGCCGGCGGCTCCTCAAGGGTCTTCAACAGGGCATTGAAGGCCTCCATCGTTAGCATGTGGACTTCGTCAATAATGTAAATCTTGAAGCGCTGGGTTGGCATATATTTGATGGTGTCGCGCAGAGCGCGAATCTCATCAATGCCGCGATTGGAGGCGGCGTCAAGTTCATGCACATCGAGACTGGATCCCGCCGTAATTTCACGGCAGGCGTCACAATGGTCGCAGGGCGCGGGGGTCATGCCCTCCTTACAGTTCAATGCCTTGGCGAAAATTCGCGCGATGGAGGTTTTGCCGATGCCGCGCGGACCCACAAAAAGATAGGCATGCGCCACCCGATTCGTCCGGATGGCATTGGTCAGCGTCTGAATGACGTGGTCCTGACCGACGACATCCTGGAACTGTCTGGGCCGCCATTTACGCGCAAGCACTTCATAGGCCATGGCCATTTATCCTTGTTTTTGCAAGTCCCGGGCCGCCCGGAACAGATTCTCAAACAATGCCGGCAACTGCGCCAGGGGCACGGCGGAAAAGGCCAGCCGGATAATGCCGGCCATGGCGATCACACCGGTGGTATAATCCGTTAAAAGTTTTTGGCGCACCTGTTCCGGGTCCGCGTGCCGGAGACGCACGCACATGAAATATCCTGAATTGAACGGCAGGGCCGTAAATTCTTGCGAATATTCGGGATGCGCCGTCAGGATCTGTTTGACCCGCTCATAGCGTGAGCGCAGAATTTCGTATTTGGAGCATTTCTCCGTTGCATAGGAATCCTCATTGTAGGCGTCCAGGAGCAGGGACTGGCTCACGTTGGCGGCATTGGAAATATTGCCCCGGATGGCCCCGCCCGTTTTGGCCTCGAGAGCTTCGAACACGGCGGGCGACCCCCCGCGGATACCATAGGTGATAAAACCCACCCGGAATCCCCAGACATAATCTTCCTTGGTCGGACCATCCAGTTTGACGGCCAGCAGGTTAGGATGCAGGTCGCAGAGCAAGCTGAAAATGGATTCCGGGAATACGTCTGGTTCATAAACAAGTCCGAAATAGGCATCGTCCACAAGCGTCACCAGCTTGTTTCCGCGCTCCGCGGCTTCACGCAAGACATCGGCAATAGCGCGTGTTTCCGTAATGGTTGGGGTATAGCCGGTGGGATTGTTAGGGAAATTGAGACACACGATTTTTTTGCCGATCGGCCCTGCCATCAGCCGGGCGCGCAATCCTTCGACATTAAACCGCCCTTGCCCGGTAAACATCGCAAACGTATCCAGCCGGGTGCCGTAAGCATTGGAAAATATAAGTTCGTAATTTTCCCAGAACAGATCCGCCAGAATGATCGCATCGCCCGGATCGCAGAACAGGTAACCGCAGGTACTCAGCCCGTGGGTGAGCGCACTGGTCACCACCGGCAGACTGAAAACTTTGCCGGCCAGGCCGGGATTCTTTTTACCCAGCATGGCTTTCCATTGCTTGCGGATATCCGGCCGGCCCGAACTGGGCGCATAGGACACCGCCTGGCTCGCGGACAACTGCACCCGGCGCATGACGCAAGCCAGGTGCATGGGCGTGCCATCTTCCTCCATCGCAATCCCGATGGTGGCATTAATGGCCTTGCCCTGGGCCTCGGCCGATTGCGACAGGATACCCAGCTTCGGAAAATAGATTTCACGTCCCTTGCGGGACAGCAAATCCATCACGGCCGGACAGGCGGCCGCAATAACTTCATTTAATTGCTTTGCCTGGTTGTCCACGATTCACCCCTTAATTTTGCGTTCTTTGTGGTTAATTTGTAAAATTATTTCACTGGCGTCCCACAGGGACGCCATGGGCTGTGGACTGTAGGCCGTAGGCTGTGGGTCGGAACAGAATAAACACAGATGGGAAAAACCGGAACTGCGGTTTTGATAATGGTCCTTCATAGCCCTCGGTTTTATTGGGGTT
>JBDRJR010000037.1:0-8398 GCA_043814705.1 Verrucomicrobiota bacterium | reverse complement strand
GTCCCTTTAAACATCCGTGTTTGTGAATGGCTTCGCGACAATAGGCGGAACACGACGGATAAAACCGGCAACAATCGCCCAGCAAAGGCGAGATAGTAAGCTGGTAGGTGCGTATCAGTATGTCTAATAATTGGCGCATTGAGGAATAAGGAAATTAGAAATTGGAAATTTGAAATTCGGATGAACAATAAATATGGCTTGAATTACATCAAATGCCCGTTGCACAAGTTAACCGGATTGATTGTCTGCTGGTCCGGTTGTCACAGGATGTCACGTTGCCGAATCAGACCAAATTTCTAATTTCAATTTTCTAATTTCTCGCCTCTGGCGGACAACCCTACCTGAGCGGCCAGCCGGTTCAGTTCCTCGACCAGGTTGCCCCACTTGGCCTTTATGACCGCAGGCCGCGCCACCAGCACGACATCAATATGGCCCTGGAAGTCATGCCGGTTTAATCGAAAGGCTTCCCGCAAACGACGTTTGGCCCGGTTGCGCATGACCGCCGGCCCGATCCGCCGGCTGGCCACCACGCCCAGACGCAGGGCGGCATCCTCGCCCGTGTAACACCACAGCACCATAAATCGTCCAACGAACCGGCGTTGCTGGGCGTAGGTTCGTTCGAACTGCAATTGCTTGGTCAGGCGCTGGCGTCTGGATAACCGACAATCAGGTTGCCGCGTCCCGGTGATCATGGATGCACCCTGATGCGCGTGCTAATCAACGGTCAATCGCCGCCGGCCCTTTTGGCGGCGGCGGGCCAGAACTTTGCGGCCATCGGCCGTGCGCATCCGGGCGCGAAACCCATGCTTGCGTTGCCGTTTTTTAACGGATGGATGATAGGTGGTATTCATAAATTTTTCCCGATTAGTATGGATCAGTTTACAGCGACCGGTCTTCAACTGGAAAACCGTGGATCAGCAACGTAAAAAACAATGATCCATTTCTGTGCGTGTTTGTCAAGCTTCATTGCCGCCGATGCGGGCGACAAGACAAGTGCAGGCGAAACCGGCAAGAATCAGGGCCATGGCGCCGGCGATTTGTTTGCCGTCAGGCTGGAAATATTGAGTCGGCCAATCCTTGGATTCGAGTTTTTCGAGCGTTGCTTCCGTCATCACACGTCCTTTGATTGTGTCACCAATGCCGGGTTTGACGGCCTGTTGAAAAGGCCAGATCCCCGCAACGGCGCCCAACAGCAGTCCCAGCAAAACGCCCAACGCAATTTTTTCATACTTGCGCAGTAGCAGGCGCAACAGGTTGCTGACGGCTACCACGCCAATTGCAATTCCCAGGGCGACAGGCAGTATAATTGTCAGACCGATGTGTAAAATGGCGGCGGTATCTGTGGCTTTGAGGGCGTTTTTAAATTGTTCAATGCCGTCAAGAATAAACACATATTGTCCGAGCACCAAAAGCAGGTAGCCTCCGCTGATGCCGGGAAGGATCATGGCGGCCGCGCCCACAAGACCCGCCCAAAACAGGAGGGTAATATTGGAGGTGGCAGTGCCGGAAGCCCCCATTTTTGAGGCTTGCGCGAGGGCGACAAAAGTCATGACTACGAATCCGATTACGGCGCCAATCCAGACGTTTTTGTCGGTGGGGCGCGCCATTTTCCATACAATCGGCAGCCCTCCGAATGTGAGGCCAATAAAGAGGCTGTACATAATCCAGCGATGGTCCATCACAAGATCTTTGACGACGCCCGCGAACAGTAAAATGGCCAGAGTCGCGGCGGCGGCGACCGAGCCGAGCACGAGCAGACTTCGCGGGCGGAACTTTAAGGTGGTCAGTTCCGCGATGGCCTGGATAAAGCGAGGATAGACGCCGGAAGCAAGCAACATGGTGCCGCCGCTGATGCCGGGAACGAGATTGGCCAATCCCATCATGAAACCGCCGATCAGGCCGCGAATTGCCAAAGCGACGGCTTTTGGCGCTGTTTGGTCCTTTGTGGAGCAGGTGGCAAGAGTTTTCATGGCAACTGTTTTGTTGATTCCATCCGGAAACTCATTCAATCATCCGGGTGTTCCCCGGCGAACATGCCGGCGGGGAACACCCGATTACATTCGGCGGATTGCGGCTTAGAAATAACAGCGCACACCGGTCTTGAGTCCGATGTCATTATTCTTGGCATCTTCACCCTGAACGAATGCCTTCTCGCTGGCCAGATCAAAATACAGCTCCAAATAAATGGCCACGCTTTCCGAGAGGAAAAATTTCGAGCCGATAGCCGGTTCCCAGAGAATATAATTATGTTCCGAGGTGTTGCGGTAATACGGGCCAAAACAGTACTCCAGACGCATGGCAAAGTAAGGCATGATGAACGAATCCAGGTCCAGGTTGGCTTCCCCAAAGCCGCCCAGCCCTAAACCCATATCGTAGCCATCGTAGCCCCAATCCACGATACCGCCGAATTCGATGTTGTCGAACACGAAATAGCCCAAACCGCTTTCAAGCAGCCAGTCTACTTTGCCCCGTGGATTGTTGAAATCCATTTTTCCGCCCAGCCGTAATTCCAGGGTATCCATTGGTATCGTGGCGCCAAAACTGGTCAGCGCCGCCGTCATCATTGCGAGCAATGCGAATTTTTTCATGCCTTGTTTCCTTCTCCTTCAGGTGTTCGAATCGTGTTTGTCAACCGATCATTCTTTGCACGTGTTTCCGTCAAACGGCAAAAACATCACCTCCTGTCTGTATATCCGATTAACTTGATACAGGGTTTGTATTTACGCGCCGGCAATCGCGGGCATTGCTTCAGCGGTGTCGGCATTATTATGTAACTTCCTTGGTGGTCAAGCTATTTTTTTTTGTTTTCCCATTGACGTTGTTTCTTTATTTACTACGCTTTGTTTCATTCACCCGCAAATTGTGGTATAGAGCCATATTTCCGCATGTTGGGTGCCAACGCGCGCCAATCGAAGGAGGTCAACCATGCTGAACATCGAGCAGTCCGCTGGAACCATGCTTTTGTCTGATCGGCGACTGGTCTTTGCTGACCGCGGTTACGGCTACGCGCTATCAGGGCAGTTGAACAACCGGCTTTTTGCCGATGACACACTGCTGGATTATGCCATTGCTAGGCGCGCGGACCAGACGGTCGTCACCGGACGGTTCGCGCAATCCGGGCTTGAGTGCACTCAGCGGCTGTGCCCGGTCAACGGCATGATCGAGGAGACGATCATGTTGCGCAATCCACAGCCCCATCCCGTCCGGCTTCAGTCCGTCAAGTTCGGCTTTCTGGCCGCGTTGCCGTCGCGCCTGAATTGGCGGCTCATTGCCATTCCCTTCCGCGTGCAACTCGACGGCAGTGTGCATGACTACAGCGGCCAGGCGCTCGTTGAAGGCCGGTTTCACAATGCCGTGTACACGCGCCTAACGCACCCGGAAGCGCCGCTCACGGAGGACGGCATTGTGCGCTCCGAGGCGTGGGCCTGGGGCACGGGCGCTGAAGGGCTGGTCATTATCAAGTATAACAACCAGGCCATCGAGCTGTCTGTGGCTATGCCGATGCAACAGGACCGCGAATGGCGGCTACGCTTCGGCGGCGCCGGCTTCGCGCTTTATGGCGAACCATCCACAGCCCGTGTGCTTGCCCCCGGCGCGGAATACGCTTTCGGTTCCACCTACTACGCGACTTACACAGGCGGAATTCCCGGAGCCTACCGGGTTTACCGTGATTTTATCGCCTCCCGTGGCCACGGTTTCCCTGCCGATTACAACCCGTCCGTCAACTGGAACGAGTTGTACGATGTCGGCTGGTACCATTCCGATCCCGAGAGGCTCAAGCAGAGCTATACCCGCGCAACGTTGCTTAAAGAGGCCGCCAAGGCGCAGGCGTGCGGTTGTGAAGCGCTCTATCTCGATCCGGGCTGGGAGGTGTGCGAGGGGGCAACGCTATGGGACGAACCGCGCCTCGGCCCCGTGTCGGAATTCGTTAAGACGCTCAAACAGGATTACGGGCTTGACCTGGCCTTTCGCACCATCTTGCGCTGTCACAAGGACATGTGGCCGCTCAAATACCTGGTCCGGCATGCCGGCCGCGAGCCGGCTCCGATTGAGTTCGCCCCCGGCGTGCCAGGCTGGGAGTTGTGCCTGTGCAACCCGGAATTCTGGAAGGAAAAGTTGCGCCGTATCCTGGATATCTCGAAGCATGGCGTTCGTTTCATCATGTTTGACGAGATGGATTGGCGCGGGCCGTGCCACGACCCCTTACATGGCCACGCGGTGCCCGGCACGCCGTTGGATCACGTCATGGCCGTCTATAACCTGGCGCGCGAAGTGCGCCGCCAATGCCCTGACCTGGCGATCGAGGCGCACGATCCGCTGTGGCCATGGTCAAACTGCATTTATGTGCCGACCTATTTCCAGCAGGGCTTCGGCGATCGGGGCGCCTATGACGAGAACTGGGGCTTTGAGTACATGTGGGATTGCCTGAACGATCTTCGTTCGGGCCGTGCGCTCGCACTGTATTACTATGCCCTCGGCTGTGACGTGCCGCTTTATCTTCATATCACCATGGCCGCCGACAACGACAATTGCGTATTTTTCTGGTGGACCGCATCGACCGTGCGCCATCTGGGCATCGGCGGCAAGGACAGCAACAGGACGATTGAGCCCGGCGGAGGCTTGCCGCCCTACGATCACGAGAAACGTTTTGTCGCCTACCGGGCGCAGATGCAGGTCTACCGGCAGTTGAAGCCGTATTTCGTGCGCGGCCGGTTCATCGGCCTGGCCGAGAACATCCACCTGCATACTTTGCCCGGCGTTGCGGGCGGCGTGGTCAACGTGTTCAACATCGACGATACCGAACGGCAGATTGAGTTCACAATTCCGGCCGCGTTGTTGGGTGGAACAGGCCTGCCGGTCGCGGGCGCGTCGGCGCATTGGGCGCCGGACAGCGTGATGCTGCGGCTGACATTACCGCCAATGAGTCCGGCGCTGATCCGCCTTGGCGTGGCGTGAGCGGGTAAAAATCACGATTGTCAACACCGACAACCATGCAAGCCGGATTGCCGCACTTCCGGGAGCATAAAACGGGTAATCCTGTGTTAGTCAGATCGTCTTTTTGCGTTCCATTGTCCAGATCGCGGCGCCGTAGGCAGGCACTTTAACTTCAAGGCTCCACTTGCCGCCGCGCCGGGTGGGTGCAATCGGGATCGGTTCCGCACCTTCAATGTGCAGTAATCCTTTGCCGGCCGGCACAAAACCGGTTTCCTCCGGCGTAAGCGTAATTTCCAGCGTTTTTTGAGTCGCCTTGCCGTTGGCCATGGTAACCGCAAGTCCGGCGTCAGATGCAAAGACGTAGGCGTTTCCATGTTCCACGCTGAGTCCGCGATTGTCCAGGAAACGGCCGTGCGAAACGAAGGGAGCCGTGGCCTTCCGAAGTTTAGCCAGGCGCGCAATATGTTGGGCCAGCGCCGGTTCATCCGAAAGCTTGCCGGTCATATCACGCGTGGCGATTGCCAGGAAACTCCCCATGGCGAATGCCTTGCTCAAAACGTCGCGTTCATTTTCGTCAATACACCAACAGGGTATCATTTCCGGAATTACGTAGCGAAAAATGTTGGCGCTAAACCCATTTCGCCATCCCCATTCCCACCAAAGGTCAATTGACTGGGTGTTATACAGATCGGGAAGCTCGCCGCCCGTGTAGGCCTCGGAGCAAAGTTTGTGCACCCGGCGCGTCGCTTCGCCAAACCATTCATAAGTCCTGACCCTGGCTTCCTCCGGTGTCTTATGCCCATGGTTCTCGGCCAGGCAGGACTGCGGTTCATTGGCCTGGTCAATGAAAAGAGTGGAAAAACCCAGCTCCATCGTCCTTTCGACAAGATCTAATGCAAACTTACGGAACCCATCCGATCCCTGGCAAAGGCGGTGACCCTGTCGTTCTAACAAAGAGGTGCCTTCAAAAGATAGCGCACTTTCCATAGACCCAGGATAGCTTTCCGTAATCGGCTTGCCGTAAACGGATCGTATAGCGTAGGCCTCCATCTCTTTCCATAGCCGTGCGCACTCGGTTATCAGACGGAAGTTGACCCAGGCGCCGACGTGACATCCCAGCCGCCGGGTTTCTGCGAGCGCGCGTTTCAAGGATGCCAACCGTTCTGGCGGCATTTCCCAGAACCCGCCATCATCAGCACGAAGATACAACTGCGCGGTATTTTCCCACATACAGATATCGGCAACACCATACTTCAGACAGTCGCGCGCCATATCCGGTAAAGCCCCAAACTCATGAACACGTTTACCACTGAACTCGCTGAACTGAACATGGTAAAGACCGATCTTTTCGCGGAGCGAGGATGGCGTCCCGGATGGTTGCCACCATTTCTCCTTATACCTGCGCAAGCGGTCCGCCGTCGCATGCCAATCGCCCTGATGAACGCCGACGCCGAATTCCGCGCTCGTCCATGCGTGACCGGTTTTAAGGAATGGACGACTTGCCCATGCCCACGTCATGCATGTATTCAGATAATCGTTTGACTCATTCGTGAACACCAAATTTTTATAACAGGGTTTGTCATCGTAGCGGATGTAAGACACCCCGCCATCCTGGTCGGACAAATCCATCATGGGCAACAGCTTCTGATCGGCAAACCCCATTTTCTGGTGACTCCGGCTAAATGTGTGCGTGCGCTTAGTGGGAAACATTGTTGAAAAGTTCGCCGAATTCCAGCTCGTAGTTATTGTTTCCCGCTTGTCGCCAAACTTCATATGATGGCCGCCGACCCATGGGAACCAGACTTCCTGTACCGTAGCCGGTCCGTCATTGCGCAGTTCGAGCGTAAAGATTGCCTCCGGACTGCCCGAAGAGAGCCGCACCTTGATTTTTATACTGATGCCCGTGGCCTTGCCGCCATCGCTCACTTGCGGAAAACTGATCGTCAAAGTATCGCCTTGCTTCTGCATCCGCGGCGCGCCCGACAAGTGCGAAAAAAGCGGACGCGAAGAATGTTCGAACGTTGGCGCGATGAGCTTGACCAATCGCCATCCGCGCGGATCCTGAAGATATTCCTTGCCGGTTTTCAAATCCTTGATCTGGCAAAGACTGCCGGTTGCGTCATCAAAGCCGAATTTTACAAGGCCGTTGCTGAGTTGCATGGGCGCCTCCTGAGTTTTAGTTTGTTTGGAATTTCAAAGTAGCCGCAAAGATGCACAAGAAACACAAAAACGAAAGCATCCAACTTGTCCGCCTTGTTAATCTTGTGGCTGATATTTTCCTTTTTATTTTTGTTCTGCCTGCTAATTTATCGGCGGTGTTGTTATTAAGCCAGTAAATTGAATCCCGAAAAAATCCGAAAAAGGTATAAAATAGTCTGATCATGAGTGATGCGGATGCAATTAAAAGACCGGAACCCGGCCTGGTTGTCGCTTACAGCAAAAATTTACCGGGCACGAGTTATGAACACTCGCTTCCGCATTGGGCGCTTGGACTGACGCTTGACGGCGCATGTGAACAGGGACAACCCGCCGGCAAACGTTTTCGCATGGAAAAGGGGGATTTCGTCGTTATGCGCGCCAATACGCCCCAGCGCTGGCAGGCGCTCGGCAAGACGAAATGGTACTGTATTTATTGCATATTTGATCCAAGGCCGCATTGGATCTCATGGCTGAATTGGGAGGAGATTGCGCCGGGTTTTATGAAGCTGACCTTGCGTGATTTAAAGGTGCGGCGCGAGATTCGCAGTGGCTTCTTCCGCGCTTACCGGTTAGGCAAGAGCGGACTGCCGGATGCAACGGACTTTGTCTATAATGCAATTGAAAACGTCATCCTGTCGGCTAATCGTTATTACCAACTTAGCGGCCATTCCGAATACAATCCGCGCGTCGGCAAAGCCATGCAATATCTCGCTGAAAATTTATCCGCTCCGTTAAGTTTGAACAAAGTGGCCGTTCATAGCAATCTGTCGCGCGCGCATTTGGCGTATCTTTTCAAGAAACAGGTCGGGATTGGGCCAATCGCATTCCAGAATCAACAACGGATCACGCGGGCCAGGCAAATGCTCGGCATGTCTTTTTTGTCCATCAAACAGATTGCGCTGGAGCTGGGTTTTAAAACCCCGAATTATTTCAGCGCCTGTTTCCGGAAAGTAACGGGCGTCAACCCGCGGCAGTATCGAAGGAAAAGGACATCAGTTTAGCCGTAAACCATTCCTGACGGATAAGCAGTGCCATAAATGTTCCAATCATATCCGTCCGGTAGCGGCTTTCATAACGCCGTTTTTATTATTATGCTTAGTCTGCATTATTAATGAAGTAAAATTTTCATTAGCATCCCATAGGATGCTTTGGCTGAGGGCTGTGGGCTATTGACTGTGGGAAAACCCCAATAAAACCGAGGGCTATGAAGGACCATTATCAAAACCGCAGTTCCGGTTTTTCCCATCTGTGTTTATTCTGTTCC
>JBDRJR010000036.1:0-7085 GCA_043814705.1 Verrucomicrobiota bacterium | reverse complement strand
CTTGACGTAGGCCTCAATGACGGCGCGGATTTCACCGACCAGCTGTTGTTGGGATTGTTTCATCTGTTCGCCGAACTGCTTTTTATAGGTGTTGTCAAATTCCGCGAGCTTTGCCTCGGCGTCCCGGAACAGAGCGAACTTGTCTTCCGCCGCCGTTCGTTTTTTGTCACGCTCGGCATCGCTGAGCGATTTATCGCGGGCCTCAGCGCCCAGTTTTTCGACTTCGGTTTTAAGTGTTTTCACCTGCTCAATCAGTTCGCGACGGGGCGTTTCCACGGAGTCAAAACGGGCCTTTAACTGGACATTGGCGGTTTTGGTCTTGTGGTAATCGTCGAACAGGCGCTCCATGGAAACAAAGGCCATGGCGGGCTCGGCCGCGTTCAGCGCGGCGGACAACTCCAGGCATAGCCCGCCGCCGGCAAGTAACGATAAAAGGCGCATATTCATGTCTTTTTTAGTTCTTTGTTTTTGGTTCTTTGTTCTTGGTTAATTCATCATGTTTGTGAATCTTGTGCATTATTGTGGCCATTCATTCCGCTCCAGAGCGGGATTGCGATTGACAAGAACATTGGAAGGTTGGATGATGCGCCAATGAAATCCGCCCGTAAAACAAGCGCGCCGGCTCGTGGATTGGCCGGCAAACTTAAACGCCTGCGCGCCCATTTGCGGCGTTTGGGTTCCGTACTTATCGCGTTTTCAGGCGGAGTGGACAGCACCTTGCTGGCGGTGGTGGCCCGGCAAGAATTGGGCGATTCTGCCCTGGCTGTAACCGCGATCTCGCCCACGTTCCCTGCCAGCGAACAGCGCTCGGCCGTGGTCCTGGCCCGGCGGCTTGGTATCCGGCACCTGCGGATCAGGTCTAATGAACTCAGGATTCCGCGGTTTGCGGCTAATCCGGTCAATCGCTGTTACTACTGCAAGCAGGAGCTTTTTCATCGGCTGAGGCAGGTGGCCGACCGGCATGCGCTCAAATGGATTTTAGACGGCACCAACGCGGATGATGTGCGGGATATCCGGCCGGGCGCGCGTGCCGCCGCCGAATATGGCGTTGTCAGCCCCCTTTTGCAGGCCGGTTTAACCAAAGCTGACATTCGCCTGGCCTCACGCCGGATGAGCTTGCCGACAGCCGACAAGCCGGCCATGGCTTGCCTGGCCTCGCGTTTTCCCTACGGCGCGCGGATTACACTTGCCGGGCTGAAGGCGGTGGATCGGGTTGAGCAATCTCTGCGGCGGTTAGGATTCCGGCAGGTGCGTGTGCGGCACCATGGGAGCGTGGCGCGCATTGAAGTGGAAGCGGCGGATATCCGGCGGTTTGGGATCCCCGCGGTCCGACGGAGCATCATCAGGCTGGCGCAACAGCAGGGATTTTTGTATATTGCCGTGGACTTGGAAGGCTATCGGATGGGTCGTATGAATGAATAACAGTGACTACCGGGAAGGTGTTCGGTGTTCAGGGTTCGGGGTTTACCCGCCAAAGGCGGCGCCATAGGCGACCAGGGTTCAGGTTGAAATCCAGTAATCCCGCTTGATTAAACGTGTCGTGACATTTTGTATTTCAATTGCTTGGGATCCCGACCTCGCAGAGTCGGGACGGCCGGGAAAAACGCTATTACGTCGGCAACCTGATTCTTCCGGTTCCGAACGCCGAACACTGAACACTGAACACCGAACATCTGGTGAGTAGTTACAATCAAACATAGGAGGAGGCATAATAATCATGAAACGAGTGCTGTGGATGGGATGTGGCTTGGTGATAATTGCCGGTCTGCTGGCGGTCCCGGCGCTCGCGCAGACGATTTATTCCGCCTGCGAACTGGGCCAGGTTGATCAGGTTCAGGCGTTTCTGGATAAAACCCCGGCATTGGCCAACAGCAAGGACGATAACGGGTTCACGCCCCTGCATTGGGCGGCGGGCGGCGGCAGTCGCGACGTGACTGCGGTCCTGCTTGCCAAGGGCGCGGATATCAACGCGCGTAACGATTCCGGCGCGACGCCCTTGCATCTGGCGGCCTTCATGGGGCGTAATGACGTGGTGGAGCTTTTACTGGCCAAAGGGGCTGACGTCAACGCGCGTAATTTAAAAAAGCGCACGCCTCTGCACAATGCCGCGGGAATGGGTCACAAAGCGGTGGTCCAGACATTGCTGGGTCAGAGGGCCGAGGTCAACGCGCAGGATGATCTGGGGCTGACACCCCTGCACACGGCCGCGTTCTATGGCTGGCGGGCAGTAATCGAACTCTTGGTGAACAAAGGCGCGAACATCAATGCCCGGGATCAATCGGCCGCCACGCCGCTCGTCATGGCTATTAAGTATGACCATGCCGATGTGGTCAAGGCGCTGATCTCCAAGGGCGCTGATGTGAATATCAAAGATAACCTGGGCCTGACACCGCTCCATCAGGCCGCGATCATGGGGTCGGCGGATGTGGTTGCCCTGTTATTGGCCAAGGGCGCCGACTTGAACGCCACGGACAATTATCAGCAGACCGCGCTCCAATGGGCGGCCATGAAGGGACGGCGCTCCGTGGAGGAAGTGTTGAAAAACGCCGGGGCAAAGAATCCATAGGAAATTCGTGTTAAAGAGTTCTTGGTTCTTTGTTTCCGTCAGCTGACGGATTCTTTGTTTCGGCTTAACGAGGAACCAAGAACGAAGAACGTTCTTGAATCTATCGTAAAAATATGAGCGTGAAATTCAAAGATTATTACGAGGTGCTGGGCGTGCCGCGCACGGCATCTGCCGATGACATTCGCAAGCAATACCGTAAACTGGCCCGGAAATATCATCCGGATGTCAACAAGCATGCGGATGCCGAAACCAGATTTAAGGAAATCGGGGAAGCAAACGAAGTGCTCGGTGATCCGGAGAAACGTAAGCGCTATGACCAGCTTGGCGCTAATTACCGCGCGGGCCAGGATTTCGCGCCGCCTCCCGGTTGGGAAAACATGCAGTATGGATTCGGCGCCCGCCCGGAATCCTCCGGCGGCTACACAATGGAAGACCAGGGCGACTTCAGCGATTTCTTCGAGGCGCTCTTTGGCGGCGGCGGCTTCCGCACCCGCCCCGGCCAGGCCGGCGGCGGGCCGTTTCAGAACTTCCGTAAACGGCGTGGTGAAGATCACGAGGCGATGGTAACTATTTCGCTGGAAGAGGCCTTTCACGGCGCCAGGAAACCTATCCGTCTGCAGGTTGCCCGCATGGATGAGCATGGACAGGTACAGCGCGAATCCAAACAGTACACCGTGCAGATTCCACCCGGCACGGCTGATGGCGCGCGCATCCGCCTGGCGGGGCAGGGAGGCCAGGGCGCCGGGACGGGGTTGGCCGGCGATTTGTATCTGCGCGTGCAGATTGCTCCGCATCCGGTGTTCCGCCTGGTTGGCGCCGACTTGGAAGTGACTGTGCCGGCATCGCCATGGGAAGCGGCCTTGGGCGCCAAGGTGCCCGTGCCGACTATGACCGGCAACGCGATGCTGGCCTTGCCGGCGGGGACACAGAGCGGCCAGCGCATGCGGTTGCGCGGCAAGGGATTGGTGAGTGCACGCCGTCACGGCGACCTGATCGTGATTATCCAGGTTGCCGTGCCTCGTCATCTGAACGAAAGGGAAAAAACGCTGTTTGCCGAATTGGCGCGTGTTTCATCCTTCAATCCGAGACATTAGCATCCCATGGGATGCTTGGGCTGTAGGCTGTGGACCGTTGACTGTAGGAAAACAAACGGAAAAAGCGTGATATTTTAAACAATTGCCAAATTTACAGTTCCGGTTTTGCCCATACGCATTATGCTTGTTTGGACCAACAGTCCACGGTCTTCCGCCGTAGGCGGATCCGCCTCAGGCGGAAAAGTCCACAGTCCTCGGCGTCCTTGTGGGACACCAGTGAATCCGAGAAATAGAGCGGCGAGCGGTAAGCATCAAGCGTTTGTTTATGGAAGCGCAAGCCGTGCAACGGGACAATATGTTTCCGGCCGCCAGCCGGCCGAGGAATCGGCGCCTTCACGGGAACTACGGGCGGGGCGCATGATCAGTGACCTGCCGGAATGTGACTTTGTTGTGCCCTGTGAACGCGATGCGGAAGTGTTTATCGCGCTTGGGTTGCCCGAAAAGCATAAAAACCGTTTGCGTTGACGTGCTTGGTTATGGTCAATCCGGCATTGGTGAACAGCGCGCGCATGGACGCTTCATCGGGCAAACGGTCATGTTTGACCGCCCGGTGCGAGTGCGCATGATGATGGTTTAAAGCTTCCGGCGAATCAAAATGCGCCAGTAACAGCCAGCCGCCCTTTTTCAGGACGGCGGCCATGGCGCGCATGGCGCGAAGTTTATCCTGAAAATGGGGGAAACAAGAAAAGCAGAATAGGCCATCGCATGATTTTGCCGGGATGGGCATTGCGTTTACGTCGGCTACATGAAATCTGATACGCGGATCGGTATGCAAGCGGCGGTTGACTTCTATCATTTTATCGGCGCAATCAACTTCATATATTCTGCCCGCCGGTCCCAACCGCCGGAGAATGCGCGGCACGAGCACGCCGCTGCCACAGCCGACGTCCAGGATGACGTCGTTTTTTCTAATGGGCGCCAGTGCAAACAGGCGCCTGAATTCGCGCGCGAAGCGCCTTTGCCGATTAGCACCGGATGAATTATACCACATATCCATCCATTTTTCGGCATGGTCGTTGAAAAATTTTTTTTGACTTTTAATTGCCGCCAGGCGCCGCATGATTTTTGATCTCCCTTCTGTTGCGCCGCCCTCGGGGCGACAGTAAGAACGCCAGCAGATACATGCCGGAAGAAATCAGGACTACACTGCCGCCGGTGGGAATATCCCAGACATAGGATGCCAGCAAACCGGCACAACAAGCGCTTATGCCGAACAAGGCCGCCAGAACAAGAATGATCGGCAGACGAAATGATAATTGGCCGGCGGTGTTGGCCGGATTGACCAGTAAGGCAAAAATCAGCAGTCCGCCAATCATATCCAATGCGGCGCCAACGGTCATGGCGCCCAGCAAAATGATGCCGTAATAGATCGGCGCTTCCGGAATGCCGCAGGCGGCGGCGAGTTCACGATTGAAAAGCACGGCAATAATTTCCTTGTAAAATAACACCAGGAAAATAGTCAGTCCAAAGAATACTCCGGCCAGAATCAAGACCTGTCCTCCTGTTACCGTGAGCAGACTGCCCCACATCAGGTTTAACGCATCCGTTTTCGGTCCGGGAATCTTGGCCATCAGAATGAGCGACAGTCCCATTGTGGCCGAAAAAATGATGCTTAAGACAACATTGGACGAAGCCTGCGCTTTTTCTGCCAACGGTCCTACCGTCAAACCCGCCGCGGCGCAGGCAACCATGGCACAGACTAATGGGGATTGACCGGACAACAATCCTACAATCGCTCCCAGGAACGCCGCATGGGACATGCAAATCCCCAGGAAGGGGATCTGCATCAAAGTCAGAAATACCCCGATAATTGCTATGCTTCCGCCGCCGAACACACAAGCGGCCAGCGCCTGGCGGAAATAGGCCTCATGTAACAGCGCCATCATGGCCGTTCGCCTTTCCGCGGCGCTTGCCAATCATGCCGGCCGCCATCAAATTGTTTTTGCCCGCCGGCCAACACGATCGTCCGCCGGCAGTTTTTGGGCACGGCGAACGCATGATGTGTGACCATCAAAACCGCAAGGTGTTCCTGAAGGTGCAGTCGCTCAAGCAATTGCAGGCAGTCTTCCTGTGCCGCCGTGGAAAGGTGGGAGGAAAATTCATCAAGTAAAAGCAGGTCGGGCTGTTGGCACATGGCGCGCGCAATTTGAACCTTTTGCCTTTCGCCGCCGGAAAGCTGGCCGATGGGGCGATCCAGCAAAGGGAATATTCCGGCATCGCGCGCGGAACGGTTCACGAGGTCTCGATCATTGGCGTTCAGCCGGCGCCCCAATCCGGCGCACGCGCTCCGGCCGATGGTGATCACATTGCGCGCGCTGATCGGCATGGTTTCGTCAAAGGCAAGTGTTTGGGGCACATAGCCGATCCGCTGTCGCAAGGCGCGTCGGTTCCACCACGAAGTCTGCTGTCCGAAAAGGCAAATACTCCCGGAGGTCGCGGGGATGAGGCCGAGGATGGATCTTAACAGGGTTGTCTTGCCCGCGCCGTTCTCGCCGAGAACCACCGCAAATTCTCCGCGGGCAATATCCAGCGTCACATCATGCAATATACGCCTCCCATGGAGATGAACGGTGAGATTGGAAATATTCAGGCAATTATTCATATGATCTGGTTGCGGTTTAATGCTTCCTGATAACATTCCAACATTCTGCAGAATGTTGGAATGTCGTATTGCCAAATCAGTGCCTCGTTTCATGGCGCGGGATAATTGCAATCGCACAGTGATCGCATGTTCCTTTTCAGCGCGGCTTCGTAGCTGACCCGGCCGGACGCATCGGGCTCCGGAAAATTGCTGAGCACAACCAGAGGCAAGTCGAGTTCGCGTGCCAGGGTCTTGCCGATTTTCCCACTGCTTTGACGATTGTCCACGACTACGCGCGCCTGCGCCTGGCGCGCTTGTTGCATAACGTCCTGAAGATTACGCAAGGATAAATCGTCGTCGCGTTGGAATTCCGCCACCACGTCGAGTCCCGCCCAGGCGGCCAGGTCGGCGTTCATGGTCGAACACACTGCCGGCAAAGCCCTGATTTTTTTTAAATCCGGCCGTAATTCCGTTTCCAATGCGTCAATCCGTTCTTGATACGCCGCCAGATTGGCGCGAAAGAATGAGGCGTGCTGTGGAAACCGGTCTGCCAGAATTGCGGCCACTCGCTCCGCCGCCTGCTTCTGGACTGACGGAATCATCCAGTTGCCTGAGACAGCAACGACGGTCAGCGGTGTGCGGGACCGATCGTTTGCAAACGGCGCCAGGAATTTTTCCGTGCCGTGGCCGAGGATAAGAACCGCTCCGTGTATTTTTTCAATATTGCGGGGACTAAGCTCAAAATGTCCCGGGCACATGCCCCAGGGCACGATCGTTTCCGGCTGGAACAAATCACCGGCCAGCGATTCAACCAGGGCGCTTAAATGCGTGGTTGTGCAGACGA
>JBDRJR010000035.1:0-3628 GCA_043814705.1 Verrucomicrobiota bacterium | reverse complement strand
TCAGAATAGGGAACAAGCGAATGCCCGGAAAACGAGCAATAAGTCACCCGCCCTTGACGACAGGTCTTTGCGCCTTTCGATGACCGGTTGTTTCGCATTTCATTCTGGATTCTGGATTCTGACTACTGACTACCTGAGTAGCAACTCGCATTTTTATATTGGCGGAACCGAAATGTCATACCTGAAAATCAACGAACTCCAAACGAAGCACCCCAAACTAATGACTGATCACTAATCACTGATCGCTGACCGCTGACTTCCCTGCTTCGCCAAGGCTTCGCAGGGCAGGCTGATCTATGACTTCCGAGTGCTCATGGCTCAGGTGCCACCAGCGCGCACCCAGGCCCAGCAACAGCAAGCCGAGGATCACGGCGATAGAAAGCCGTTCGGTGGGCGTCAGGTAAAACCAGGCCCGCGGCAGATACCGCCACAGGCCATTTTCTTTTCCGGATGATTCAGGGATAGTCATGGACAGAAAATCTGAAGTTGCCAAATATGCACAAGCGTCACAAAAAAAATATTTTAAATCTCTTTGTTTTTATTCTTGTGCTTCTTGTGCATTTTTGCGGCTAATCATTTTGTCAAAATAGCGGCGTCTGCCGCCTAATTCACGGCTTGAACACGATATTGACCAACTTGTCCGGGACGACCACGATCTTGACCACCTGCTCGCGCTTGAGCACCTTGGCAATCTGTGGTTGCTCCAGCGCCATGTCCTCCAGGTCCTTGCGGTCTGACCCGGCCGGCGCCATCATCGTGCCGCGGAACTTGCCGTTGAGCTGGAGCACTATTTCCACATGATCACGCGCCAGAGCGGCGGGATCGGTCACGGGCCAGACAGCTTTCAAAACACCGGGCGCATGACCAAGTTCCACCCATAACTCTTCGGCAATATGCGGGGCCAATGGCGAAAGCAGGAGGATGATCGTATTGACAGCGAATCGAACAACGGCCTTTTCCTGGTCGCACGCGGCAGCATCAGGACGGAAGCGCTCCACTTGGTTCATCAGTTCCATGATCTGGGCAATGGCCGTATTAAAATGAAAAGCGCCGTCCAGCCCGTTAGTAACGGCCTGAATGGTTTCATGGGCCTTGCGATAGAGATCGCGTTCCCTGGCATTCATGGCCGCTAACTCCGGCCGCAACGTTGCGCCCATTTGCAGGATATTGTGCCGCTCATACACGAAACGCCAGAGCCGCTTGAGAAACCGGAACGCGCCCTCAATGCCCTGGTCGCTCCACTCGGCATCCTTTTCCGGCGGCCCGATAAAAAGCGTGTAAAGCCGCACTGTATCGGCGCCGTAATCGCGAATCAGCGCGTCCGGGCTCACTACGTTGCCCTTGGACTTGGACATCTTGTAAAGCTGGCCGTCCTTTTCACTGCGCTTGCAGATCATACCCTGCGTGAACAGGTTGGCAAAGGGCTCATCGAAGCCCACCAGTCCCATGTCGAAAAGCGCCTTGGTGAAAAATCGCGCATACATCAAATGCAAAATGGCGTGCTCGATGCCGCCGATATACTGGTCCACCGGCAACCACTGGTTGCAGACTTCGGTCCGGATGGCCTGACTGTCGTCGCGCGCGGAAAGATAGCGCAGGTAATACCAACTCGAATCCACAAACGTATCCATCGTGTCGCTTTCGCGCCGGGCGGGAGCGCCGCACTTCGGGCAGGTCGTGTTCATAAAGTTCAGATCGCGCTTCAGGGGCGATTCGCCCGTCGGCTTGAACTCTACGGTATCCGGCAGGAGCACCGGCAGGTCCTTTTCCGGTACCGGCACAATGCCGCAAGTCTGGCAATAAACAACCGGGATCGGCGCGCCCCAGTAACGCTGGCGGCTGATCAGCCAGTCCCGCAAACGATAGGTCACACAAGCGCACCCGAACTTTTGCTCCTCGGCATAAGCCGTCATCCGCGCCCGCGCCTGGTCGCTGGGTAAACCGGCAAATTGGCCGGAATTGACAACGATACCGTCTTCGCAATAAGCGTCTTGCATGAATGCTTGCTTATTTGCCGTGTCATTCCCGCGGAAGCGGGAATCCAGTACTGATCCGCCTGGATCGGGAATGACGAGCGTCTGCTCCGCGTTCTGGATGGAAAGCTTGATGGGCAAACCGTATTTCCTGGCAAAGGCCCAATCACGCGTGTCATGCGCCGGCACGGCCATCACCGCGCCGGCGCCATAACTCATGATGACATAATCGCCGACCCACAGCGGAATTTTTTCGCCAGTATAGGGATTGATTACGAACCGTCCCGTGAATACGCCGTTTTTATCCAAGATATTGCCGGCGCGGTCAACGGCGGCAACCTTGACTGCCTGGGCAACAAACTGTGTGACCGACGCCTCTTCCGGAAGGCCTTTCACCAGTTCCGGCAACTCCGGATATTCCGGGGCCAGGACCATATAGGTGCAACCGAAGATCGTGTCCACCCGTGTCGTAAAACAGGCCACGCTGGCGGTGGGCCTGCCCCCCATAGCTTTAGCGACGGGGGGATCCTTTTTGCCATCACAACGCGGCACCAATGGGAAATTAATGCGCGCGCCTTCACTGCGTCCGATCCAGTTCTGTTGCATCAGCTTGACCCGTTCCGGCCAGCCGGTCAGCTTGGCCAGATCGTCCAACAGGCGTTGCGCATAGTCCGTGATCTTGAAAAACCACTGCTCGAGGCGCTTCTCCTGAACCGGCGACTCACAGCGCCAGCATTTACCGTCAATCACCTGCTCGTTGGCCAGCACGGCCACGCAGGACGGACACCAATTGACTGGCGCCAACGCCTTGTAGGCCAAACCACGTTTGAAAAACTGCAGAAACAGCCATTGCGTCCAGCGGTAATAGTCCGGCAGGCAGGCGGTCACCTCGCAGTCCCAGTCATAACAACAGCCCCAGGCGTTCAACTGACGCTTCATGGTTGCGATATTGGCAAGCGTCGTGACGCGGGGATGTGTCCCGGTTTTGATGGCGGCGTTTTCGGCCGGCAGGCCGAAGGCATCCCAGCCCATCGGCGTTAATACGTTGAACCCGCGCATTTTCTTGTAACGGGCCACGGCATCGCCGATGATATAATTGCGCCCATGCCCCACGTGCAGGGCCGCCGACGGATACGGAAACATCATCAGGCAATAATATTTCTTGCCGGTCTTACTCAGGTCCGCCTTGAACAAGCCCCGGTCGCGCCAGTAGGCCTGCCACTTCAGCTCAATTTCATCAAACGGATATTTTTCTTTCATAGCAAGTCCTTGTCGCATCAGGATTTTCCGCCGGAGGCGGATCCGCCTCTGGCGGAAAATTCATCGGGAACGGGCAATACTATAATTAACCCGCCAATAATTGCATTAATAAAATAACAAGCTTGTTCTGATTTGATAAAAATAGGATAACTACTCACCACGGACCACGGAGAGATGATTTCTCCTCGCGTGTTCGCTTCCGACCAATTGTTGTAAATTGCGCTCGCAACCGGCGGTAATTCTGTTATGCTGAAGGGCATTATGAAACCAAGAACCGCCTGCATCAAGCGCGCCACCCGTGAAACGCAGATTGAGCTCACGCTCACGCTGGATGGCCGCGGCCGTTTCGACGTGAATACCGGCCTGCCGTTTCTCAACCACATGCTGGAACTGTT
>JBDRJR010000034.1:0-5247 GCA_043814705.1 Verrucomicrobiota bacterium | reverse complement strand
AAACCCCAATAAAACCGAGGGCTATGAAGGACCATTATCAAAACCGCAGTTCCGGTTTTTCCCATCTGTGTTTATTCTGTTCCGACCCACAGCCTACAGCCTACAGTCCACAGCCCATGGCGTCCCTGTGGGACGCCAGTGTGTTCCATTTAATATCATGATCTTATGCTTTGTTGTCTTGTTTTGTGTCCCTTGGTGTATTTTTGTGGCAAAATAGAATTTTGAAACTGGTTTGGTAACATGGGTATTTTTCAAAAAACGGATGCCGCCGATCTGCCTTTAACCACCCAGGAGCGCCGGCTGAAACAACGGCGGTTCCTGACCTATGGGCTGACAGCGGCCGTCGGCGTGATCCTGGCCGGGTTTGCGATCCGGGTGAACCAGTATGTGCCGGCCAGCGGCTATGTGACAACCGAGCATTACGCCGAAGTGCGTTCCCCGGTGGTCGGCCTTGTTTCCAATATCCTGGTGCAATCATGCGCGCGGGTCAAGCAGGACGATATGCTGGTCCAGCTAAGCTGTACCGAAGAGCAGGCGTCCTTGGCGGGGATCCGTAACCAGTCCCAGAAGGCGGAAGCGGAGCTGAAGCAACGCGAAACCCAGATTTCCGAGCAGAAGCGGCGGCTGGGCGAGGACATTGCCGTTGCCAACCTGCGCCTGCAAAACACCATGAGCCGCCTGGCCCGTACCCGGGAGGGTATGGCGCGCGGCCTGGTGGCCGGCAGTGTGCTGGAGGACGACCAGTTGAAGGAACAGCTTGCCCGCGCGGAGCTGGATTCCCTGCTGAAAAAAGATTTGAGCCTGTTCGAGAAAGATTTGACCGTTTTGCGCCAGGAGCTGGAGTCGCGCCAGGATGCGGTGACGCGGGCAGAGGCCGCCGTGCGCGCGCGCGAGATTCGCGCGCCGATCTCCGGCCAGGTGCTCCGCTATGAGTTCGTCCCGGGCGAACTGGTGCGGCCGGAGACCCTGCTTTACGAAATTTTTGGCGGCGACAAACAAATCCTGAAACTGCGCATTTTGGAACGCCATGCCCTGCGCGTGGCGGTCGGCAACCGTTATTACGCCTGGCTGGCTTCCTACCGCGGCCTCCAGCGCGTCCGATTCCGGGGCACGGTCCAGTATTTGCGCAATGTGATCCAGTCGGACGGGCAAGCGACTTACCGGGTGGCCTTCTGCAGTTTCGACCCGCAGACCTATGCCGTCCCGCCCGGCACCACGGCGGAAGCCAGAATTTATTATGGCAAAACCTGCCTCTGGTTTTTCCTGTTCGGGCTGGATTAGGACAGATGGGCGATGGATGGCGCCAAAAAAACAATCTAATTTCCTGATTGTCCTGGGCTTTCTCGCGCCCTACCGCTGGATATTGATCCGATTGTTGTTGTTGACGGTCCTGCTTTCCATCCTCAACATGTGCTCGCCGCTGGTCACGCGGGCCTTCATTGACCAGGTCGTCAGCCTGAACCGGCATGACCTGATTCCTTCACTGAGTTTCTGGCGGATTGCCCTCGTTGTGCTGGTCCCGGTGTTTGCATTTATCCAGACGCAGGGGATTGCCTACGTCGGCCAGCGCTTCGTCTTTGATATCCGTAATGCGCTTTACCGCCATATGCTGGATATGTCGCTCCGTTTTTACGGCAAGCACAGCACCGGTATGCTGGTCAACCGGCTCATGGGCGATACCGGCATGGTGGCCAACATGCTGTCCGCGCAGACGATCGGCATTGTCTCCGACCTCGTGTGCGCCACCTTTGCCATTACGGCGACTTTTGCGCTGAACTGGCGGCTGGCTTTGGTGATTGTGGCCATGGTTGCCGCGTTCGTGCTGAATTACCGTCTGAACATCGGTAAAATCGTGACACTCTCGCGCAGTTATCGGCAATCCTTTGATCGGTTGTCAGGCGGGGTGCAGAACCGGCTGGTCGCAAGCCTGGCGGTCAAATCATTCGGCACGGAAACACGCGAACAGGGCATTTTCCAGGAGCAGTCGGAAGTCAGCATGGAACTGCTCCAGCAAGCCGGCTATTCCAGCAACACCTTCTGGCAAAACACCTTGCTTCTGCAGAACACGGGCCAGGCCGTGTTGTTTTTCGCCGGCTGTGCCCTGATTTTACGCGGGGATATGACCTATGGCGACGTGACGGCGTTCACGGTCTATGCCATGCGGCTCCTGTGGCCGGCAGTGCGCATGTCCGAACTGGCGCGCCAAATCCAGGATGTGCGCATTGCCGTGGAACGCATCCTCGAAATCTACAATGAACCGCAGGAAGTAACGAACCGGCTTGCCTGCGTGCCCGCCGGCCGCCTGCGGGGCCGGGTTGATTTTGACTGCGTGAATTTCGCCTACGAGCCGGCGCAACCTGTCATCCGGGACTTCGACTTGCATATTCAGCCGGGCGAAACCATTGCCTTGGTGGGGCCGACCGGATGCGGCAAAAGCACCTTGTTGCTCCTGCTCATGCGCTTTTATGATATCAGCGGCGGAAGCCTGCGCTTAGACGGCCGTGATGTCCGGGAATATGACCTTAAAAGCCTGCGCGCGCAGTTCGGCATCGTGCTCCAGGATCCGCTCTTGTTCAACGTGAGCATTGCCGACAATATCCGCTATGCCCGGCCGGATGCTGTGTCCGCTGAAATTGAGGCGGCGGCGAAAGTGGCGGAAATCCATGATTTCATCATGACCCTGCCGGACCAGTATCGAACCGTGCTGGGTACGGAAGGCCTGCAGTTTTCGGTCGGCCAGAAACAGCGCCTGACGATTGCCCGCGCCGTGCTGGCCGATCCGGTCATCATGATCATGGATGAGGCCACCAGCGCCTTGGACAGCGAATCCGAGCAGGCCATCCAGCTGGCTATGCAGAGGGTCCTGCGGAACCGCACGTCGTTTATTGTCGCGCACCGCCTGAGCACGATCCGTAACGCAACCCGGATTGTGCTGATGCGGGATGGCCGCATTGTGGAGATCGGCAGTCATGCGGAGCTGATGGCCCTGCCGGAAAGCCATTACCGCGCGCTTTATAATCGGCATCTGAACAAGGGTGTGATCGAGGACGAGAAGGAATGAAATTCCACCATCGCAACTATGCGTTTCGGCCGCCGTATCGCCAGAAAGGCCGTTCAGCCGGCAAGCTGAATCTGCTGGCGCGGTTCATGCGCGCGTATCTGGCGCCTTACCGGTGGACTGTTTTATTGTGTATTCTGCTGGCGGCCCTGGACTACTGCGGATCGTTTTACCTGCTGGCCTATTATAACAAGGTGGTGGTGGATTCCATTCTGGTCGTAGTGCCGGATGAAAACAAGTCCGCCGGCCGCCGCGCCTGGGTGACCAGACTCCGCCAAGGCGCTACGCCCAGGCAAGAGCGTTCCAGCGGAGACGGGCAGGCGCCCCAGGCCGGTCGTCAACTGCCGGACCGTGAGTCCACATCATTTGGGCGGGAACGCCAGCAGGAACAGACGGCTCGTCCGCGAGCGCAAGCGGGCCTGGACCGGCGCTTGGATGTCGGGACGCAGATTGCCTGGCGTCCGCCGGATGCCGGCCGCCGGCTGGGCATGATCTTTGTCCTGTATATCGCCACGCTGGTGTTCAGTAGCTGGATGAACCGGCTGGCCACGCGCCGGCGCATTCGCGTGACCCAGGCCATCGCCGTTAACCTGCGCGCTGATATGCATGCCAAGGTGTTGCAATTGTCATTGGGTTATCAATCAACCCATACGCCCGGGCGGCTTATGGCCCGGATTCTCTCGGATGTCAGCACCGTGGCCGATCAGTTGCTGTATCTGATCATTAACGTTTGTTCGTTGGCGGCCATTATTATATTCGGTTTTCTGCTGTTGCTGTTTATTGACTGGCGCATGGCCGTGATCGTGCTGGTTTGCCTGCCATTGTATGTGCTGATCTTCAAGGCGGCACATGTCAACTTGCGTCGGATGAATATTGAGCTCAGCCACACGAACGCCTGCCTTTACGGGTTGGCATCGCAGAAATTGGATGCCACGAAAATGATCCAGGCCTGCGGGCGGGAGCCGAAGGAGCGCCTGATCTTTCATCGGCTGTCGTCCTGTTTTTTACGGGATATATTGTGGCAAAACCGCCTGGGGGGCGCCACGAAAGATTCGGCCGAAATCGTGAGCGGCCTGGCGAGTAATGGCGTGCTGTTCCTCTACGGCATCTTCCGGGTGCTGAACGGCGCCATTACCCTCGGCCAGATGATGTTCGCCTGGGGCACCGCCAGCGCCCTGTTCGGGCCGGTCCTGCAGTTAAGCTATTTAAATGTCACGATCTCCAACCTGCTGGTTTACCTGCACCGGCTGGCGGAAGTGATGGACGAGCCGGTGCATATTCGGGATATGCCCGACGCCGTGGATCTGAACGTCCCGCTGAAACAGGGTATTACCCTGAATCATGTCCGGTTTTCTTATGCTCCGGAAAGCGTTGCGGTGCTTGAGGATATCTCGCTCACGATTCCAGCCGGCCAGTGGGTGTGCATCATGGGCGCCAGCGGCACGGGCAAAACGACGCTGTTGCACCTGCTGGCCCGTTTGTTCGAGCCGGACGCGGGCGAAATTCTCTACGATGGGATACCCATCAATAAAATCCGGATTCTGTCCCTGCGCCGGCGCCTGGCGCTCGTGCCGCAGGAAGCCCAGATCGTCAGCGGCACCGTGCGGGACAATATCTGCTATGGGATTCCCGATGCCGAACCGAAAGACATTATTGCCTCAGCCCGCGCGGCCGAGTTTCATGAATTCATTATGAGCATGAAGGTTCAGTATGAAACCATCCTGGGCGAGAAGGGCGCCAGCCTCTCCGGCGGCCAGAAGCAGAGGCTGTCCCTGGCGCGGGCGCTCCTGACCCAGCCGGAAATCCTTTTGCTGGATGATTGCACCTCGGCGCTGGATGCGGAAATTGAACACCGCATCCAGGAGACGCTGGAGCGTATCCTGGTAGGAAAAACCGCGGTGATCGTTACCCAGCGCGTGTCCATGGCCCAGCGCTGTCACCGGATCTATGTGCTGGAAAACGGCATGATCAGCGAACAGGGCACCCATGACCAACTGATGGCGCAAAACGGATTTTATACCCGCCTCGTGGAGCGACAAACGAAGGCCTGATTAGTACCTCAACCATCAGAAACCGTTAAGAAAAACAAGAAAATACTAAAACCGATTAACCACGAAATACACGGAACACACGAAATGGATAAAGATTAGATTCTGTTTTTCATTACCCAAAAATAACTTTCGTGTCGT
>JBDRJR010000033.1:0-15452 GCA_043814705.1 Verrucomicrobiota bacterium | reverse complement strand
GTTGATTGGCTGGCCCAAACCCGTGCGCCGCCCCAACCCCCCCCCACCCCGCTCAGCATGGAACGGGCGCGGGCCGCGGCATGTCGGGGTGTGGCCGGCGGCCCGGACTAAGACCTGGCCGCCGAAGGCCGGGTGACCGATCCCGGCACGGTTGATTACATCCATCGCCACAAGACCGCCGCGCTCTTGCGCGCCTCGGTGCGCATGGGCGGCATCGCCGCCGGCGCCGGCGACACGGACTTGGCCGCCTTGACAGCTTATGGCGATGCTATCGGCCTAGCCTTCCAAATTATGGATGATATACTGAACGAAACTTCAACCGCCGCCACTCTGGGTAAAGCCACCGGCAGTGACCGTCAGCGCGGCAAAATGACCTTCATCGCCGTGCATGGATTAGCGGCCGCCCGGGAACAGGCGCGGCTATTGTCCGAGAACGCCGCAGCCGCCCTGCAAGCGCTCACGGGAAACCGCGAACCGCTGGCGGCATTGGCCCGCTGGATAATTGAGCGAACATACTGACTCCCATGACCTGCACCCTACTTGACAACCTGGCCGGCACGTGGCGCCATCTGCCGCCGGCGGTGCGTTGCGTCGCGGCGGTGGCCGTGGCGCTCCTGGTCTGGACGTTTTCATCCAAGGCACTCCAGGATATTCTGGTCTTCGGCGCGTTCCTGTTTGCGTTGACACGTGCAAGTCTTGGCACCGGCGCCTGGAAACAGCCGGCGGGTATCGTTTTTATCATCGTCGCGTTCCACCTGGTTCTCTCACTGCCTTTTTCCGCGCATCCGCGGCTCTCGTTGCGCGATTTCAGCGGTTTCCTGGAAGTGCTGGCGGGGGCTTTCGCCATTCCGGTGCTTTTCAATACGCGTGAAAAAATCGCCGCGGCCCTGTTTTACAGCGCCATCGCCGTTGCCCTGACGCTGGGTTACGATCTCGTGCGCTTGGCCTGCCACCTGGGACCGGTGTGGCTGGCCAAAGGACATGTCTTTACACCGTTTATCCTGAACCACGCCAATGTTGCCAGCATGATGGCCGGCGCCGCTGTTTTCGTGTTCTTACAACGCGGGCTTTGCATTATCGTGAAATGTAATGATTGTCCGGCGTCCCGCCTTCGCCAAAGCTTCTGCGGGCAGGCCGGCGTCCGACATCAATCTTCTCCGGTCCGGCATCTGTCTTCAATCTTCTCCGGTCTGCCGTCTGGTGTCTGTCGTCTGTCGTCTGTCTTTGTCTGCCTGCTGGGTATTTTGATCTGTTTGGCGCATATGGTCATAATGGCTTCACGCGGTCCACAGATCGCATTTGTGCTGACCATGGGCGCCGCCGGGTTGCTGATTCCCAGCCGAAGCGGCAAGCTGTTGTGGTTGCTGGTCGCGGCTCTGATCATCGGCGCGCTGATTATGAATATCGAACACGTTAATCCGCGCTTTCTGGAAAAAAGAAGCATGTCCAATTTCAGCGAACGCGACAAGGTCTGGACGCATACCTGGAACCTGGCGCAACAACGGCCCTGGCTGGGCTACGGCTATGGTAAACGTAATTTTGAAATGGTATATTACAACACACAACCGCCCAAATCCCAATTCCATTACCCGCACCCGCATCAATTTTGGTTGAAACTGTTGTTTGAATTCGGTTGGACCGGCCTGATCCTGCACGTCCTGGCCTGGATAATTCTGGCCATCGGCCTGTGGCGGCATGTCTTTGCCCAGCCGGCTTTCACGGACCGCCTCCTGCCGGGGACAGTGGGACTTATTCTTTGTTTCATCCACCTTTACGGGCTGGGCGATTACCCTGATAATATTGTCCTGATGGCCCAGTTCTGGCTCATCCCTGCCGCGTTGGTGTTGATTAAAAAAACGGACGATGAACACGCCACTTGAACCAACCCCGGATGATCATCCGATCCGAACTTTCGTGGCCGTGGCCATCAATGAAGCAGTCCGTGAAAAACTAACGGAGATACAGAACCGCCTGAGACAAACCGGTGCGGATGTCGGTTGGGTTGCGCCGGCCAACATCCATCTCACGCTCCTTTTCCTGGGCACGGTATTTGAATCACAGGTTTCCACGCTCGCGACCGCAATGGATGCGATTACTTCGGCTTATCAGCCCGGCAAGCTGGAAGTGAAAGGGATTGGCTCTTTCGGCCGCCCGCAATCGCCCCGGGTTATATGGGCCGGCCTGACGGGCAACTTGCAACCGCTTCTGGCCCTGCAGACTGAAATATTGGCCATCGCAAAAAAAACGGGGATTTATACCGATGCCAAACCATTCCACCCGCACCTGACGATCGGTCGGGTGCGCTCGACAAAAAACATTGAAGCGCTATTGAACGCCTTGGCAACCTGGCCGGACACGGTCTTCGGGACGATCACAATTGACCGCGTGCTCCTGATGAAGAGTGAATTGAAGGCCCAAGGACCGGTTTACACTCCTTTGCACACAAGCCGGTTAACCGCAGTTTAAAAAGGATATACCTGAAAATTGCATGAACTCATGCAATTTTCAGGTCTTCAAATGATCCGGATAATCACCCGATTCGCGGCACACGCACACGCTTAAACTGAGCAACTTGGGGCAGGGGTCCGACGATCGGCCGGGCATATTCCAGAAAAGCCGGCGTCACATCATTGCCGGCCTTGTTAATAAATTCGTCGGGCATATGACGGGTAGACTTGGCCACGGCTTTGAGCGGCACACGCTCGAAAAACACGGCATATTTTTTGCCCGGCTTGCGGCGGATGGCAACTGATCCATCCACGTCCTTGCCGGCCGCCCAGCGCACGGCCAACTCGCCAACAGCCCGCGCCTCGCGGGCATCCACTTCGGAAATCAAGCCCGGGAAAGAACGCTGGAGGTAACCAAAGGTGTCGGCGCGCACGCGGGTAATCCTGGTTTGTGTCTTGATCTCGTTGGCCAAGAGGTCGCCGAGCGCCCCGGTGCCGCTGAGCTGGATATTGCCATGGGAATCGGTTTCGCTGGTGAACTTGGCGGCAATCGCCGAGCCCTCGGCATCGGAAATCCCCTCGGAGACGACAACGACGCAACGGCCTAATTTTTCATACACGCGCTTGACATCTTCGACGCATTGTTGCATTGCAAACGGTCTTTCCGGCAGGTAGATCAGGTGCGGACCGTCGTCCGGATTGACCCGCGCCAGGGCGGCGGCGGCGGTCAAAAAACCGGCATGCCGTCCCATGACCACGTCAATTTTGATGCCCGGCAAGGCCCGGTTATCAAGGTCACCGCCCATGACGGCACAGGCAACGAACTTGGCGGCACTGCCAAATCCGGGCGTATGGTCGTTTTCGAGCAGATCATTATCAATCGTCTTGGGGATATGGAAACAGCGGCACGCGTAATTGATCTTGCGGGCATGTTCGTTGATGATGTGCGTGGTTTCGGCCGAATCATTGCCGCCAATGTAAAAGAAATAGCGGATATTGTATTTCAACATAATGCCGAAAATCTTGAGACACTCTTGCTCGGCCGGCTTTTTGCGCACACTGCCCAACGCCGAGGACGGCGTTAACGCAACCGCTTCCAAGTTGACCCTGGATTCCTTGCGCAAGTCAATCATCTTCTCCTCCAGCACCCCTTTGATTCCATGCAGTGATCCATAAATACCCTGGATTTTTTTATGCTTCTTGGCTTCCTGGATAGCACCTATCAGGCTCCGGTTGATAACCGTCGTCGGTCCACCGCTTTGCGCAATCAGCATGTTGCCCTTGAGTAACTGTGTCATGGTTTGCTCCCGATCAAGATTAAAATTCGAAAATGGCTCCTAATCCCAAAACGGCGCTCAGCATGGAAAATAATTCCCGCTTTGTCAACCGCATTTCCGGAATTTTATCCCAGCGCCTACCCGCCCTTTTCGCCAGAACGGCATCTGTTATCGGGTATCCCCGCCCGCTGTTTTTTTATTGTTATCAGCTAGTTGACAAATTCGGGCAGAATGGTATGATTTATTCAGATTCGTATGATATAGGAGGTATTTGTATGACGACAGCAACCATCGGCGCAAGATACCAAGTGGTCATTCCTCGCGAAGCGCGAAAACAAATAGCGCTTCGCCCGCACAGCAAGGTTAATATCGAGGTCCGGGACCATTGCCTGGTGGTTTATCCGGTTAACGTAGCAGGCTGGCGCGGTATCGGGAAAGCGTTGGCCAACGGAAAAGACGCCACCGACTATGTGCGCTCCTTGCGGGCTGAATGGAGCCCCCGCGCGTGAAATTATCACTCCTACTGCAGGGCGGCCACGATATCGTTTTGGATACGATGATCTTTATCTATCTTTTTGAAGACGATCAAAAATATGGCCATTGTTGTGAATGGCTGCTTCAGCAAGCGGCGGATGGCGCATTTACCGGAGTGATTACGCCGGTGACAGCGGCCGAATTGCTGGTGAAGCCCCTGCTATTGAAACGCCACGCCTTGGCCGACCACTATCGGGATGCGCTACGCAGTTTACCCAACATTCGCTTGGTGGGTTTCTCGCCGGAGGCAGGTTTTATGGCTGGGGCACTAAAAGCAAAATACAACCTGCCTCTGCCAGATATGATTCAGGTGGCGACGGCTATGGAAAGAAATAGTACCGCCCTGATTTCCAATGACAAGGCCCTGCAACGCGTTAAAGAAGTAAATGTGATCCTGCTCGATTCGCTGATCTAATGCTTAAATCCAGAACTGCCGGTCCAGGTTCCGATATTGAATGGCCTCGGAAACGTGCTCGGTCTGGATGTCCGGTGAATTCGCCCAGTCAGTCCACTTTAGCCGACATCTATTTTGAGCTGCCCGAACCATACTTTATCCCGTTATCATCAAAGAGATATAAAAATATTCCCCATGGCCATAAACGCTGTGGAATATGCCAAAAAGTGCTTCCTTTAAGCCAATTCCACCGGATCAGCAGGATGAATCCCAGCCCAAGATACGCCTGCATTTCCTGTTATCGTAGCCAAAACAAGGCACGATATCAAAAGAATAAGGGGCCAAGTCCACGCACATAATTCCCATACCACCCATTCCCCTGCCCCGCTCATTTCCCCACTCCAAAAAATGGTTATCAAGACTCTTTGAACCATTTTGGGCATGAATATTCCGATTCTGTCCGTCTATTTCGTTGACACAGCCTAGAATAAAGTATGGTATGAGTTTCAAGTAGAGTTGTGTTCTAAAAGAAAGTAGGCAGAAAACTACGTTTCCGCGCCAAAGATCAATGTCTTGTAATACCGTAGGTCCCCTCATGAACCACCGGCAACGATCAGTTGTCAAAACCGTTAAGCATCTATTTGTTTCAGCCGTTTTTGGGCTGTCGGCTTTGACCGTATTTGCAGACGTACCTACCATTACCACCCAACCGTCCAACGCGATTGTGGCATTGGGCTCACTGGCCAGTTTGAGCATCAGCAATAGTGGCGATGCTCCGTTCGGCTATCAATGGCTCAAGGACGGGGTGATCCTGACGGGCCAGACCAACAGCACGTTGACTTATGCCGCCTTCCAGTTCACCAACAGCGGCAGTTACTACGTGGTGATCACGAACGCTGACGGGCTGGCCATCAGTTATCCGGCCAGCCTGAGCGTATCCAACGCCCCACTGCAGGTTTGGGGCAACAATGGCTACGGCCAGTTGGGCAACGGCATGAACGGCGCGGGTGCCAGTACCAACCTGCCCATCACGGTGGCGAGCAACGTGGTGGCAATGGCCGGCTCCTTACATTCCCTGTTTGTTAAAGCGGACGGCACCCTCTGGAGCGTGGGTTACAATTCTGATGGCCAGTTGGGCATCGGCATGAACGGCGCGGGTGCCAACACCAATCTGCCCACCTATGTGACCAACGGCGTGGCGGCGGTGGCCGCCGGCTTGCGGCATTCCCTGTTTGTTAAAACGGACGGCACCCTCTGGACCATGGGTTACAATTCTGATGGCCAGTTGGGCATCGGCACGCATAACGCCACCAACCGACCCATCCAAGTGGTCAACGGCAACAGCGTGGTGGCAATGGCCGGTGGCGATTATCATTCCCTGTTTGTGAAAGCGGACGGCGTCCTCTGGAGCGTGGGTTACAATGGCGCTGGCCAGTTGGGCAACAGCACGTGGGACACCGCTTACTATCCCGTCCAAGCGACCAACGGCGTGGTGGCGGTGGCCGCCGGCGCTTTTTATTCCATGTTCGTGAAAGCAGACGGCACCCTCTGGGCCATGGGCACGAATAACTATGGCCAGTTGGGTAACGGTACGTGGGACGCCACCAACCGGCCCACCTATGTGGCCAACAGCGTGGTGGCAGTGGCCGCCGGACGATATCATTCCCTGTTTGTTAAAGCGGACGGCACCCTCTGGGCCATGGGCACGAATAACTATGGCGAGTTGGGCAACGGCACGTGGGACGCCACCAACCGGCCGGTATTGGTCAACGGCGGAGGCTTTATAACCGCCAGCCTGGCCAAGGGGCAATATGCCTGTCATTCTATGGCGATCATGTTACAGGATCAAACGATCACCATTTTCACCCCCGCCAATGGGACGTCATTCGTGGTAACCAATTCAGTCGGACTGGCGGCAACGGCATCGAGCGGTCTGCCGGTGAGTTTTACGAACACGGCGGGCAGCCCGGTGAGCTGGCAGAACGCAACGACGATCACGTTCACCGCCACCGGCACGGTCAGCATCGTGGCCAGCCAGGCGGGCGACGCAACGTATAACGCTGCACCGTCCGTGACCAACACCATCATTGTAAACGGCGTAGTGAATAAACTGGACCAGACGATTACCAGTTTTACCCCCGCCAATGGGACGTCATTCGTGGTAACCAATTCAGTCGGACTGGCGGCAACGGCATCGAGCGGTCTGCCGGTGAGTTTTACGAACACGGCGGGCAGTCCGGTGAGCTGGCAGAACGCAACGACGATCACGTTCACCGCCACCGGCACGGTCAGCATCGTGGCCAGCCAGGCGGGCGACGCAATGTATAACGCCGCACCGTCCGTGACCAACACCATCATTGTAAACGCTGCCGCGCGCCATCCCCTTAATGACTACGATGGCGACGGCAAGTCCGACCTGGCAGTGTACCGCAACGGCCATTGGTCGATCTTCTCCTTGGCCAACGGTGTCATTCTCTACGATGCGGGCGAATGGGGCGGAGCGGATTCCATTACGGTTCCCGGGGATTATGACGGCGACGGTACGGCTGACCTGGCCATCTATCGTAACGGCTATTGGTCCATCTTCTCGTTGGCCAACGGTGTTATCCTCGCCAACGAAGGCGAATGGGGCGGGGCCGATTCCATCCCGGTGCCTGGCGACTATGACGGTGACGGCAAGTCCGACTTGGCCGTGTACCGGGACGGCTACTGGTCCATCTTCTCGCTGGCTAACGGCCTCATTCTCTATAACGAAGGCGTCTGGGGCGGACCGGGATGGACCCCCGTGCCTGGCGACTATGACGGTAACGGCAAGTCCGACTTGGCCGTGTACCGGGACGGCTACTGGTCCATCTTCTCGCTGGAAAACGGCGTCATCTTTTACAACGCCGGCGAATGGGGCGGGCCGGGCTGGATCCCAGTGCAGTAACGCTTGGATATGATCGTCATTCCGGGAGTAGTGGCTATACCTAATAATTGGGGTCATTCCTGCAATAGCCGTCGCAGGGCGCTTTCCTTGCCTACCGGATGGGTGAGGTTACGCTGGTGATGTTCTTAAATCCAGAACTGCCTGTCCAGGTTCCGATATTGAATGGCCTCGGAAACGTGCTCGGTCTGGATGTCCGAAGAATTCGCCAGGTCGGCAATGGTGCGAGCCACTTTCAGAATGCGGTCATAAGCGCGGCTTGCCCGCCATAGTCCTGATCACGCCGCCCAGGTGGGTATTCGGAACGATGGAGGGGCAATTCGCGCCGCAAGCTACAATACGGAAATAAATTGACTCCTGTAAAAAAAACGGTATGCTTGACTCCTGTTTTCAATCGGGGCGTAGCGCAGTCTGGTAGCGCGTTTGGTTCGGGTCCAAAAAGTCGTGAGTTCAAATCTCACCGCCCCGACCCGCCTTCGCCGAAGACGCTTTGCGTTTTCTGGCTACGGCGGGCTATCGCCCGCGTCAATACTTAACGCTATTTGCGATGTATTTTATCTACATTCTTCAGAGCGAAGCTCACCCAGATAAAACCTATGTTGGTTTCACCGAAGACTTCAAACGCCGCTTAGACGAGCACAACTCCGGATCGCAAACTTATTCTCACCGATACGCGCCTTGGAGGCTTCTTTCGTATATCTCTTTTCAGGACCGCAATTCAGCCTTGGCTTTCGAGAAATATTTGAAAAGCGGCTCGGGAAAGGCTTTTCTTACCAAACATTTCCTTCAATCAAATCCACGACCTGCGTAGCCACCCGGGCGTAGCAGGTCCACCGCCCCGACCACCCTGCGCGGTTTCCAAGGAAACCAGCTTCGGGTGGCGGGCTTTTAAAATTCCGGTCACCTTCCTTCCGATGGCGACCATTTTTTTCAGGGTTCAACAACGTCCAGAATTGCCTATACAGTGGACTATTCAGTGGGCTATAAGTTAAAAAAAAGGACCATCGGGAGAACCATCCATGTGAGGGGATGCATTGCCCCTTTGAGTCATTTCAATTCGCCATGACCCCAAGCGGCGGATCAAACAGCACGGAACAGACAACCGTCCAGAATGCCATGGGCGCCGCCGATTATAAGCGCTCGTTCACCGGGCACGTAAATCCGCAGGTTGTACTACAAGATCAGCTCAACAGTCGTCCGGCGCCGGATAAGGAAAGAAACGATTTGCAGTTGATTGCCGGCATTGGGTGCAAACTCTGAGGTCAAGCCGGCCATATCCATCGCGGATATGGCCGGCTTATGCAAATATCGGGCAAACGTTCAGATGAAATAACGCAGGCCCCAGCGAACGCCCCAGTTGTTATTCACCATCTTCCCGCCCTCCTCCATCCATATATCGCCTGTTGACAGGTCATAGTCCAACGACACGGCAAGCGCGAGACTTTCAGTTACAAAATACTTTACGCCCGCTTCGCCACCATAGACAAAGCCGTCCATATCTTCCCCGCCTTTTTTATAATCCCAAATGCCCCATCCGAGATTTACACCTATAAAAGGCACGAGTTTATATCCCAGATTGAAGTTGTATTGAGCGCCAACGGCAGGGTGGTAACCAATTACATAATCGTCATGACTGAAATAGCCTGCGGCGATGAGTTCCAAGTTGTCGATCACAAAGTAACCGACCCCAAGGCCAATCCAGACTTGGTTTCCGGATGGGGTTTTATCATCAAAACTGCCTTCCAGCTCGAGTTCCACCGTGCCTTGGCTTAGCTTCTGGCCATAGGCGCCACAGGCGACTGCCAAGGAAAGAATGACGATCATCGCAAGTTTTTTCATGGTTTTCTCTTTTTTTAATGATTTTTTACAACATTTAATTCCCCGTTCAATCGCGTTTCATCCAAGTTGAGAGCTAATGCATAAATCATCTCCTTTCCATGGCGAAATGAATATTAGGTTTAACGCGGACTTCCACACACAAAATTTTCCACGCTTAAATTTGGAAAATAATAGTTTCAATTGCTATGGTTACAAGCAAATAATTACGAGCGCCATTATTCCTTGCCCATCCCATTTCCAAATGATCATCCAAGCGTTTTAAACCATTTTGGGCGTGAGTATTGTCGTTATGCCATCCAAAGTCGCTATCATTATTGGTTTCATTATTGGTTTTCAGCGTTGACTTCTGCCGGGGCGGGTATAGGCTTGAATCCCGCAAGGAATAATGCTGGCTCACCGCGAGTAGTGTAATTGTTTTCAAACGTGTCATTGTTTGGGAACCAGTAAGGCCGGTTCAATTCAAAAAAGGAACATATTCATGAAAAGTTTTCTTATGAAGAGCCTGCTCACCCTGCTACTGCTCGCAAGCACAGCCTTCGCCGCCGATCCATTGCCCTCTTGGAACGACACCGCACCGAAGAGGGCTATCGTAACCTTCGTTGAACAAGTGACCCGGGAAGGCTCGACGAACTTTGTCCCCATCGCCGAGCGCATCGCCACCTTCGATAACGATGGCACACTCTGGGCGGAACAGCCGCTGGTTTTCCAGTGCTACTTTATCTCTAACCGCATCAAAACCCTTGCGCCGCAGTATCCGGGGTGGAAAAGCAAGGAGCCTTTTGCCTCCGTACTCAAAGGCGACATGAATTCCGCATTCGCCAGCGGCATGCGCACGCTATCGGAAATGATAATAGCCGCGCAGTCGGAAATAACCACGGATGAATTTGAAAAACTCGTGACGGACTGGATCGCCACCGCGAGGCATCCTGAGACCAAGCGGCTATATACAGAGATGGTTTTCCAGCCCATGATAGAACTGCTTGCCTACTTGCGCGCGAACGGATTCAAAATCTTCATTGTCTCCGGCGGCAGCATGGATTTTATTCGCCCGTGGTCGGAAAAGGTCTACGGCATTCCGCCCGAACAAGTCATCGGAAGCAGCATAAAGACAAAGTTTGAACTTCGTAGCGGTATTCCGGTGATCGTGGGCATGCCGGAGTTGAACCTTATCACCGCCGGAAACGGCAAACCCGTCGGCATCCAGTCCCACATCGGTCGCCGCCCGATTGCCTCGTTCGGAAATTCTGACAACGACCTGCCAATGATGCAATGGACTGCAGCCGGTAGCGGAGTTCGTTTTTGTCTTTATGTACACCATACCGATGCCGAACGTGAGTGGGCTTATGACCGCAAGTGCATGGATCCCTTCGACAAAGGCCTCGACGAAGCGCAGGCGAAAGGATGGACAGTGGTCGACATGAAGAACGACTGGAAGATCATCTGGCCATTCGAGAAGACAGCAAACATGAAGCAAGCCAAAACAAGTGACACTAAAATCAGGTAAGACACCGGACGGGATACCATCTCCGTAGCAGGAGCGATTGGACGCCGCTAATGTTAGCCATGGACATGGGCCATTCGTGATATAGTGGAATTACTGAAAATTTAACGAGGGCCATGGAATTGTTTCACAAAGCGGCTAAACAAGGGGATACTGAAGCCCAGCGTAAGTTGCAGGATTTGGGACAGCAAACGTCCTAAAAGGAATTTCTTATATGGTTCAGCTTCTGTTCCATCATTCGACCACATCACACACGAAAGGGAATGAGAAACAATGAAAAGAATCGGCATCCTGAGCCTCATGCTGTTGTCGGCAATCCTGTGCGCTGCATCCGATAGCTTTGCGCGCGACCTCGCCGAGGAGAAACCGGCCGGAGTCCAGCCGGAGGTTTCCGCCTTCGCCGCCGGCGCGCCCTCGAAGCACCCCTTCACGCTTGATCGGGGCGGCATTCAGGGGCTCGACGACGAACGCTCGGTTATAGTCATCATCAGCGACCTCCATCTGGGGATGGACGACCGGTACGCGGAAATTCAGAAGAACCGCACTGCCCTCGTGGACTTTCTTCAGAAGCTCCGGCGTGCTCCGAACATCAAGGAACTCGTCATCGCGGGCGACCTCATCGACGAGTGGTTCATTCCCGCCAACACGGACACGTACGCCGGGAAGAGCCAGAAAGAGTTCGTCCTGGCCGTCGCCGCGAACAACAAGGACGTGGTCAACGCTTTCAACGACATCATCCGGGACGGGACGATCAAGGTGACCTACGTTCCGGGGAACCACGACTTGCTGATTACCTCGGAGAGCATCCAGACCGTCTTCCCGGGATTGGCCGAAGCACGCGACGCACGGGGGCTTGGGACCTATACTCCGGACGGCCAACCGAAGATTGCCATCGAGCACGGCCACCGCTACAACTTCTTTTGCGCGCCGGACCCCATATCGAACCAATCCATCGCACCCGGCTCGATCCTGCCTCCGGGGTACTTTTTCACCCGCATCGCGACGCTCTCCGTTGTCGAAGGCAAACCCGAACCGGGGAAAATCAGGCCGGCCGTCACCCCGAACACCCTCGGCGAGAGCCAGAACCTCGAGTTCCTCTACTGGAAGGTCTGGGAAGCCGTGATGTCGGTGCTGCCAATCAAGGAAGACTTCGAAGAGAAGATCATCATGACCAACATCGACGGATTCACCAAACCTTATGCCATGAGCGATGTGATGCCCCGCCAGGCGGAGGCGGGCGGCGTCATCGACGTGAATCTGTTCAAAGGAATACAGGACACGTGGGACAAACGGCAGACCCTCAACCGGGTAGCCGTCAAAATTCCCGTCAGAGATGCGATCGTCAAGTCAGCCTCGGCGGCGGAAACGGACAACCAGGCGGTCGTGCAGTACTTCCACAACCCCAAATCCGACACGAGAATCGTGGTCTTCGGCCATTCCCATGAACCCAGGATGATCCCTTCGGAAACGCACGACGGGAAGACAGCGGTGTACGTGAACTCCGGCACGTGGATCGACAAGAACGCGATGCCGACCAGGACTTTCGTCGTGATCACCACAAAGGGCTCCGCAAGGCACGTCGGGCTCTACCGCTATTCTCACGAGGGTGCCATAACGACAATGGATTCGATGGAATTAGCGGATTTCTAAGAAATCCGCGTGCTCCGTTGGCATCGCTTGCGTCGGATTTCCATGGTGTGGAAAAACTGCGGGAAAGTTTCCCATAGCGTGGCAAAAGAAGTGCGACGGGATGGCGGGGATGAATCGGACAAATCATGGCAGTGGGACGAGGAAATTGTCATCAACTGCGACTTCAACGACAAGGCGGCGGCGTACGACGAACAGCACGGTCGGCTACAGGCCTCCGCGACGGCAAAAAATATGAGAAGCATTTGGCCTATCGCAGTCTTCTGCGTTCTTACGCTATGCATTGGTTGTGGGCGTAACCCCAGGATCAGCAGGCCGACCGAGTCTTCGGTCGTCGTCGCCTTTGGAGACAGTCTGACATCCGGGACCGGCACCAGCAGAGCAGAGAGCTACCCATCCATGCTCTCCAAAATGATCGGGTGCCGGGTTATCAACGCAGGTGTGCCCGGGGAGGATAGTTCGGATGGTCTTCGCAGACTGCCAACAGTCCTGGAAAAGGAGCGGCCGGATCTCGTCATCCTCTGTCATGGCGGAAACGACATGTTGAGCGGACAGAATCCAGACATCACGAGCGCAAACCTCAGCGCGATGATCTCAATGGTGAAGAATGCTGGTTCGGATGTCGTCCTGATCGGCGTGCCAAAACCAGGACTTCGTCTTAGACCACCACGATTCTATGGCAAGATCGCGAAGGAATACGCCATCCCATTCAATCCTGAGATCGTTGCCGAGATCCTATCGACCCCCTCGCTCAAGAGTGATCAGGCCCATCCGAATGCAGCCGGTTACAGGCGGCTTGCAGAATCTGTCGCAGCATTGATCAGGGAAAGCCAAAGAGAATAACGAGCATCGAACCAGAGGGGAAATGGTATGGCCTTCCACTGCGTTCCAGGTAAACCATGACCCTCGACGTTCAGAAACGCGAGAATTGACGAACAGACATTCTCGACTTCATGGAGACAGAACGCATGAAACAATGCAATTGGCATGTAACTTTCTGGGAGACCATCCTGATCAAGAACGGGTATGTCGGCATTGTTCTTAGCAATGCTACCCCAGATATCTTCGACCATCAGGATTCTCTCTGGCAGAGGCAATGTCTCGATGTTTTTGCACAATGTTGTCATGAATGCCGTTGTTCAAAAATTCGTTTTATTTGTCGCTTATCGAAGGCGTGGCCCTTGTTACCGTCATTGAATTGTTGTTGAGACCCTGTTGCTTTTATGAGTAATAGGTCGAGTATTTCTCCATCGCGTCCATTATAGCCCGGACATTCTGGAGAGGAACGCCGGGATACAGTCCGTAGAGCATCATTAGGCCGCCCTGTTTACTGCCGATGGTTTCCACTTCACGGCGAATCAGCGCGTCGATCTCGGTGGGTGTGCCACGAACGGTGACGTGTTGTCTGTCGATGTCCAAGTCTATGCAGATTTTTCCCGCCAGATGTTCCGCGATCCAGTCGACACCGTTCACAAGATCCTGTAAATTGATGACATCGACAGGACAGTCAAGGAGATCGTCCATCAGGGCGCGTAGATCCCCATCGGAATGGACATGCACTATGCAGTCGGCATCACGTGCCGTTCTCATCAGCCGCTGGTAACTCGGTTTGATATACGTTCTAAAATGCTCAAGGGACAACATCGGCCCTTGTTGCATACCAAGATCCTCGGCGAATCCCAGCCATTCCACACGCCCAAACTTAATGTAGTTGTGGACAAGTCCAGCGTTGAAATGCTCAAGCATCTCAAGCAACCGAAAGAGCCTTGGTTCGCCGTCGACCATGTCAAAAACGGCATTCTGATACCCCCGGATATCGGTGAGTTTGAGCCATGTGTGATTGTGGCCAATCTCCCCATTGGAGAGGCAGGTTTGGGACACAGCGGGACCTATGATTTCTGCTTCTGCTTCCCAATTGATTGCGCCCCAGTGGGTCGTTTTATCCGGGTCGGGGGGACAATAGCCGGCAAAAGCATCCCAAGTCTCAAGGGGATGCTTAACTACCGCGCCTATGATACCGCTATCTGAGGTTTCCCATACACAGCCCCAAGGATCCACAAATGGCTCGCCAGCCCTGGTAAAAGGCGGGAAGTCTGGTTCCACTAGGCCTATTGATCTCTTGAAGTCTGGGAAAAGGAAAGGATGGGCTTCCATCAGATCCTGCAATGCATCCACTCGATAATGATGCCAGCAGGATGCATTAATGTGAAAGACCATTGGAATGTATTCCGGTTGCTCAAACCGAACCGTGCGCAGTAGGTTTTCTCGTTTCTCCACAAGACTTCTCCTTCTTAATGTGCCGAACGAATCTGGTCAGGCTGAGCCCGGCGACGGCCGGGCGATAGCCTGCACCCGCTGGTTCGGCTCAGTTGCTTTCTTTGCCGTCCGTCAGGATGTTCCTTACCTCATGAATGACCGCCAGAATGTCAATCTGGTCTGGTTTGATATGGTAGATGATCCGATAGGGAGTTTCGATCACTTCTCGAACTTGGTCCATATCATATTCCGGCACACGACGGCCGGAAAGGGGAAATTCGGCAATCTGCTGTGAACGTCGCGTCAGACGATCAATCGTGCGGATGGCGTACTCGGCGGAGTCTTGGGCGATGTATGCGTAAATGGCGTCGAGACGGGCTTGGGCAGTGTCTGTCCAATGAACGCTCATATCGGCAAGCCGTATTTGGCACGGACTTCTTTAACTTCTTTGGTTCTTCTTGCCTTACTATCGGCCAGTCCTCGTTCGATTGCCTCGCGAACGTAAATTTCGTGCATAAGGTCATCCCATGTTGCTTGCTGAGGCATGCGGTCGATGAGCTTGTGTGCCGATTCTTTCTCCATGACGGTTGGCATAATATTACCTCCCTTTTTGGCATAAATTACACGACCA
>JBDRJR010000032.1:0-17569 GCA_043814705.1 Verrucomicrobiota bacterium | reverse complement strand
GTCGGAACAGAATAAACACAGATGGGAAAAACCAGAACTGCGGTTTTGATAATGGTCCTTCATAGCCCTCGGTTTTATTGGGGTTTTCCCACAGTCAATAGCCCACAGCCCTCAGCCAAAGCATCCTATGGGATGCTACTGATTCAGGGATTAAATAAATCGTCATGGGTTAGGGATTTAGCGTTCATTGGTTTGAAATATGTTCCTGTCTTCTACGGTTGCGAAGATGAATGTATCGAAAAAACATGATTTAGCAAATGATTTTGCGGGGGTGGGATTTGCGAGCCGGCAGGGGGATAAAATGACGGCAGGGGGTAAGCAAGCTGGCGTGGTGGGGCGTTAAATCGGCTTGGCTCAGATTCTACAGCCAACGCATGACAATGACATGGACCGCCAGCGCCGCAAGGATGACCAGCGCCATGGGCGCCAACAAACCACGCAGGCTGTGAATGAGGTTCGTGTTGAAATACTCGCTGTTGACAACCAGGCAGACATGCACGGGGGAAAGCATTTGCCCCATATGGCCGCATGCGTATGCCAACACCGTGAAGCCCAGCAGAATGTTGAGCGGCGGATCAACCCCCATCAGGCTGACCACGATCGGGAAGCTTGTGCCGACAAATCCGATCGCCAACCCGGTTGTCACCCCCGCGACGAACGGTAGCAACATCACCATGGCAACCAGCGGAATACCCCAGTGTGCCATCTCCAATTGCATCAACGCAATTGGGGTGGCGCCATTGGGCAACGGCGCTTCGATGAACGCTCCATAAATGCGAACCGCCGCAACGATCAAGGCCAGATTAAATGTTTTGGCCGAAAAAATAATCCGGCGCCAGGTTTTCCAGGGTAACGGCCGCCATCGTTCCAAGACCAGATTGGCGAGTAAGATTCCAAAAATCATCGGTAAATAGCGGTTGATGGCAGGCACGTCCGCCTGCCAAAGGCGGACGGCGCCGAACACCAGCCGAAAAGTCATGTATCCTGCGATCACCATGAAAATCGGCATCAGAAGTTTGGTTAGTGGCGATGCGAGCGACGTGAAGGATTCCTCAGTGCAATCGCGCCCGATTCCGCGTAAAATGAACAGGTAACCACCCATAATTGCCGCCAGCGAGAGCGGCAGACCAAGCAGTATGAATTGCCAGATCTCCAGGCCGGTAAGGTGCATGGCAAGCAGGACACCGGGATAAAGCGGCCACCAGAACTCCCAGACGTGACGGAACCAGAAATTGGCCCGCGCCTTGAGAATGGGTGCAATCTGTCCGCCTCGATCGCAGTTTTCCACAAGCGGCGCGGAAAAAATCGCGCCACCCGGCATGGGCAGAAATCCGATCACCGCCGGCAGGGCGGCCATGGCATGCCGGCGGCAAAGCCGATAGCGAATGGCTTCGACCAGATCCCGCATGACAAGCGTCTCAGACATCTGCGTTGAGAGCCAGATAACCAGGAAAATGACGATCATCAGGCAGGCATTGTCCATGGCCAAGAGGCGCTTGCCCGCGATATCCAGCGATGCGGCCATTGTCTGTCCGGAAAGCGCCGCCAGGCTGATTGTTCCGAGCAGAACACTGACTGTAAGGTTTCCAATAAGGCGATTACAGACCAAAATCAATCCCAAAGATGCCATGATTTTGACAAGAATCGGCAACTCTAATATCATCGGGTCACTCAGTCCTTATCTTGAATCGTCCTTTTTTGTCAATATATTCAAGATATCTTTCATATAGATTTCGCGCTGAGATAAACATTGAATAGGGGCTCAAGAATTTTGACGCTTCAAATGCTATTATTTTTTCAACGTAGGGCTGGACCACTTCCAGTTTGAATCTCATCTTCATCCATTCGATCGGTGGAAAACGCATGTTCTGCTGGTCCCGGTCAAAGGCCTCGAGATTCGACCAGAACCCGACTTTGTGTCTCTTGCAGATTTTATGTGTTGCTTCGACGAAACCCGCCAGACTTTTGAACGCGGTGTGGCCGTCCATGAAGGCGGCGTAATCTATCAACCCATCCATTTCACCGAAAATATAGTCAAAATGCTTGTAATGCAGTTCCGGGGTCAAACATAATTTACTGCTATCGCCGCGATACCATTTCTCGCCGCCGTAGCGCGGGGAAACCAGAATCTTCTTTTTCGAATCGTAGGTCTTGATTTTTTGGATTAGCGGTTTCCAGATTTTCGGCATGTGCTGTTCCATCATGCCCTCATGGGTAATATACCAGCCATAGAACGATTTGTGATGTTTGTGTTTATCCCATAACTCTTCGATCAAGCGCTTGTTGATGGCCACTTCCGCGTCCCAGTCGTTCCTTTGCCAATGGTATTCGGTGTCATATAATCCCAGGTAAAGTTTTAAGCCGGTGCGGTCCGCTTCGTTGAACATCAATTCGACCAGGTCATCTTCCTCATAGATCGTGGTGTTCATTACTTTGGATTTATACATGGCGCTGTCCACTTCGCCCACGCGGATAATCACGACGGTATCCATCCCCATGGCTTGCATGACATCAAATTGCCGGCGCCAATCGTTGCGGCCCCAGTTCTGGCTTTCAATTCCGCAGGCCACGGCGCTGATAAAAGACCCGGTAATGATTTTAAATTTATTTTGGCGCGTAGTCATTCGATAATCCTCCAAATTGTTCGACCTAAAAAATACACGATCCGCCGGATAACAGCGATTTCCTGACATCCCGGGCGTTTACCCGGGCAATATTAATCCCTGATTGCAATGCGTGCCAGGCGGCGACCCCGGCGGCTTCGCCGGTCTGATTGAGGTTGACCATTACCCTGACGGCGCCGAAGGCTTCCCGGTCGGCATCCAGCATGCGGCCGGCGGCAATGACGTTTTTGGAATTTTGTGGAATCAGGGAGCGCAGTGGGATCTGATAATATTTCGGGCAATTCGCCGTTTTCTTGCGCCAGCGGCTGACAACGGCTTTTTTACCCGGCCGGCAATAACACTGGGTGCCGTTCAGTTCCTTGAACGTTATGCCCGGTTTGTCCTGATGATGAATATCCACCGGATAAGTTCCATTGGCGATTGCGTCATCAAATTTTTTACCATCGAGCAGATCAGTCCCGGCTATCCGGTAGACGCCCTTGATGTGCCGGCTTTCCCGGATGCCGATCTGGGACGGCAGGGCATGCAACGCGAGGCTTTTGCCCGGCGCGTATTTTCGCCAGATATCCATGACGGCCCTGACTTGGCGTCGGCCTTCCATCTCGCAAAAGGTAAGTTGTTTCCCATCCGCCGGGTTTTTTCCGGAGACGCGTGTGCCGGCCAGCATGAAAACATCATTGTCCGGTGGAATGGGGGCGCCCCACATATAACCTTCCGGCAGATTAAATTCCGCGGCGTGTTTCATAATCAGCTTGTTTGCATTAAGTTTAATGTTCCAGTGCGTGAACTTGGCGCAGGTGGTTGGGGGTTGGATGTGGGGCGGTATATAGGTCGGCAATCCTGCCAGGAAACATAAGTCGGCGTCGCCGGTGGCATCAATGAACATTCCGCCTTTGATTGCGCTCCGGCCCGATTTATTCTGGATGATTACAGACGAAACCTGTCCGTTTTCAATAACCGGTGCCGCAAAAAAGGTGTGCAGGTAAGGTTTGATTTTTTCTTCCAGCACGAGCTCATCAAGTTCAATGGTTAATTCTTCCGAGTTGAAGCGAATGGCGTAATCTTTTGAATTTTTAAACCGGCTTATCATGTTGCGTTTGTCAAGCCGCTCCATGATTTCATGGGTCAGACCGCCTATAATCTGCCGGTTATAATCCGTGTCATAAATGCTATGCCACATGTTGACCAGGCCGCTGGTTGCGACTCCGCCAAACCGATTCAGCTTTTCCACAATTACAACCCTTGCGCCGAGCCTGGCCGCACGAACGGCCGCGAACACGCCGGTGCAACTGCCCCCAATTACGACGATATCCGCTTCTTCCACCACCGGCACTTTTTCCGCCGGAACCATAATTTGAAGTCGGGCAGACATTTTTATTTTCTCCTTGTCGTTTTGCGGTTAATAGCATGCCCCTTGGCATCGGAAGTTCAAAAGCATAAGCCCGGTTATGCCTCTACGGCTCCGCCGATTCGTTCGTGCCCGCCTTCGGAACGGCGGGCGCATTGGTCTCGGTGCCGGTCGCCGCATTGGTGACCGCGTTAGTAACGGCCATCTGGCGGGCAACCGTTTTCGATAGCTGGCGGAGTTGATAGAGCCGCTGAAAATCCCTGCCCGAGAGCAGGATGATCGCCGCGATAAACAGGAAAAAGAAAACCTGATAAATCCAACCAATCAGTTTCGGATGAATCGGCCGCCGGGTGACCAGCTCCCACAGGGAAAACATGATGTGTCCGCCGTCGAGCACCGGGATCGGCAGGAGGTTGATGATGGCCAGGTTTACGTTGAGGAAGCACATGAACCAAAGGGCGATCATGATGCCTTTGCGCACGGCATCCTGGATCATGTAAAGAATCATGGGCGGGCCGCCGAGTCCTTCGGCCGTGTGCTTGGCTTCCTTCGAAACAAGCGCGCGAACCACCCGGAGGATCATGGTGGCATGGCCCTTCAGTTGAACACTGGGCGGGATGTGAACGACCCGATCGTAATCCACGGCCATCGGATCGAAGCGGATGCCGATTCGTGCGCGTCCCAGGGCCGGATCAAGCTGAGGTGAAACCATGAGAGCCAGAATTTTTCCACCGCGTTCAACGGCAAGCGGGGTAGGCATGTCCGGCCGCGCGGACACGAGTGCAACCAGGTGCTCCACGCTGAGGACGAGGACGTCGTTAAACTCCACGATAAGATCATTCGGTTGAACGCCGGCCTGATCCGCGCTGGACTCTGCCTCCACGGCCATGACTTTGCAGAGCGAGACTTCGCGCAGGCCAGTCACCATCCGGAAGCCCAACGCGTTCTTTTCCGTCGGCACCGTGATCATATTGGTGCCTGATGGCGTCCGGACGGCGAAGAGGACGGTTGCAAAGCGCGCATTTTCCTGGATGACATCGTTCCACGTTGTGACCGGAACATCGTTTACGGCGATAATTTCATCGCCGAGGCGCAGGCCGCTGATATAAGCCGTCGAATTGGTATCCACAAAGCCGATAACGGCGGAACGCTCGCCCGGTGTGGAGGGTTTGCCGCCCCAATAGACAATCCAGGCGATGATTGTGGCCAGGACCATATTGCCGGCGGCGCCGGAGGCCGCCACGACGATTTTTTTCCAAGGTGCCACCGGCTTGTCCGCCGACTTGTCCGCCATAGCCTCGACCTCTCGGAGAGTCGGTGCGAAGGAGGAAGCCTTGGCGCAGGCGGATGGCAATGCTTCAGGCGGAGAAGCCGCCGGTTCGTCGGCCGATATCACTGTGGGCGCATCGGTTTGTTTCGGTTTCGCGGCCGGCGAGGCATCGGTCGGATCCATCTGGGGCAGGGCCACGTATCCGCCAACGGGAAAAATGCCGATTTTGTAAAGGATCCCGCGATATTTTTTTTTCCAGATGGCCGGCCCGAAACCCAAAGAGAAGACTTCCACGACCATGCCGAACAAGCGGGCGGTGATGAAGTGGCCCAATTCATGGGCAAAGATCGATACGCCGAACAAAAGCAACACGATTACAGTTACATAAATACCATGGAGAATCATAGGGGCCTTTTATTTATCGCTCCCGAATCAGCCGGCCGGCTTCCGCGCGCGCCCAGCGATCGGCCGCCAGGATATCCGGCAGTTCCGGGTCGGCCAGCGCGGTATGCCGGCCCAGCACCTGTTCCACTGTGCGCCAGATGCCGGGGAAGGTCAGTTTGCCATTTAAAAATTCCTGGACGGCCACTTCGTTGGCGGCATTAAGGATGACCGGCATGGTGCCGCCCACCCGGGCCGCCGCGCGGGCCAGGCTCAGGCAAGGAAAACGCGCCGCATCCGGCGCTGAAAAATGAAGCGTTCCGAGTTGTGCCAAATCGAGGACCGGCAGGCCGCCATCCAAGCGCTCCGGCCAGGTGAACGCCAGCTGGATGGCGAAGCGCATGTCGGAAACACTGAGCTGGGCCAGAACATTCCCATCTTGAAATTCGACCATGGAATGCACGATGCTTTCCGGGTGAATCACAACCTCAATGCGGTCGAAGGGCACGCCGAACAGCCAGTGGGCTTCGATGATTTCCAGTCCTTTGTTCATCATGGTGGCCGAATCCACCGTCACCTTGCGGCCCATGTTCCAGCGGGGATGCTTCAGGGCTTCGGCCACGGTCACTTTCTCCAGGTCCAGACGCGGGTTATGTGCGAACGGCCCGCCCGAGGCGGTCAACATGAGGCGGCGCACGCGATCCGCGCCATGGCCATCCAGGCATTGAAAGATGGCGCTGTGTTCGCTGTCCACCGGCAAAATCCGCGCGCCCGAGGCGCGGCTGGCGGCCATGACTTTTTGGCCGGCCGCCACCAGGACTTCCTTGGTGGCCAGCGCCACGTCGGTGCCCTGGCGCAGGGCCGCCAATACGGGAGGCAAGCCGGCCATGCCCACGACGGCCACGAGCACGCTATCGGCGGCGGGAAGCGCGGCCAACTCCTCCAGGCCTTGCGGGCCGGCCAGCACTGTCAGGCCTGCCGGCGCCGATTGTGCGGCGCGGCGCGCGGCCTCTTGATCGGCGACGGCCACACGCTCAACAGCAAAAAGCCGCGCCTGTTCCAGCAAGCGCGTGACATTCTTTTGGGACGCCAGGCCGATGACCCGGAACCGGTCCGGCAACGCCGCCGCCACGCGCAGTGCGCTTTCACCGATGGAACCGGTGCTACCCAGGATGACGATATTTTTTGGAGAACTGCTCATTAACCTGACTCATTCATGAAAACTCCGTTTTCATTCACTGTCACTTACAAATCGTGCAATTATCAATTGCATGATTTGCAAGTTTCGACGCGCCCTTCGACTTTACTCAGGGCTTGCTCAAGGTTAACCCTGAGCGAAGGCCTGTCTTCAGGCCGTAGTCGAAGCCCAAAGGGTGATCTATTCATGGCTTTGCATAAATAGATCAGGTTAAACCGCCAGCAGAATTTTAATATACATATACAATGCCGGCACGCCAAATAGGAGGCTGTCCATCACATCCAGCATGCCGCCCATGCCGGGCAAGAGATGTCCGGTATCCTTGCTGTTTGCGGCGCGTTTGAGCATGGATTCGGTCAAGTCACCAACCGTACCCAGGGCCGGCAGGAGAATCCCGAGCAAAATGGCGTCGTAAATACGCAGGGTGATTACGCCAAAATGCCCGCCGGTCAGGAAGTAAATGGCCAGGCTTACCAGCAACCCGGTCGTCACGCCGCCGATAAATCCTTCCCAGGTCTTGCTTGGCGAAATGCGCGGAATCAGTTTGTGTCGTCCCAGCCGACTGCCGATGACGAAGGCGCCGATATCCGTGCTCTTGACGACTGCAATCAGGTAGAACACCAGCCATCGGCCGGTTGGCCCGATAGGATTCAGCCAGGATGGGCATTCCCAGGTAAAGGCCAGCTTGGTGAAATAATTGAACAGGAATGGCACATACAGGATACCGAACAGTGTGCAAGCCATGGTGGCTAAGGGCTGGTCATTGTTTTTCTGCGGAAACTGCCGGATAAGAATCGCGATGATGGTGACAAAAAGAATGATCAATTCGTGCTCGCCGGCCAGCACTGCTGTTTTCAAGGTGAGTGAGAGCCAGGTTCCGGCAATCAGCAAGATACTGGCGACGACGCCCATGATTCGAAAACTGGGAATCGTCACGGCATCGAGCAATTGGTAAAATTCCAGCACCGTAATGGTTGCGATGGCGCAAAGCAGTGCGCAGATAGTGAGGGATGGCGCCCAGTTGACGACCAGCAGGAAAGCCGCTCCGAGGCACAATCCGCTTGCGATGCGTTTTTTCAATTCCGTCATACCAATTTAAATCCCATCAGATTAACTGACCTGGCCGAAGCGCCGCCGGCGGCAGGCGTAGGCCGCCAAGGCCTCCGCGAAAGCGTCTTCGCGAAAATCGGGCCAGAGTGTTTCGGTAATATAAAGTTCGGTATAGGATAACTGCCATAACATGAAATTACTGAGCCGCATCTCGCCGCTGGTCCGGATCAGCAAGTCGGGGTCTGGGATATCGGGCGCGAACAGGTGCCGGGCGACCAGCGTCTCGTTAATCTCCCGGACGGCTAATTTGCCGTCCTGGACACGCTGGGCGATGGCTCGCACGGCCTGTGTGATTTCATCCCGCGCGCCATAGCACAAGGCCAGGACCAGCTGGCGGCTGGTAAAATGTTCCGTGGCCTGCATGACGCGCTGGAGTTCGTTCAGCACCGGCCGCGGCAGGTCTTGCAGGCGTCCAATGGCGCGCAGTCTGATTTTTTCCTTGAGCATGTCGGTCTCGCGGGTTTTAAGAAACTGGACCAGGATTCGCATCAGGCCCTTGATTTCCGATGGGGGGCGCACCCAGTTCTCGGTGCTGAACGCATACAGGGTCAAGTACCGGATGCCGAAGCGCTTGCATGCGCGCAAAACGGCTTCCACCGATTGAGTGCCTTCCGCGTGGCCTTTCAGGCGGGGCAGGCCGCGCTGTTTGGCCCAGCGCCCATTGCCGTCCATGATAATGGCAACGTGCTGTGGAATTGGATTAATATCCTTTTTCGTCATGCTGATTGCCTTGATGAATTTCAATCCAACACATATTCTGGATTCCCGTTTTCACTCGCTCTGATGCTTCGGAACGAGCGAAGGCGGGAATCCAGGATTTTCTTTGTCACCGCCTTTGCCGGCCTAATTAAATGCATAGGAATTTAAAGCAAGATGAAGCCATGTCTCACGCCAAGCCGCAAAGCCGCCAAGGAATATAAGATTACCGATGATTTTCTGAAACTATTACAACCTTTGCGACTTAGCGTCTTTGCGTGAAAATAATCCATCTTAAGTCACCGCCTTTGGCGGCCTAATTTAATCCGCGTCTGTTTAATTGCCAGTTACCGCCTTGAGGACTTCATCCACAACGACCTGTTGCATGGCTTCCGTTAATTCCGGGTAAATGGGCAAGGCCAGAACTTCACGGGCGGCTTGTTCGCTTTCCGGGAAATCGCCGGCGCGGTAACCCAGGTCGCGGAAACAGGGTTGCAGGTGCATGGGCACCGGATAGTAAATTTCACAGCCGATGCCGGCCTTTTGCAAAGCCGCGCGCACCTGGTCACGCTCCGGCACGCGGATCACGTATTGGTTGTAAATGTGATGATTTGTCAGGGTGTGACCCGCATAGGCCGCCCGCGGGGTCTGCACGGCCGAGCCTCGAAAAGCGCGGTCGTAGAAAGCGGCATGCGCGCGCCGCGCCGCATGCCAGCTTTCGAGATGTTTTAATTTAACGTCCAGCACGGCCGCCTGCAGGGCATCCATGCGGAAATTGCCGCTTAGCCGGTCATGCCGGTATTTTTCCACCGACCCGTGCACGCGAATGGCGCGCAGGACCTTGTCCAACACCGCATTGCGGGTTATGGCCATGCCGCCATCGCCAAACCCGCCCAGGTTCTTGGACGGAAAGAAACTGAAACAGCCGATGGCCCCCATTGTGCCCGCCTTGTAGACGCCGGCGCGGGCGGGATACTCCGCGCCGATGGCCTGGGCCGCGTCCTCGATAACATGCAAGCCGTGTTGCCGTGCCAGGTCCAGGAGCGGGTCCATATCGGCGCATTGTCCGAACAGGTGCACCGGTAAAAGCACCTTGGGAATGTTTTTTTTCAAGCGGCGGGGCGGGTTCTCCAATAAGGCGCGCACACCGGCCGGGCTCAGATTGAACGTCAGGGGGTCAATATCAGCCATGAGCGGAAAAGCGCCCAGCCGGACAATGGAAGCGAGCGTGGCAAAAAAAGTGAAGGGGGATGTAATGACGGCGATGCCTGGTCCGATATCCAGCGCCATGAGCGCCGCCAACAGGGCATCGGTGCCGGAGGATAGACCGACAGCGAACGGCGCGCCGCAGTAAGCGGCCACATGCGCTTCAAATGTCTGGACGCGCGCGCCGAGAATGAATTGCTGTTCGTCGCACACCTCGTCCATGGCCGCGCGGATTTCAGCGCGGAGCGGCGCATATTGGGCCTTTAAATCAAGCAAAGGAATTTTCATGAGCGTCTTTTTATTTTTGCCATGCAAAGCGTATTATGATAGTATTAACTCTTGGAAGCAAGCGGATTCATAACGAGCGCATTGGTCAGGCCAAGTTGCACCAGGCAAAAATGGTAAGGCGGAATGCAAAAGACTGCGCGCCCACGAGCAAGGAATAAGCATGCAAATCTCCGCGGACATTCAAAAAGCCATTGACCGGAAATATCCCGAGCCGGTGGTGTTAGTTACCACGTGCAGTTCGGCGGGTAACACCAACGTCATGGCGGCAGGCTGGGTGGCCATTGCGTCTGATGAACCGCTCATGTTTGTGCTGGGCATTGACGCCGAAGCCTACACGCTCGAATTGATCCGCGCGACCAGGCAGTTCGTGGTGGCGTTTCCGAATGAAACGATGCGCCGGTCCGTGTTATATGCCGGCAGTTGCCATGGTCGGGGGCGGGACAAAATTTCCGAAGCCGGTTTAGCGGTGCAGGCGGGCATAAAAGTCAGGGCGCCGCTCGTTGCGGAAGCGGTCGCCAACTTCGAATGCCGGCTGGTGGATATTTACCAGCCCGGTAATTGCCCGCTGGTTATCGGCGAAGTCGTGGCGGCTCACGAGCATAACGATCCCGGACTCAAGCGGCTATACACCGTGGCGTGTAATCACAAGCTTGCGGGGGTGCGCGACCTCAGGGATTAAGCGTCCGGGCGCGCTTGACCATGTTCAGATAAGTTACGATGCCTTCGGCAATGCCGCGGGCAACATTATTACGGTAGGCCGTGGTCATTATTTTGATTCTGTCGTTGCGGCTCGATATAAACCCGCATTCCACCAAGGCGGCCGGGCAATCCACATTGCGGATTACATAAAACCGGGAGCGCCGCACGCCGCGGTCTTCCAGGCAGGTGTATTTAATCATGCTCCTTTGGAGGTAATAGCCCAGAACCAGGTTGGCGCCGTCATGCCGGTTGCCGGGAAATGCCACGCGATCCCGGGAGCCGACAAAAGCGCTTGCCGTGATGGGGCACCCTGCCGGCGGCAGGATATGGGTCTCGATGCCGGAGGAGTTCGCATTGGCCGCCGCATTCATATGTATGCTGACGAACAAGTCGGCCCTTAAACGGTTGGCCATGAGACAGCGCTGGTCCAGTTCGATGGTTTGGTCGCCGCCGCGCGTCAGGCGCGCGTCAATATTGTATTTCTGCAGGATGGTTCGAACACGTTGGGCCAGTTCCAGGGTGATGCGTTTTTCTTCCAAGCCCCGGCGCAGATCAATGGCGCCCGGGTCCTGCCCGCCATGGCCCGGATCCAGGAGCACCAGTTGCCCGCCTTCCGACTTGAGCGTTCCCAGGGGATTGATCAGCGGTAAAATGGTTTTATCCACGTCAATGTTCCGGATGGTCCAGGCGCCCCAATGCCGGGTAACCGGCGCATTCAGCCATATGAGGATGTTGTTGAATTCGACCTTGCGGGTATTGCCTTCGAATATGAAATTATTGAATTTGGTCTTCAGCGTGAGGTTCTTGCCTCGGGCAGTGTATGAAATGAAATTATGGCGATGGGACAACTGGGACAATGAGACGGCATCGCCCATGATGAAACTACCCGCGCAAGCCGTTGCGGCGGCCAACCCGGCGCCGGCCAACACCCCGACGCTGAATGCCCGGCCGGATCCGGATTTTTTCCGCCTGTGATGAAAAGGCAGGTTCATATTGAGCGAAATTCGGTTTTCATTGCCTATTGACATTTACAAAGCGGTAAGTGTAGTATAAAAAAAAAGAAAAAAACAGGAGTTTTTTCCATGGCGGATTTATCTGAAGCCAATGTGTCCAAGCGGGCGCGCGAGTTGTTTGACAAGGGACTGGTGGCCACGGAGCATGGCAACCGGCCTTATGCCATGGATATGTTCATGGCGGCGCTGGATATCGAACCTCATTTTTTGCGGGCGCGTAAATTCCTGCGGGCGACCGCCCTGAAGCAATTCAATGAAACCGGCGGCGGTCAGGCGGCGCGCATCATGGCCACGATCAGCGCCGCGCCGCAATTGATCAAAGGCTGGCTGGCCCAGCGCGCCGGAAAGCCGCAGGAGGCCTTGCGCCTGGGTGAGGAACTTATCCGCAAAGATCCCTTGAACCCGACCTTTATCCGTTTTCTGTGCAAGATGGCCGAAGCGGCGGAAATGCCGGAAGTGGCCGCCCTGACGCTGGCCATGGTGCGCGAGTATTTTCAGCAGGATGCCGCCTTCCTGTTCTGGCTGGGCAACCTGTATATGCAAATGGACCAGCCCCAGGATGCCAAGGAATGTTTCGAGGCCGTCGTCAATCTGAAACCGCACGATGCCGAGGCCATGCAGGCGCTGAAGAATGCCATGGCCCGCGAAACAATGGCCAAGGGCGGCTGGGACGAGGCGTCCAAGGGCGGAGGCGGTTATCGAAGCGTTATCAAGGACGTTAAGGAAGCATCCATGCTGGAGAAAGAAGCCATGGCGGTCAAGGACGGCAAAAGCGCGGAATTACTGATCCATGACCTGGAAGAGCGCGTCAAACACGAGCCTGAAAACATCAATTACCGCCGCGCTCTGGCCAATCTGTATATGCAGGCGACGCGATTTGACGACGCCAAGCACACGATTGACGAAGCCAAGCGCCTTGGCGGCGCGACGGACCCGCAACTCGATCAGATGCTGGCGACGGTGCAGTTGAAGCAATTTGATTTTGAGATTGCCCAGTGCCGTGAAAACGGCGACCTGGCCGGGGTAAAAACCAAGGAAGCCGCCAAAAACGAGTTTGTGTTCAAGAATACCGAGGCGCGCATCGAGCGCTATCCCAATGACCTGCCCTTGCGGTTTGATTACGGCATTCTTCTGTTCGAACGCAACATGTTGAACGAAGCCATCCAGCAGTTCCAGATGGCCCAGCGCAATCCGCGCAACCGGGTGCGTTCATTGTATTACATGGCGCGCTGTTTCAAGCAGAAACAGCAGTTCGATATGGCGCGCGAGCAACTGGAGAAAGCCGCCGCTGAATTGACCGAAATGGACGAGCTCAAGAAGGATATTTTCTACCAGCTGGGTGAAACCTTGGAAGCCCAGGGTGATCTCGTGACGGCGGTGAATCAATATTACAAGGAAATCTACCAGGTGGATATCGGCTACAAGGATGTGGCCGCCAAGATCGAGAAATCATACAAGCTTGCACCGCCGGCATAGCGCAGGCAATTTAACGTTGGTCATTGGCGGCGCTTGAGATTTTGCCATGCGTCATGAAAAAGTAATTGGGTTTCTGGCGCTATTTGTTGGCGTAGGTTTATTCAGCACGGTTGAGGTGGCCAGTAAGCTTGTCGGCGCGCGGGTTCATCCCCTGCAAATGGTCTTTATCCGTTTCTTTCTGACCGGGCTTATCCTGCTGGCCCTGGCGGCGCCGGCTCTGCGCAAGCGATCTGTGCCTTTGGGCCTGCGCGATTATGGCGTCTTTGCGCTCAACGGCGGCATTGGGTTTGCGCTTGCAATTGTGCTGTTTCACACTGCAATCCTGGTGTTTGAAAAGGCGGCCTCCTGTGCCGTGGTGTTCAGCGCCAACCCGATTTTTGTCCTGCTCTTTGCGCGGTTTGTCAACCATGAGTCCTGGAGCGCATCGAAATGGGCGGCCATGGCGACCGGCATCACGGGGGTGGCCTGTTTTGCCTGGGAATCGGGCGCCTTCACGAGCCAGTCCCTGGCGGCGCTCAGTCTCATGCTGATGGCGGCCATGTTGTTTGCGCTCAGCGTCTGTATTGTCCGGCGTGTAATTATCCGCTATGGGGTGTTTGTGCTTACGGGTTTTTCGGCGTTGTTCGGCAGTCTGATGGTTCTGCCGTTTGCGCTGGTGATAACGGCCCACCAGGGCTTGGCCGGCCTGGCAAGCGCCTGGGCGCCAACCCTGTATGTGGCGCTCCTGGGCACCGCGCTGGCTTACGGGCTCTATTATTTCGGGCTTGGCCATGGCACGGCTTTCCAGGCCGCGATGATGTTTTTTCTCAAGCCGGTGATGGCTTCTTTGCTGGCCATCCTGGTGTTGGGCGAGCACATCAACCGGTTCATGTTGTTGGGAAGCGCGCTCATTGTGGGCGGCCTGGTGATTACCGTGAGCGGCCGCCTGTTCGCGCCCCGCAGTCCTGGCCTGCGCAATTGAAGTCAAAAATAATGTTTTGACAGACGCAGTCTTGCCAAAGATAATTACCGGCCAGAAAACAAGTTCTCTGAAGATTGGCGAAGACAAGCAAAGAGGAGGAGGTGTGTCATGGCAAAAAACATGGATAGGGGTAATTCCGGCCGCAATAACAAGCCGAAGCTTTCCATCGAGGAAAAGAAGCAGAAGAAAAAAATGAAGCAAATGTCCAAAATGGCCGGCCTGGCGCCGACGCCGTAAAGTTGTTGGCATAAGTTTGTTCGGCTTGTGATGATTGAGGCCGGCGGCTTTTTTGCCGACCTTTGGCTTGCGGCGTCTGACCTCTGTTCCCTGGTTTCACAGATTCCTGGTTACTGATCACTGATCACTGATTACTGATTACTTCTGCAAGCGGGGCGGTAGCTCAGTTGGTAGAGCACCACGTTCGCAACGTGGGGGTCGGGAGTTCGAATCTCCTCCGCTCCATTCGTCGCCCCTGGTGCGGGGCTCCTCATGGCAAGCCATTAAAGGCGACGAATGATCCTGAGGAGGCCTTGGCTGACGAAGGGCATCTTTTGAAAAAAATTTTCGCTCTTACGACAACCATTTTGTGCCGCATTATGGCTTGGTATACATACATTCTTGAATGTTCGGACAAATCCTTCTATGTGGGTATTACCAATGACCCAAAGTTGCGGCTTGTTGAACACAATGCCGGTTATGGCGCTTTATGGACAAGCATCCGTAGGCCAGTAAAGCTTGTTTATGCCGAGCGACATCCAGACAAATCGCAGGCGCGAAAGCGGGAAATTGAAATCAAAGGCTGGCGGCGAGAGAAGAAAAAGAATCTGTTCTTGTCGGATCGCAACATCCTCAATCACTTGAAATAATCCGGCTCCGGCTTTGCCTTTGCCCAAAAGCATTTCTGATCTTTTCCCTTGTCCCCGCCGCGCCAAGTCGGGTGACAACTTTTGCGGCGTTTTTGCGCACCTTTCATGCGGATTTTTCCTTGACGCCCCGCGTTCGGCGCGGCACTCTATTCCCGTTCAACACACGGCGCCCGGCATTTGTAACCATTCAGCCATCTGAAGGAAATTTGACAGGATAACAGGATATGTGAATCTGTCTCACCTGCCCGCAGTCGCTACGCTCCAGCGTTGCAGGCGGGCGCAAAGGCGCAAAGACGCAAAGACACCCAGCGGCTTCACGCTATCGTCCGGCCGTCGCCGGACTCAGCGTGAGGGATGACAACGGAAAGCCGGAAAACCGAAAGTCGAGGAACCAAAATGCAAAGATCAGTCATTTTGATTAGCGGAATGCTGGCCACAACGGCAATTTGTATCCAAATGGCCGGGGCCGCGACCAATTATGTTGACCGCTATGGCGCGAATCCCGTCCCGAACTACACAAACTGGGCAACGGCGGCCACGAATATCCAGGATGCGGTAGATGTGGCGGCGGTCGGCAATACCGTGCTGGTCAGTAACGGCGTATATGATACCGGCGCGAAAATCACGCCGAGTTATGCGTTGACTAACCGCGTTTGTGTGACCGCGGCCATTACTGTGCGCAGTGTCAATGGGCCGAATTCGACTTTCATCAAAGGCCAGCCATCGCCCGAAACAGGAGGAATGGGAACCGGTGCGGTGCGGTGCGTCTATTTGGCCGGCGGCGCAAGTCTGATTGGATTCACCCTGACTAATGGATATACGATGGCAGATGGAGTATCCGGGGGTAACCCTGGAGGTGGAGGCGTCATGGTCCAAACCAGCGGGACGGTGAGTAACTGCGTGATGACGGGTAATTATGCATGGAGTGGCGGCGGTGGCGGCGCGCTTTTAAGCAGTGGCGGGACGCTGAATAACTGCGTGATATCCAATAATTATGCCGATGGATATGGCGGAGGAGTGTATTTATTATCCGGCGCAACAATGAACAATTGCATTGTTATCACTAATCGGTCAAGAATTTTCGGCGGCGGCGTCTGTATGAACTACAGCTCGGAAGCAAATAATTGTCTGATTGCCGGAAATATCACGTCTAATTACGGCGGCGGCGCGTTTTTGTGGAATTCACCAGTAAGGTTGAACAGTTGCACGATTGCGGGGAACGATGGCAGTCCACAAGCAGGTGGAGGACTATATTTTTATTTATGCTCCGCGTCGTTGACCAATTGCATCGTCTGGGGGAATACGACAACCGGTAGCAGTAGCAGCAATATTGTTAACGCCAGCAGCACACTAACATTCAGTTATACGTGTTCCGGGCCGGTGCAAGCCGGGACGGGGAACACCGGTTCCGACCCGCTATTTGTCGGGCAGGCGGCCATGGATTATCGTCTGACCAAGGATTCGCCCTGCGTTAACGCGGGGATATATCAGGGCTGGATGACTGACGCGGATGATATTGACGGGCATCGGCGGTTGGACAAATTCAGCGGCATTGTGGATTTGGGCTGTTACGAATATATTCCCCGAGGCACGCTCTTTAAGGTTCCGTAGGAATACACTTGAGCCAGTTTCAAAACTCCTTTATGGCCACGATCCGGCGCATGCCGGATTGCGTCCATGCTTTTCAGGAGTTTTGAAATTACCGCATGAATAATGCAGGTTAAGCCCCGGAAGGCGTTTTTTCCCGGCAGAAGGCCTTGGCCTGATCCAAGAAGGCCTCGGCCTGATCCATGGTGTCAAACTGTGCCAGGATGCCGGTGATATGAGTGTGCGTGATCAATTCCCGGCAATAGGGGTTAAGGCCAACCAGCGCCAGGATGCCCTTGCGGCCCTCCGCTTCCTTGGCAGTGATCAGGAGCACGCGTATGCCGGCACTGCTGATAAAGTCCACGCCGGACATATCCATGATGACGAACCTTGGATGTTTATTGAAATAAGAATCCAGGACTTGCTGAACCGGTCCCGCGCCAAAGGTGTCGAAGCGGCCGTTGAGGGTCAGCTTGAGAATACCGTCATTCAGGACGGGCATGATATTCATGATCGAACCAGGTTCCTTTTCGATAATTAGTCCGGATATTTAACGGTCAAATATCGCAATCTGTTTTTGGGCCGCATTCATAAAGTCAATTCGCATAACTTAAGTGATGCGAAAGCGGTTATATGCCATTCTCTTCGCCTTTTCCAATTTAATTAAACCAGATCCATGCCAAAACACAAGCGCGAATGCCGTTGCGCAACGCTTCAGAATTCTTTGGTGCTGGAAAGCCCGACTTTTTAAATTTAATTCGGTGATTATATCAGGGCGGAATACTGGCGAGAAGTAAAATGAGCGAATAAATTGAATAAGCGGTGGGTTGGATTCAACAAGGTTGC
>JBDRJR010000031.1:0-18141 GCA_043814705.1 Verrucomicrobiota bacterium | reverse complement strand
AACCCCAATAAAACCGAGGGCTATGAAGGACCATTATCAAAACCGCAGTTCCGGTTTTTCCCATCTGTGTTTATTCTGTTCCGACCCACAGCCTACAGCCTACAGTCCACAGCCCATGGCGTCCCTGTGGGACGCCAGTGATAAAAATTGAATGCGTAGGCTGCCCAAAAAATCGCTTTAGCCAGTGTTTCCGGGGCTCTTCCGAGGCTCCTAGAAAAATTTAGCCTGCATAACCTTGCGTGATGCTGCAGTCTTGACTTTTGCACAAACAATGATATGCAAGCAATTTACAGGGGTTTATAGAGGTTTTTTAATCGCCTAAAAACGCAGGTGGCTGTCTGAAAATCCGCGTGTCGACGGTTCGATTCCGTCTCTCGCCACCCTGCTTCGCTCAGAAGCTACGCAGGGCAGGCCCTCCTTTCGCTCAGAAGCTACGCAGGGCAGACCCTCCTTTCCAAATTCAAGCTCGATGATCTCCCATTCTCCACCCAACCCCGACAGCTTGTGAAATAATAATAATTTTTCTGGTGTTTTTATATTCACCAGTATAACATTTTTTCAACGTAAAACAGCGAAGAGCCGGCATGTGAGAAAACATGGTATGATTAACACAGGCATAGAGTTGATCTGGAGGCAAGTATGGAACTCGAGGGAAAAGTAGCGCTGGTTACTGGAGCAGGAGCAGGAATCGGCCGCGCGATAGCGCTTAAGCTGGCTTCGGAAGGCGCGGGCGTAATCGTAAATGACTTCAGCCTGGATAGGGCTGAAAGCGTTGCCTCGGAGATTAAGGCCATGGGAAAGGAGTCTATTCCTTTCCGCGCTGATGTTACCAATCGCCCGGAGGTGCTCGAGATGGTCGCGGCGGGCAAAGGGAGGTTCGGAACGATCGACATTCTCGTAAATAACGCCGGAGTGGCGAACGGCTTTCTCATCGAGGACATGCCTGCGGAGGCTTGGGACAGGACGATCAATGTCAACCTGACCGGAGCTTTCAACTGCACAAAAGCAGTGATTCCCTGCATGATGCAGAATGGCCGCGGGCGACTGATATTCCTATCTTCCATCGCCGGACACTGCGTCGGAGGGCGCGGGACATCCGCCTACACGGCTTCCAAGCATGGAATAATCGGGTTGATGAAAGCGCTGGCCTGGGAACTCGGAAGGTACGGGATAACCAGCAATGCCGTCTCGCCGGGCGCGACTTTAACCGATATGCTGAAGGAATCGCTGACACCGCGCCAGCTCGAAAAGCTGGGGGCGGACGTTCCCACCGGTTCACCCTGTGCCCCGGAAGACATAGCGGAAGCCGTTTTATTCCTCGCATCAGACAGAGCAAGCCAGATCACCGGGCATTCCCTCAACGTGGATTCCGGCCGCCTCGCGGCCGCAGGTTCCCATTACCGCGAGGATATGAATTTAAGGGAAGATCTCAGCAAACGGCTGGTAGAAGAATTGAAAAGAAAATGAGTCCGGTAAAGTTCTCAAACCGGGGAGGTGGACAGTGCGTAAGAAATGGCTCGCGGCATCAGGCCGCAATGGCCGTTTGACGGCGGCAAGGCTCCTGACCGGGGAAGATCTCGTCGAGGGCATCCTCGCTGTCATAAGAGAAAGCGGCTTCAAGTCCGGCAACGTACAGGTCATCGGCGCAATGTCAAAGGTTGCGGTACTCTACCCGAAGGATACCGTTTGGAAGGAAAATCCCGGAGAGGTAAGGGGTATTGCCGAGGTGGATGGCCCCATACAGATTGGTTCCGCAATGGGAGTTTTTGGCACAAGTGACGACGGACGTGTCGTAATGCATATGCACGGAACTTTTACCGGCAAGGGCGGCAGGACAATCTGCGGCGACCCGGTACCGGGAGCATCCCCTGTCTGGTTGACCGCAGACGTAGTGATACAGGAGTTTGAAGGGATCAACATGAAGCCCGTGTTTGACAAGGAGCTTGACCACGAATTTTTCCATCCGGAGGCGCATGGCGATTGACAGCCACGTTCAGTCCGACACCGGTAAAACCGTAAAGACAGCCGGCGGAATGATCGGAGGAAAACAGATTGACGATCTTTCCGTATTTCTCGGAATCCCATATGCTGCTCCGCCGATTGGTCCTCTGCGCTGGCAACCGCCTCAAAGGCCGCAGTCATGGGACGGCGTCAAACCCTGCCTTAAGTTTGGTCCGGGATGCCCCCAGCTTGAGTCGCCTACCGGCCACGGCATCCCATGGGACGGGACGGATGAAGACTGCCTGTCTTTGAATGTTTGGACGCCTGCAAAATCACCTGATGAAAAACTACCGGTCATGGTCTGGGTCCACGGAGGCGCCTTTGTCAGCGGCGGGAGCTCTTTGCATCTCTATAACGGGACGAATCTGAGCAAAAAAGGCGTTGTGGTAGTGACGATAAATTACCGGTTGGGTCCTTTCGGTTTCCTTTTTGGAAATTTCGCACTGATGGACCAGATAGCGGCCTTAAAATGGGTTCAACAAAATATTTCGGCTTTCGGCGGCGATCCGGACTGTGTGACCATCTTCGGCGAATCAGCCGGGGCTTTTTGCATTCTTCGTCTTTTGATCAGCCCGGCGGCGAAGGGGCTTTTCCAGCGCGCCATTGCGGAAAGCGGAGGTTATTACGGTAACAGGTTCTGGCACCCGTCACTGACATCGGCCAATACAAGCGCTGAAAATGCCGCGATTAAAATAGCAAAAGTCTTCGGCTGTGAAGAAAAAAAAGACATCATGGAATGCCTTAGAAAAAAATCCGCGAAAGATATTTTAGAGGCCGCACCGCCCGGCATCGCTTTTCACTCCCAAAAGACGCCTTTCGGCCCTGTAATCGACGGGGCTATTATCCCCAAGGACCCGGCTTTGCTGTACAACAGCGGAAAGCAACATGATGTCCCTCTTATCATCGGCACGAACGCGGATGAGGGAAATATGTTCCTCCAAAAATTCCGCCGGCCCGTCCGTCCTGTCCTCAACAAGCTCGTAACCGCGTTAAATTTCGCATCACCGGCAAAACACATAGCGAACTGCTACAAAAATAAAAGCGCAAAAGCTTATCTCTACCGCTTTACCCATATCCCCCCCACCCCGCTCGGGAAAAAACTTGGCGCCCATCACGGGGCTGAGATCAACTACGTATTCGGCAATCTTGATCCGGCCGAAGGGTTCAAAAGTAAAGACCGTGACCTTTCAAATACAATTATGGAACGCTGGATCAATTTTGCCGCGACGGGTGATCCGAACATAAAATGGGCGCCCGTTTGGACCGATTACTCCCGAAGTTCCGGACGGCCTTTTGGGTTGTAAAAGATCGTGAAATCCCGGGACATATTCTGACAGCCCGGAATGGTTTTCACGCGCCACGGGTATTTTTTTTCACTTGCGCCCCGGGCAGAATTTGGTATGGTATGCGCTCATTGAGTCCCGGCTCTCCGACGAGGTCGGGACGGAAGCGAGTGTTCCCCCGTGCCACGGGGGAGAACCAAAGCGGATTGTTCCGATCCCGACTTCACGCAAGCCGGAAAAAATCGGGACCAAAAAGGAGGACTTGTGGCTGATACAAATGAACTGTCTCTAACCGTTACCGTCAACGACCTGCTGGATGCCGGGGTGCACTTCGGCCACCAAAGCAAAAGGTGGAACCCGAAGATGAAGCGCTTCATTTTCGCCAAGCGCGGCGGGATTTACATCATTGACCTGGCCAAGAGCCTTGCCCAACTGCGGGAAGCCCAGCGCTTTGTTTATGAAACCGTCGCCCATGGCAAGGGCATTCTTTTCGTGGGCACCAAGAAAGCGGCCCAGGAAATCATCAAGGAAGCGGCCGCCCGTTGCGGGCACCATTATATCATCAGCCGCTGGCTGGGCGGCACGCTCACTAATAACCAGAACATCGCCAGCAGTGTCCGGCGCATGCGTAAAATCCAGGAGCTCGACACGAACGGATCCCTGGCCTCCATGCCCCAGAAGGAAGCCTCCCGCCTGCGGCACGAGCAGTCCCGCCTCGAGCGCAACTTGAGCGGTATCGCCAATCTCGCGGGCATGCCGGGCGCGCTCATCGTCGTGGACGTGAACCGCGAAACCATCGCCGTCCGGGAAGCCAACCGCATGGGCATTCCCGTGATCGCCATCGTGGATACGAACACCGATCCCGATCCGATCCAGTATCCCATTCCCGGCAATGACGACGCGACCCGCGCGATCAAGCTGATCATCAATGTCCTGGCCGAGGCCATCATCAAGGCCGAAGCCGATTTCGCCGTGGTGCGCGCCCAGGAAAAGGCCGCCGCCGAGGCCGCCGCCAAGGAACGGCCCGCCGCCGAGGCCGCACACCCCCGGGCGCGCAAGGAACGGGATAATGATCGCCGGTCCCGACCTCGTTCTGACTCACGCAGACCAAGATCGGGACGACCGGCGCATGGCCAGAGCGCATCGGAAAAGGATGCGGCCACAAAAACCGAAGCGGCCGAAAAGCCGTCAGCCCCGGCAGAAAATACCAAGCCGGCCTGATCAGAACACTCGGGTTGTTTATAACTGCGGGCGGCTACAATAAAATTGTCCGCCAGAGGCGGATCCGCCTCTGGCGGAAATTAAGGAACACACATTATGACGGAAATTTCAGCGGCCTTGGTTAAGGAACTGCGTGAAGAAACCAACGTTGGCATGATGGAATGCAAGCGAGCCCTGGTCGAGACCAAGGGCGACAAAGCCGCGGCCATTAAAATCCTGCGCGAGCGCGGCGTCGCCATCGCGGCCAAGAAATCAAGCCGGGCGGCTAATCAGGGTGTAATCGCCTCAGCGATTGCCGGCGGCGGGCAGGCGGGCAGTCTGATTGAGGTGAATTGCGAGACCGACTTCGCGGCGAAAAGTCCGGGCTTCCGGGCCTTTGTTCAAGCCCTGGCGGAAAAGGCCGCCGCCAACGACATCAACCTGGCCGAAGCCGCCAAGGCTGAAATTACGGCCAAGATCGCCGAAACGGGCGAAAATATCATCGCGCGGCGCGCGCTCCGCTATGCCCTGCAGGGCACGGGTCTCGTGACAAGCTATATCCACCACGGCAGTTTGATCGGCGTTCTGCTGGAAGCAGGCTGTCAGCAGGCCGCGACCACGGCGAACCCGGTATTCCTGGAAACTGCCAAGGATTTGTGTCTGCAGGTCGCCGCCGCCAATCCAAAGTTCCTGGACAGCCAGAGCGTTCCGGCCGACGTCATCGCCGCCGAGCGCGATATTTGCACCAGACAGGTCAAGGGCAAGCCGGAGGCCATCGTGGCCAAGATTGTGGACGGCAAGATGAAAAAGTATTACGAACAGGAGTGCCTGGTGGATCAGCCGTTCATCAAGGATCCGACCAAAACCATTACCAGCCTGCTGAAGGAAAAAGGCGGCCTCGTTGGCGACATCATCACCGTGCGGCGTTTCACCCGCTTCCAGGTCGGCGAAGCGGTCTGACGCTTTAAACTGCACAGCAAGGAAGACAGAATTCGGAATGAAGCGTAAACCTCCTGTGGCTTGCTGGCTTTTTTAAGCAATCGGCAGACTTTCTGCCATGGAACCAAGCTCTTTGCCGCAGTCATATCAACCAATGGGAAAAATTTTGTTGCCGGCATTTTATTTCTGACTTCTGTTTTCTGACTCCTGAATGCTGATTTCGCATGAAAATTCTGGTTACAGGCGGCGCCGGTTATATCGGCAGTGTCACGGCCGAACGGCTTCTCGATGATGGTCACGCCGTGACCGTGTTCGATAACCTTGAGCGCGGCCACCGCGCAGCGCTGGATCCCCGCGCGCAGTTCATCGCCGGCGACCTGCGCGACAGCGCGGCCATCGAGCGCGCCTTGCAGGAAATCCGGCCGGAGGCGGTCGTCCACTTTGCCGCCTATGCGCTGGTCGGCGAATCCATGGAACACCCCGAATTATATTTCGGCAATAACCTGCGCGGCGGCATCAATCTGGCCGAGGCCATGCTGAAGGCCGGCACGCGCCGGATCGTGTTTTCCTCCACTTGCGCAACCTACGGCCAGCCCGACCACTCGCCGATCACGGAGGATACACCCCAGGCGCCAACCAACCCATACGGCGAATCAAAGCTTATGTTTGAAAAAGTGCTAACGTGGTATCAGCGCCTGCATGGTTTCCAAACGGTTTTTTTGCGTTATTTCAACGCCTGCGGCGCCTCACAAAAATACGGCGAGGACCACGACCCGGAGTCGCACCTGATTCCTAATATTTTAAAGGTGGCCCTGGGCCAGCAGGCGGCCGTGAATCTGTTTGGCGACGATTACGCTACGCCCGACGGCACCTGCATCCGCGATTACATTCATATTGCTGATTTGGCAAGCGCACATTGCCTGGCGCTGGTCAAGGATTTTACCGGCGCGGTCAACCTGGGCACGGGCAATGGCTATTCCGTGCGGCAGGTGGTGGACATGGCGCGCCGGGTGACAAAGCATAAAATCCCCATCGCGCAACAGCCGCGCCGGCCGGGCGATCCCGCCCGCCTCGTGGCCGAAGCCGCCAAGGCCGAGCGCGTGCTCGGCTGGCGTCCAACACACAGCCAGCTGGAAGAAATCATCCGCACCGCCTGGGCTTGGCATCGCACCCACCCGCACGGGTATGGGAAATGACGGAAGTGAAAAAGACAAGCAAACGCCCAACATCCAACACCGAACGCCCAATGTTGAATGACGGAATAAGAACGAAGAATAACCAGTAACAGTTGCGTTCGGCGTGAGCGTTGCTACCGTGGCTCGAATTCGGTTCCTGTCGCGGCGGACAAATAACACAGACATCCGTTAGTTTTTCTCGCGTTGGGGCGCCGTGGCGGCACAACGCGATGCAACTGCGTAGCGCATTTCGTGGACGAATTCGAGACATATTGACAAACACAGATAAGGACCATCATCAAGGAGAAATCCATGGCTACCAAACAATCACCCAAACCGGAAGAAATCAGGGACACCAAGGATACCAAGGTTGACCTGGAAAGCGTGCTGGCGCAAATCCAGAAACAGTTCGGCGAAGGCGCCATCATGCGCCTGGGCGATGCCTCCACCCAGGTGGCGATCCCCTGCATTTCCACCGGCTCCTTCTCGCTTGACATGGCGCTCGGCATCGGCGGCCTGCCCCGCGGGCGCGTCACTGAAATCTACGGCCCGGAATCGTCGGGCAAGACCACTCTGTGTCTGCATGTCATCGCCAACGCCCAGAAGGCCGGCGGCGTGGCGGCGTTCATTGATGCCGAGCACGCCATGGACCCGCTCTATGCCAAGAAGATCGGCGTGAACATTGACGACCTCTTGGTGTCCCAGCCTTCCTCCGGCGAGGAAGCGTTGACTATCGCGGAAACACTGATCCGCAGTAACGCCATGGACGTCGTCGTGATTGATTCCGTGGCGGCCCTCACGCCGCGGGCGGAGATCGAGGGCGAGATGGGCGACCCCCAGATGGGCCTGCAGGCGCGGCTCATGTCCCAGGCACTGCGTAAATTGACGGCCGTCATCTCGACCTCCAAGACTTGTTGTATTTTTACCAACCAGCTCCGGGAAAAGATCGGCATCATGTTCGGCAACCCGGAAACAACGCCCGGCGGCAAGGCGCTCAAATTTTACGCCTCCGTGCGGCTGGATATCCGCAAGATCGGGTTCATCAAGAACGCCACCGGCCAGATCGTCGGCAACCGCACCAAGGTGAAAGTGGTTAAAAACAAGGTAGCCCCGCCGTTCCTGGAGGCGGAATTCGACATTCTCTACAGCGAGGGTATTTCCTGGGCCGGCTCAATCGTGGATGCCGCCATCCACTACAACGTGCTGGATAAACGCGGCTCCTGGCTTTCGTTAGATGGCGAGCATATCGGCCAGGGCCGCGAATCGGCCGTCGATCTGGTCAAGGCCAACCCGGAGATGCAGAACAAGCTGATCGCGAAAATCAAGGAAAAGATGAAAGCGGCGCCGGTAGCATAAAGACAGAGCTACAGAGACCAGAGGTCAGAGATCAGTAATTCAAAATTGAAAAATCCGCAACCTGTCTGCCTACCCACATCGCTGTGCTAAATACTGCGGACAGGCGTATATCGTTGCAGGCGGATCATAAATCGGAAATCCGCAATCAGAAATTCCGCCATGACCGCCGACGAATTAAAATCGCTGTTCCTGGGGTTCTTCCAAAAGCAGGGGCATACCCTGATTTCGGGCAGTTCCCTGATTCCGCAAAACGATCCCACCGTGCTGTTCACAACTGCCGGGATGCACCCCCTGGTGCCGTACCTGCTGGGCGAACCGCACCCCGCGGGCAGGCGGCTGTGCAACGTCCAAAAGTGCATTCGCACCGGCGATATTGACGCCGTCGGCGATGCCGGCCACCTGACCTTCTTCGAAATGCTGGGCAGTTGGTCACTGGGCGATTATTTCAAGGCCGAGGCCATCGCCTGGTCGTTCGAGTTCCTGACCTCCCAGGACTATCTCGGGTTCGACCCGGCCCATCTCTACGTCACGGTCTTCGAGGGCAATGACCAGGTGGCGCCGGACCGGGAATCTTTCGAAACCTGGAAAAAACTGGGCATCCCGGAGACGCGCATTTTTTTCCTGCCCAGGGAGGACAACTGGTGGGGACCGGCCGGCCAGACCGGGCCCTGCGGACCCGACACCGAGATGTTCGTGGATACGCTCAAGAACGCCTGCGGCCCGGCCTGCCGGCCCGGATGCGGCTGTGGTAAATATTTTGAAATCTGGAACGACGTCTTTATGCAGTATAACAAGCATGCCGACGGCGCTTACGTGCCGTTAGGCCAGCTTAACGTGGATACCGGCATGGGCGTCGAACGCACGATCGCCATGTTGCAGGGCAAGCGCTCGGTCTATGAGACTGAACTTTTTGCGCCGATCATCGCGACCCTTGCGGCCGGGTCGGGCAAGGCGTTCGAAGAGTCAGCGGATATCACCCGCGCTTTCCGCGTGATTGCCGATCACCTGCGCAGTGCCGTGTTCATCCTGGGTGATGAGCAGGGCGTGACGCCCAGCAACCTGGGCCAGGGCTATGTGCTCCGGCGGCTTATCCGCCGCGCCGTGCGGCATGCCAAGAAAATCGGCCTGCCCGGCGGGTTTTCCAAAGCGGCGGCCGAAAGCATCGTGGCGGCGTATAAGAAAACCTATCCGGAGCTGGAACACCGGCGCGAGCTCATTGTGCGCGAACTCGCGGCCGAGGAAGAGAAATTCGAAAAGACGCTTACCCAGGGGCTGGAAGAACTCAACAAGGTCCTGGCGCAGATCAAGACGCACAACCAAACCGCGCTGGCCGGCCGCGTCGCATTCCGGCTCTATGATACCTTCGGGTTTCCGGTTGAGTTCACGGAAGAAATCTGCCGCGAACAGGGACTTTCCGTGGATAAAGCGGGTTTTGAAAAAGCCTTTGCCAAACACCAGGAGGTGTCCAAGCAGGGGGCCGACAAGCTGTTCAAGGGCGGGTTAGCCGACAACTCGGCGGCCACTACGCGCCTGCACACCGCCACGCATCTCCTGCATAAGAGCCTGCAGCTTGTGCTTGGACCGCACGTCAAGCAGAAGGGTTCCAATATCACGGCCGAACGTCTGCGGTTCGATTTTTCACATCCCGCCAAACTGACGAGCGAAGAACTCTCCCGCATTGAGGCGCTGGTCAACACGCAGATTCAAAAAGCCCTGCCGGTCACCATGGCGGTGATGACCCTGGAGGAAGCCAAGACCTTGAATGCCACGGCGCTTTTCACGGCCAAATACGGCGAACAGGTCAAGGTTTTTACCATCGGCGATTTTTCAAAGGAAGTCTGCGGCGGGCCGCACGTGCAGAACACCGCCGAGCTTGGCCGATTCAAGATCCAGAAGGAAGAAGCCTCCAGCGCCGGCATCCGCCGCATTCGCGCCTTGCTGACAGAACCCGCCTGAGCCGCCGGGCGCGCATGGACCGTTTGCGCCGCGGGTAATTTCTGGCATTGAAATTCGGCCTTAACCAGATCCGGCACGGAATAAAGTTGAAGTCTTATATCCGCCGGCTTGCAATCATGTCCGGCGTGGCCGGCAGGACGTCAAGCATACGCAAACCTTGGGGACCTTGGATTTGCATGGAAACGCTTTGGCCGGGGCCAAAATCGCTGTAGCGCGCGCAAAGCGCGGCGGCCTGCTGAAGTTCATCGGCAGTGGCGTCAGAAGACAAAATGGCGCTGGCGCCCGGAATATCCCTGGCCTTCAGAAGATATTCGCCGGAGGAGCGTTCCTTTTCAAGCTGTTCGTTCTCCGCCTGGTTGCGCCCCACGATCACCCGGACAGCGCCCACCCGGAAATGGCGGCCCAGGCGCAACCGCAAAATATTGGCCGTATCGCCTAATCCTTCGTGGGCTTTCAGATCTTTGAGCCGTTTGCCATAAAGCGGATCAGTCAACAGACAACCGCCGGCCGGTTGGGGATAGTCGGGAATACCGAGTGCGCGGGCCAACGCTATCTGGGGCTTGCGACTGCGGCCTTCGAACGCCAACAGCCGCGTGCGGTCCACCCATTTCCGTTTTTCCGGCTCAGTTTCCGGCAACAACTTGGCGCTCAACGGCCGCAGGAGATAATCACCGACACCCGATTCCAGCGCCACCTGCTGGAGCGCCTTGCGATGCTGGGACATGGGCCGCTGGTTCAACACCTCGCCGGTGCCGACAAACTGAAAGCCGTGCGTCTGCATCAGCACGCCTGCCCGCCGGACCATGGCGATATGACAATCTATGCACGGGTTCAGCCCGGCACCGAAACCATGCTTGGGGTGGGCAATGAGGGTCAGGATGGTCGGCGTAAAATCTTCAATCAGCAGTGGAACGTTCAGTTGACGAGCCGCGCGCTCCGCCGCCTTGGCTCCGAAAAAAACGCTGGTGAACGTCAAGCCATGAATTTCGATGCCCTGCTCCCGCAGAAGCCGCACGGCCAACCAGCTATCCAGCCCGCCGGAAAACAGGCAGAGCGCGCGGATGGAGTTGGAACTTGTCATATTGCATTGCCTGCGCGCGAATTCAAAGCATAGGAATTTTCCGCCGAAGACAGACAAAATTGGTAGGAGGGGTCCGGCTAAGCCGGACGCCGCGACCGTCGCCGCACATAGTGCGCCTCCCACATAAAACAGTTACCGAAGGCTTAATTCAAAAAAAAGGCGACCACCTCGTCGAAACCGGCAACCGTCACCTCCGGTTTTTCCGGACCCAGCCTGCCGAATCCATAGGTCAAAAAGATGTTATGAATGCCGGCGCGGTGCGCGACGGCAATATCGGTGTGATTATCGCCGATCATCCAGGTATCCGCGCGTTCGCCGCCAACGGAGCGTAAAATGGAAAATACGGCTTCAGGATCCGGCTTCAGCGGGATGCCGCTGTCGCCGCCGATAATGCTGGCAAAGCGCGCCTCAATTTTGAAGTGGCTCAAAATCGCGCGGCAGGCGCCGGCGGGTTTATTGCTGAGCAGGGCCAGCGCATGACCGGCGGCCGCCAGGCGATCAAGCCCCGCGCGAACACCGGGATAGAGCGTGGTCGCATCATGGATGTGTTGACGGTAAAATTCGGTGTCCAGGCGCACGGCCTCGTCCAGGTTCACGACAAACGGGGCGTCTTGTAATGCGCGGACTACCAGGTTGCGGACGCCTTCACCCACATAACTCACAATGGTCTCGATGGGCAGGGGGGCCAAGCCATAATGCCGGCGCATCAGGTTGATGCCGGTAGCGAGATCCTGGCGCGAATCAATCAGCGTGCCATCGAGATCGAAAATGAGGACCTGTCGTTTCATTCCAAATGTAACAGCTTAACCGCGTTCGCGCGGGCAATTTTTTGGAAAACCTGTTCGCTGATCTTTTTTTCCTGCCTGAATTTCAGGAGCAGGCCGATTTGCGCCGGTGTTTGGGCATCTGGACTGCAGATGTCGGTCCCGAACAGAAGCCGGTCCTGGAACTCGTTGAGGAATTTCACGGCATAGGCCGGGTCCCGGTTAAGCGCGTTGAACCCGCTCCCGGCGGAGAGATCCCCGTAAAGGTTCGGATAACGCCGCATGAGTTTCGGAACCACGCCTTCCTCCTTGAGCGGATACGCAGGATACCCCGCGCGATCACCCGGCTTTTCCAGCGCCCCGATTTCCGCCCAGAAAGGCGGGCCATGCCCCAGAAAGATCAACCGGCTGAATCGTTGCAGACAGAACTCCAACTGCGGCAGACCGGGGTCATCATAAAGGCCGTAGCCGTAGCCGATCGTGGTGCGCATATCAAAGCACAGGGGAAAGTCAACATCCTGAACGTGTTTGAACATGTTTTGAACCAGCGGATCCAGGAATGGCAAATTGGGCATGAATTCACCAAAACCCTTGACGCCACGGTCGCGATAATAACGCAGAAGATCGCCCAAGGGCGCGTCCGCGGAATTGGTCAGCGCGCGCGGATCCACGTTACAGAAGGGAATAATCCGGCCGGGATGCTGTTCGGCCATTTCGATGACGTCATCGTTGGATTGCGGCAGATAGGTTTCCGGCCCCACCAGCGGCAGAATGCAGGCTTTTTCCACACCATCGCGGTCGTAAATTGCCAGCATTTCATCCAGCAACGCAAACCGATTGGGAAACGGGCACGGTTTCCGATACGCATGCCCATGAATATCAATAAACATAGATTTCCTTTCGTGAACGGCCCCGGGGCCGTAAATGATTTTTCCCGCGCCACGTTCAACGTATTTTACTTGATGACACTTGGCGTGGCCGCCCGATCGTAATTGAAGACGCAATCACCAGCCGGCATGGCGGCGAACGGCTCCAGATTGGCGGCCAATTCGGGAATATCCCGAATTCTCCCCTTCAGGTAATCATCAATCCGGCTGATCAAACCATCCAGCCGCGCCTGCAGGCCGCCGTATCGGCCTTCGAGCACTTCCCAGCCGAACGGTTTATAAAGGCTCAGCCAGAGCGCGCAGTGTTCATTGCGCAGTTTAACCACTGCCTGGCTGAGAGCTTTGATGTCCTTGGTCAAATGCCACAGGCGGGTATGGTTGCCGGAGCGGTAAGCCAGGGCCAGTTCGCGGCGCAGACCGCATTTCAACGCCAGCGTGCGCGCCAAGAGGGCGGGGAACAGGAGCCGCCGGTTGGCGGGGGAACGCTTGGCCGCACGAAGCAGGGTTTCCGCCAGCTTTTCGTAGTGCGCCTGCAATGCAGGCGGATTCTTGATCAACGGATCGAAAATACTCAGCAGGGGATCCTGCCATAACAACCACTTGCCGGCATTGCCATGGCTCGTTTTGGGATTGCTGATTTCCGGTATCTGGTCCAGGTCGCAAGCTTTGACCCAGGTATCGAACTCGGCGTTGCAGATGCCGCGGAAATTGGCGCGCAACAGCGCGCTATCCACGTTTTCGGCATAGCCATGTTCCGCGAAAAACTGGAGACCGGGAAGCGCCGAAAAAAGATCGCATTCCATGCCGTCATCACCCCACAGGGTCGTGAACACCTGGCGTAATTTCTTGTTTTTACAGGCGCGCATGGCGGCCTCGGTGGTGGTAAATGAGAACGGCAGGGACGTCCAGAAACGGTTCCAGGTCCATACGCCGCCGGCCAGGATCGGCTCTGAGCCCAGGGCGCGATGACGGTCAATAAACTTTTCGTAAAATTCAACTTCGGTGTGATAATAATCCCAATATACCAGGTCCACGTCACGGGGAATGCCGGAAACGACCTTGCGCGGGATTCTGCTGGCAAGGTCATAGTAATCGTTGGTCTTGGATCCCAGCCGGAAATACATGTCGCTCCAGATCATCGGCCGCACACCCAGCTTGCGGCACAGACCGCGCACGCGTTTCAAATGCCGGTTGATGATGGCAAACGGACTTTCTTCGCCAAACTGTGCGCGGTAGCCTCCGGTGCCAATGCCGTGGGCCTCATCCATGCCGAGGTGGATACGCCGCGAACGAAACGGCGCCATGGCGGCGGCAATCATTTTTTCCAGCAGGAAATAGGTTTTATCAAAATTGGCCAGGATGACGTCGGCCGTGTCGCGATAGCCGGCGTAGGCCGGCCATTGCAGTATCTGCGCCAAATGCCCCAGCGTCTGAATGCACGGAATCATTTCGATGCCCAGGGCATCAGCGTAGGCATCCAGATCCTTCAGCTCATCCCAAGTATAGCGGCCGCGCAGGTAGCCGAAAAACGGCTCTTCGGGCACTTTATAGGTGTCCTCGGTATAGAGCATGCACATATTTAATCCCATCAGCGCCCAGCGGCGCAAGAGCAACTTGGCCGTATCCGGCCGCAGGACGCCGTTACGCGAGCAGTCCACCATGACACCCTGCATGTCGAATCGCGGTGTTTCGGTAAAATCGGCCTTGAGGGCGGCGGGACCTTCTTCGCCCATCAGGCGGCCAAGCGCGCGGAACGCGTCTGTTTTGCGCCCATATTTCACGACAATGCGGGCGGGCGATTTCACGACTGCCAGGCCGCCCCGATCGCCAAGCGTATCAGGGTCCTTGACAAAAACCACCTTCTGGGCACGACAGGAGGCCGTAAAACGATTGGGATAGTCGGCTTTGATTTCGCCCAGGCCCCGGCGCAGTTCCATGGGACAGTTATTCAGATCAATAGTAAATGAATGCATGCTGTCACTCTTTCCTAATATTTAAAACTGCTGGCGCCGATATACTCCCTGAGAATGGAAGTGGACGGCACATCATATTTTGGAATTGCCAGAAAGTTTAACAGAAATTCCTGGAGCCGTCGAGCTTCCGCATATTCGGGAGCCGCGGACTTGATTTCCATCAGAAGCGGCTCGACCAGGGGCTTGAGCACGGCCAGTTCGTAATCCAGCGCCGAGTTGAAGGTGGCATCCGCTTTCGACTGGTGCGGGAAAATCCACGTTTTTTCCCCGCGCCGCACGGATGGCCACATACGCAAGGTATCCAGTGGTGAATTCCCTCGATAGGCATGGTCACGCACCAGACGGCGCATCAAGCGATTATCCGTCGTGGAAATGCGGTTGCCGGCATCAACGGCCAACTGCGTCAGGGCGCTGATGTAAATTTTGAATTTCTGCCGCTCCGGAATCCGGTGGGTAAAGACCGGGTTGAGGCCATGAATACCTTCCACAATCACGACCTGGTCCGGCTTCAGCCGGAGCGGCTCCCCGTTGCTCTCGCGCCGTTTGCGGTCGAAATTAAAGCGCGGGAGCTCGACGGTCTTGCCCGCAAAGAGCTGTAATAGATGCTGATTGAAGAGCTCCACGTCCACGGCCTTGATATGTTCATAGTCCGGAGCGCCAGCCGCGTCGCGGGGGGTGTCGGCGTCGTCCACATAATAGTTGTCCAATGAAATCATGACGGAGCGCAGCCCGTTGACTTCCAACTGAACGGCCAGACGCTTGGCCAACGTTGTCTTCCCGGCGGAGGATGGTCCGGCAATCAGGATCAGCCGGACCCACCGGCGCAAAGCGCCGATCCGTTCGGCAATCCGGATAATTTTCTTTTCATGGAACGCTTCGGCAATGCGTATGAATTCACGGACGCCGCCGTCCATGATCAATTCGTTGAGCCGCCCGACATTCGTCACGCCGAGGATGCGTCCCCAAGTCTTATGCTCATTGAATATCCGGAAGAGATGCGGCTGATCCCGGAAAGGCGTCACCCGCCGCGGGGTTTCGCGCGAAGGTAATTGCAGCACCAGTCCCGGCGGATAGTGAATCAGCTTGAAATAGCCCAGCACGCCGGTGCCGGGCGCCAATGGACCATGGGCCATGTCCACAAAACGGTCGCATTCATAAATAACAATCTTGGGCGGGTTGCGGAACCGCAGGAGGTTGACCTTGTCCTGCAAACCGGCCTTTTGAAAACGCTCCAAAGCCTCGGCAAACGCTAACTTGCGGCGGCGGATCGGCAGGTTACGGGCAATCAACCGCCGCATAGCCTCCTCGAGCGCGGCCACCTGGCGGGGGTTGAGCGCGCCGCCCCGTTTTCCGGCCTTGGCCTCAAAGCGGCAAAACAGCCCGGTGCCCAGCGAATGTTCGATCGAAAAACGGCAATCCGAAAACAACGCCGTTGCCGTTTTCGACAACAGGAAAGCCAGCGAGTCGCGGTAAATCCGCATGCCCTGCGGGTCGGTCATGGTCAGGAAACGAACCTCGGCATTGACTTCCAACGGGTAGGTCAGCGACACAACATCGTTGTTCACGCGGGCGCCGATAAAAGGCAGGCCGCGCACATCACACGGCTTTTTAAGCAACGCGCCGACCGCGGTTTGCGGCCGACAATGCCGCCGTTCGCCGTCTTCCATCGTTAAACGAATCAGGTTCATGGATAGGAATTTTAAAACCGCGCAACAATCCTACTAAGAGCAGGGACGAATAGAGTGTTTACCACGCCCAGTCATGGCCGCGGCTACAGCGAATAGCGCGCCGGTAGCCGCCCCGCTCGGTCGGAGCATTATTAAATGTTAAGGAATTTCAAAGTTACTGGATTCCCGCTTTCGAGGGAATGACAGGATGACGACGCATAATTGTCATTCCCGATCTAATGCTACGCTACGAAGCAAGCCTCCCTGCTCTGCGAAGCCGCTACGCAGGGCGTAGAAGAGTCGCTACGTAGCACGAGTTGGGAATCCAGTATTTTTTATTGCCGCCTTAGGCAACCTAACCCGACTTATTCACGCGACAAGTTTGCCGCAGATACAAGGTGTGAATAGCGCCGCTGTAGTGACTACTGCAAGCTGTTCGCAACGAAGTAGATGTGGCAAAATCGCCGCGCCGTCTCGGTGAAAAACAGCGCAAACTCATTGGTTCAAAAATGCTTTTCCCCGCAATTTGACAACCTCTTGAATGTAAATGAATAATATCGTTTTTACTGTTTCCCATGAATAAGTCAGGCTAATTCGGATCAACCTGGCGTTTGTCAAACCTTCCGGCCGGCCACACCCTTAGTGCTCTTGTTAATTACCCGGGCCGCTTCCTTCGGACGCAAGGCGCGCACGGCTCTGCCGGCACGCCACATTTCCGAATTCCCGATGGCATTCAATTCTTTCGTCAGTCCCTGCTGGTAGTCGGGTTTGCCGCAGGTGGCAAGCACGCGCCGGGTCTCCCGGCCGGACTTGACGGCGTCATACAGGCGCTTGAAAACCGGCAGGGTAGCCGCCTTGAAGCGCGGTTTCCAATCCAGCGCGCCGCGCTGGGCCGTGGCCGAGCAATTAGAGAACATCCAGTCCATGCCGTTCTCATCCACCAGCCGGATCAGGCTCTGGGTCAGCTCCTCCACCGTTTCGTTAAACGCCTCGCTGGGGGTGTGCCCATGCATGCGTAGCACGTCGTATTGCGCTTCCATCACGCCCGCCAGCGCGCCCATCAGGACGCCGCGCTCGCCGGTAAGGTCGCTGACCACCTCGTGCTTAAACGTGGTTGGGAAGAGGTAGCCCGACCCAATGCCGATGCCGATGGCGATGCAGCGATCCTGGGCGCGCCCGGTGGCGTCCTGGAACACGGCAAAACTGGAATTGATCCCGGCGCCGGACAGGAAGTTGCGGCGCACGGAAGTGCCCGACCCCTTGGGCGCCACCATGATGACGTCAACATTCCGGGGCGGGATCACCCTGGTCTGATCACCGAAAACGATGGAGAAGCCGTGCGAAAAATACAGCGCGGCGCCGGGTTTCAGATTCTTTTTGACCATCGGCCAGATCTGTTTCTGGGCGGCATCGGACACGAGCATCTGGATGATGGTTCCGCGCCGGACGGCTTCCTCGATATCAAACAGCGTTTTACCGGGCACCCAGCCGTCCCGGCGGGCGCGGTCCCAGTCACGCGGGAAAGCCGGCGACTGGCCGATAATTACCTTGAACCCGTTATCCTTCAGGTTAAGCGCCTGGGCCGGGCCCTGGACGCCGTAGCCAATCACGGCAATGGTTTCATTGCGCAGTATTTTTTTGGCCTTGGCTATCGGAAATTCTTTGCGAGTTACAACCGTTTCCTTGACACCACCGAAATCAATGCGCGCCATAATGATTCCTCCTATGATGATTGTCTACTTCTTCGTCTGTTATTGTTCCATGTGGTTCGAATTCGGTTCGGAAAATACTGCGGCGATTTCAGCTCATCTGCGCCGTTGTCGCGTTCGCGCATACACGAGTATAGCGCTTCACGCTCC
>JBDRJR010000030.1:0-12876 GCA_043814705.1 Verrucomicrobiota bacterium | reverse complement strand
AACGACACGAAAGTTATTTTTGGGTAATGAAAAACAGAATCTAATCTTTATCCATTTCGTGTGTTCCGTGTATTTCGTGGTTAATCGGTTTTAGTATTTTCTTGTTTTTCTTAACGGTTTCTGATGGTTGAGGTACTATATTGGAATTTTGACATTGTTTCGAATTTAGTGCTTCGAATTTTGGATTTTGCGTTGGTATGTATGGCGATATATAAGGGACGGCATGCCCATGGCAGACCCATTTAAAATCAGGCCCGAAGAAGTCACGGCGATCATCCAAAAGCAATTGGCTGGTTACGCGGCGCAGGTGCAACAGGCGGATGTCGGAACCGTCCTGATGGTAGGCGACGGCATTGCGCGGGTCTACGGAATGGGCCGCGTCATGGCCGGGGAATTAGTCGAATTTCCCGGCCAGGTTTACGGCTTAGCCATGAACCTGGAGCGCGACAATGTCGGCTGTATCGTCCTGGGCGATGACAAACGCATCAAGGAGGGTGATCTGGCCAAATGCACGGGGCGCATTATGGAAGTGCCGGTTGGTCCCGAGCTGATCGGACGGGTGGTTAATGCGCTGGGGTTTCCCATTGACGGCAAGGGCGTTATCCCTTCTAAAAAAACGCGGCCAATCGAACGCCGGGCGCTTTCGGTCATTGAACGCCAGCCGGTATGCGAGCCTTTGCAAACGGGACTCAAGGCCATTGACTCCATTGTGCCTATCGGACGTGGCCAGCGCGAACTGATCATTGGCGATCGTCAAACCGGCAAAACGGCGGTGGCGGTGGATACCATCATTAACCAGAAAGATACCGGAGTCATCTGTGTTTATGTTGCCATTGGCCAAAAAGAATCCACCGTGGCCCGGGTCGTCAAGGCTTTACATGATAATGGCGCCTTGGCGCATGCGATTGTGGTGAATGCCGGCGCATCGGAGCCGGCGGCGTTACAATATATTGCCCCCTACAGCGGCTGTGCCATCGCGGAGGAGTTTGGCGATAACGGCCGGCATGCGTTAATCATTTATGATGATCTTTCCAAGCACGCGGTGGCTTATCGCCAGTTGTCGCTCCTTTTGCGGCGGCCACCCGGACGGGAAGCCTACCCGGGCGATGTTTTTTATCTGCATTCGCGTTTGCTGGAACGGGCGGCCAAATATTCGGCCGAAAAAGGCGGCGGCAGTATTACCGCCTTGCCGATCATCGAAACCCAGGCCGGCGATATTTCCGCCTACATTCCAACCAACGTTATCTCCATCACGGATGGCCAGATATACATGGAAACCAGTTTGTTCTACGCCGGTGTGCGGCCGGCCGTCAATGCGGGACTGTCGGTCTCACGCGTTGGCGGCGCCGCCCAGATCAAGGCGATGAAAAAAGTTGCCGGCAACCTGCGCTTGGACCAGGCCCAATACCGTGAACTGGCGGCTTTTTCCCAATTCAGTTCCGATCTCGACAAGGCCACCCGCGATCAGTTGATTCGCGGTGAACGTTTGACCGAAATTATGAAGCAGGACCAATACATACCATTGCCGGTGGAAAAACAGATCCTGATTATTTTTGCGGGCATCCATGGTTATTTAAACGACCAGCCGCTCTCCGCGATTAAAATGTTTGAAAGCCGGCTTTATCAATTCATGGAAGAAAGGCATCCGGAACTGCTCCAGCAGATCCGAAGCAAGGGTGTTCTGGACGAAGCTTTGGAAGCTGATTTGCATGGTGCGATCGGTGAATTCAAAAAGCAGGCACTGGAGGCAACGACTGCGTCAAAATAATCACGTCATGAATAATCTCAGGGAAATCAACGGACGCCTGCGCGGTATCAGAAAAAACCAGCAGATCATGAGCGCCATGAAAATGGTCGCGGCGGTTAAGTTGCGCCGCATCCAGGCGGTGGTCCAGCTCGGCCGTCCCTATGCCCGGCGATTGGATGCTCTGGTCCGGACATTGCTGGATTCGGACGAAGGGCGCGTGCTTCAGCATCCGCTTTTGTTGCGGCGAAACGCGTGTCGGATCATTTGGATAGTGATTTCAACCGATCGGGGACTGTGCGGCAGTCTGAATACCAATCTGTTCCGATTTGTCCAGCAAGCCCTTCGGGAACGCGCCGGTGCGTCGAGTGTGCCGGCGCTCTTGCTGATTGGACGCAAGGCCTGTGATTTTTTCAAGCGCTCGCATACCAAAGCGGTTGATTTCCGCATCGCGCAGGCCTATCCCCTGGGCGAAGTGCCGGTGGAAGTTATTGTCCGGCAGTTGTGCGATTCCTACTGCCAGGGACAGGTGGACCAGGTTGACCTGTTTTATGCGCAATGCAAGTCCACGCTTCAACAGATTCCGGCAAAATTAGCGCTGTTGCCGATAGCACCGTCTGTTTGCCCGGCAGATAGTTCGTCAAAACACGCCCGGCTCTTTGAACCGTCCCCAGTGACAATAGCCGACGATCTGTTGCCCCGCTATCTGGCGAGCTGGGTGCGGCAAGTTTTGTTAGAGGAACAGGTTTCGGAACACAGCGCGCGGATGGTTATGATGGACCAGGCCAGTAAAAACGCTTCCGATATGATCAGCCAGATTCAACTGGAATATAATTCGCTCCGGCAGGGGATGATTACCCGGGAGCTGGCCGATATTACCACCGGCGTGGAGGCGATGGCATGAAATTGACCCAGCGGAATTTTGATCCGGCTGGTATGCGTATTTTATTCTGGATTCTGAATTCTTCCGCCCTTGGCGGATCCGCCTCCGGCGGAGATTACTGACTACTTGAGTTGTTACGTTTCGGGTGGCTGAATTACCAACCTGTTTGCAGTGGGATAATATGAATAACGAAAAATCGCCGGGCAATGTCATCCAGATTATCGGCAGTGTGATCGACGTGGAATTTGCCCCCGGCCACCTGCCGTTGATTGACATGGCCTTGCGGATTAAGCGGGATATCCCCGACGATCAGGGTCGCATGGAAGTCATGGCGGAAGTCCAACAGCACCTGGGGAACAACGTTGTGCGGTGTATTGCGCTTTCACCCACGGATGGCCTCCGGCGCGGTAACGAGGCCGATAATACTTGCCAGCCCATCACGGTGCCGGTGGGCCGCCAGAACCTGGGGCGCATGTTCAACGTGCTGGGCGAGCCCATTGACGGGCTGGGTCCGGTGAACGCCACGCAGTTTTTGCCGATCCACCGCGCGCCGCCGTCCCTGCAGGAACAGGAACCCAAGACGCAGATTCTTGAAACGGGCATCAAAGTTGTTGATCTGCTGGTGCCTTATTCGCGGGGCGGTAAGATCGGGCTTTTTGGCGGCGCCGGGGTGGGCAAGACCGTCTTTATTATGGAGCTTATTCACAATATTGCCACGGAACATGGGGGCCTTTCAGTGTTTGCCGGGGTGGGGGAACGCACGCGTGAAGGGAACGATCTCTACCGCGAAATGCATGAATCCAGAGTGCTGGAAAAAACCGCGCTGATCTATGGCCAGATGAACGAACCGCCCGGCGCGCGTCTGCGGGTGGCGTTGACCGCCATGACCATGGCCGAAAATTTTCGCGATGAAACCGGCCAGGAAGTGCTTTTATTTATTGACAACATTTTTCGCTACGCGCAGGCCGGCCAGGAAGTTTCGACGCTACTGGGCCGTATTCCGTCGGCCGTGGGTTATCAGCCGACACTGGCCTCGGAAATCGGCGAGTTGGAGGAACGCATCACCTCAACCCGCCGGGGCGCCATTACTTCCGTGCAGGCCGTCTATGTGCCGGCGGACGATCTGACCGACCCGGTGCCGGCCACGGTGTTCAGTCACTTGGATGCCACCACCGTGCTGTCGCGCGCCATATCACAGCAGGGCATTTATCCGGCGGTTGACCCGCTGGATTCCACCTCGAAAATACTAAGCCGGGAAGTTCTGGGCGCCGATCATTACAGCGTGGCCCGCGGTATCCAGCAGATTCTCCAGAAATACAAGGAGCTTCAGGATATTATCGCCATTCTCGGCATGGAAGAACTTTCCAATGAAGACAAGCTGATCGTGGCGCGCGCCCGCAAAATCCTGCGCTTTTTTTCACAGCCGTTTTTTGTCACCGAGGCATTTTCAAATATCCCCGGCCGCTACGTCACGCTGGCGGAAACAATCCAGGGCTTCCAGGAAATCCTGAACGGCAAGTACGACGACCTGCCGGAGCAGGCTTTTTTTATGGCCGGCTCAATCGAGGATGTCCTGAACAAGGCCAAGACACTATGAGTTCATTTGCCTTGGAAATTATGACGCCGGTGCGCCGGGTGTTTGCCGGCGAAGTGGAATCGCTCGTCCTGCCGGGCGCCGAAGGTTCATTCGGCGTGTTGGCCGCCCATGTGCCGCTGATGGCCAGGCTGACCGCCGGCCGGATCATGGTTCGCCAGGGCGAAACCGAGCATTATTTCAATTGCGGTCCCGGCGTGGCGGATGTTGATTCCAAATACGTTGCCGTGCTGGTGGATTCCGCCGAAGAGGACGGGGATAAACAAGGGAGTATGGGCGTATCGGCGTGAGGGAGTAATGGGGAATAATCTTTACCCCGATACACCCAAACTTCCGGACGCCCTTGCGTTTTTGTTTCCTGAAATTTATTTCCGCGGCGGCGGAATAATCGCCGCTTGATGTTTGCCTTTCATGCGCACGGCAATCAGTCCGCTGCCCAAAGCCGCCAGAATTTTTTCCAGCGGCAAGTCATAATCCTCCGTGCGTTCGAACGTCATGGCAACGCCGCTGACATTGACGGGTTGCCCGGAAGAAGGTGTGGCGCGCTGGTGGATTTCACTGCGGATATGTTCCAAGGTGGCTTCCGCTTCGACCTGGTTCATGCCGCCCAGACATACGATGAACTCATTGGTCGAAAATCGGCCGATGACGTCAATGGGACGGACACATACCTTGATCAGGAGGTAGACTTCCTCCAGCAGGGCATGCCCGGCGTCAACCCCGGATGTAGTGACAAAGGCAACGTAGTCGTCCAGATTCAGGAAAATCAGGCTGAGTGGCGTTTGATATGTTTTGGCGCGTAGCATTTCCCGGCGGAATTGTTCCACAAATGCCTGGTATTTCAGGGCCTTGCTGGCTTCATCAACCAGCGCCAAATAGCGTGTCAGAAACAGGAGTTCGAACTTTTGCATCTGCTGGCCGACCAAATAGGCGATAATCAGCAGACGCCGCGCCTCCTCCTCGGTGAAAGGCGGGCCTTCCGCCCGATCACAGTGCAGGTAGCCGGTAGCGCGCTGGTTTTGAATGATCGGCACCAGGCAGACGTGCTTAAAATTATGCTCCAATTTCAGGAGCGCATATTCCGGGTCATTGCTCTGCATGTCGTTGATAAACACCCGCTCATGTTTGAGCAGGACACGCGGCACGGTCGCGCCGCCAACTTCCCGCTTGAATTGCTTCACGAACGAATAGCTGATCGCGCGCGATATTTTGATGTTCAATGTTCCCGTGTTTTCATCCAGAAGCAGGACCGCCAGGCTCTGGTGCGGGAAAAACGCCTTCAAGTGCTCGATGATCACGTGCAACGCTTCTTCGGCGGTCAGCGTGTTGCCCAGTTCCCGGGCAATTTCAATCAAGCATTCCGTGATCTCTTTGCGTTCTTCCGGCATAATATGCCTCCTTAAAAATGCACTTATGCGGCTGTAAAATCGTTAAAATCGCCTCGTGTTTAACAATACAATAATCTCGTTATAGGCTTGACGTCAAGGGTAAAATATTCGATTAATAAATCCGGTCACTGGCGTCCCACAAGGGACGCCACGGGCTGTAGACTTTGGGCTGTGGGCTGTAGGTTCAAACAAGCCTAAATGCATGTGTGAAAAACCGGAACTGAGATTTTGACAATGGGCGCCAATATATCGCGTTTCCCTACATACCAACGACGTTGTCGGCCAATTAATGTTTCCGATCCGGGATTACGCGGAATTATTCGTCGCGCTTTGCGCGAGGACTTAGGGCCGGGTGATATTACCAGCCGCGCTTTGATTACCCCCGGCTGTGTTATTACGGCGGTGGTGGTTGCCCGTCATACGTGTGTCGTCTGTGGCGGGGCCATTGCCGCGCATATTTTCCGCGAGCTGGATCCTGGCGCTCGCGTTCGGGTATTGGTTCACGATGGTTGCCGCGCCCGCAAGGATGCGTTTTTGATGCGGATTACGGGTAAAGCCCGTGCAATTCTGGCCGGCGAGCGCACCGCGCTCAATTTTTTGCAACGTTTGACTGGTATTGCCACCCTGACGGCGCGCTTTGTCGAACAGGTCAAGCCATACGCGACGCGTATCCTGGATACCCGCAAGACAACGCCGGCCTGGCGGATGCTGGAAAAATACGCGGTGCGTTGCGGCGGGGGGCGGAATCATCGCATGGGTCTTTACGATCAGGTGCTGATCAAGGATAACCATCGCCGGCTGTGGGGTGCGCGCGACCTTGCCCAGGCTGTGCATACGGCCCGCCGCCGATGCCCGGATGTGCCCGTGGAGGTGGAAGTGGAAAACGAAGCGGAGCTGGAAAGCGCCTTGGCGGCCAGGCCGGATTGGATACTGCTGGACAATATGACCCCGACACGTTTACGGCGATGCGTCCGTTTATGCCATGGCCGTTGTTTGTTGGAAGCCTCGGGCGGCATTACGCTGGCCAATGTCAAAGCCGTGGCGGCCACGGGAGTGCAGGCAATTTCATTAGGGTGTCTTACCCATTCGGCGCCGGCGGCCGATTTGTCACTCGAAATATTGGATGACAGTTCAGTGAAGTCAGGAGTCAGAAGTCAGGAGACAGAACAAGGATGCCGGTGACAAGATTTTCCGCCTTGGCGAATCTGCCTGTGGTGCGAGAGGACTTGGTCATGTGGCAGAAAGCTTGTTTGCTTGCCATTCTGAATTCTGACTACTGAAGTCCATCTTCCTTTCTAAGTTTTATTATGAAAAGGCGCCTTGAAAAAATCAGAATGGCTCTGGAAAACTGCCGTCTGGGGCAACCCCTGTTATTTCTGGAAAAAACGGGCTCCACGAATGATGTGCTTAAAGCGCGTGCTGAAAAGGGCGCGTCGGAAGGCTGGACGGTGGTGGCCGAATACCAGACGCGCGGCCGTGGCCGCCAGGGGCGACACTGGTTATCACTGCCCGGTAAAGGCGTCTACGTATCCGTCCTCCTGCGCCCCTGTTGGTCGGCCACGGACGGCGTTTTTATGAATATTTGCGCATCGGTGGCGGTGGCGCGGGCCTTGGAAAAATGGCGGCCGGGCAAGGTCCGGCTGAAATGGCCTAACGATATCATGCTCAATGGCCGTAAAATTGCCGGAGTCCTGGTCGAACCGCGGATTAAACGTGCCGTGATCGAATTTGTCGTGGTGGGGATTGGCGTCAACGTGCTCCATTGTGAAAATGATTTTAAAACCCTTGATCCGGGCCTGGCCACTTCCCTGCGTCTGGAAGGTGTCACCGTGGATTGCGACCAGGTCTTGGTGCGTGTGTTGAACGAACTGGATATCTGTTACACCATGGCGCGGCAGACTGATAAAAGCCGCATTCTGCAGGAATGGTCGTTGCGCCAATTGGGGCGTTCGCGCGCAGGGGCAAGCGCGCGCCAGTCCATTCGAACCGGATGAAAAACGCACGGCAAGGAACGCGGCGGATCGTTCAACGCCTTACCCGCGCGTTACCTTTCCAGATGCTCCAAATCTGCTCTTCGTCGGCAGGTTGGCCGTAATCGGTCATGAGCGTTGTGGCTAATGTGCCGCTGGCCCAGCCGAATTGAATCCATTGTTCCGGAGTCCAGCCTTTTAAAATTGCATAGAGCATGCCGCCCACAAAGCCGTCGCCGCCCCCAATGCGGTCGAGCACCGTTATTTCGCGGGGTTCCACGACATGCCAATCGGCGCCTTCGGCCATGATGGCGCCCCAAAGGTGGCGGTTGGTGCTGATGACCTCGCGCAACGTGGTGGCGAAAGCGGAAGCATCCGGATAGGCTTTTTTCACCCGTTCAATCATGCCCTTGAAGTTTTCGATTTTGGCGGCAATGTCCTTGCCGCCGGCTTCGGGCCCTTCGATGCCCAGGCAAAGCTGGAAGTCTTCCTCGTTCCCGACCAGAATATCGGCCACACCGGCGATCTCCGCAAAAATCCGGCGCAACTCGGATTCACGATCCTTCCAGAAAGAGGCGCGATAATTAAGATCGAAGGAAATCCGCGTGCCGTATTTTTTAGCGGCCCGGGCAAGTTCAAGACAAAAGACCCCTGTTTCGGGCGAAAGCGCCGCGATCAAACCGGAAAGATGCGCGATTTGCACGCCCTCCTTGACAAAAATCCGTTCCAAATCGAAATCCTTGACGTTCAGGGTGCGGCCCACCTCGCCGGCGCGATCATTATGCACCCGCGGACCGCGCGATCCATAGCCGCTGTCGGCAATATTGAACTGGTGGCGATAGCCCCACGGCCCGCCCTGCGCGACTTCTTTGCCTTCATAAGCCATATGCCGGCTCGCGAGGTTGTCCTTGATCAAGCGGGCGATGGGACTGTCTTTGACAAAGGTTGTCAGAACTTTGACCGGCAGGCCGAGATAAGCCGCGACACTGGCCACGTTGGTTTCAGCGCTGGTAGCCTGCATAAAGAATGTTCCACTGCAGTGCACCGGCTGGCCGTTGGTCGGGGTGATCCGCACGCCCATACTGGTGGGCACGAGCAGGGCATAGGCGCAGTTTTTCCGTAATTCAATTTTCATAACCCGCATTCCTTTCTGATTTTTTGTTGTTTTACGAACGGCATAGTTTCAAAACCAGATATTCGAGGATCAAGGGGCCCGGGATGACGCTGGAAACCAGCTGGCGGCGGGAGGTTAGAAGCCAATCACGGCGCTGATCAATTTCCGGACAGGTGAATTTTCCCGCCTGCCCGGCCAGTTTCCCGGCCACAAACGGATGCAGGGGCGTTCCTTTCTCCGAAGCCAGGGACTGTTTTAACTGCTCCGCCAGCATGGGCGGCAAATCGGCAAAAGTTAATTTGAAGTTTCCATGGCCCATCGGCTGGGCCGCGATCCACCGATTATCCAATGCTTCCCTCAAAACAAGTAAATGGCGGAAACGCCCTTCCAGTCCGGAAATCAGGCGAATGGGATCAATGCGCTGAAACAACAGCTGGCGAAGCACTGTTAGGGAGCGGGGTAAATCCCGCATGCTTACGGCATCTTCCAAATCCCAGGCAAACAAATCGCGCGAGGCCGCGGTTATGGTGTCAATATCCGCGGCTTTGACCTCGTGGCGTCCGCCCAGATAGGTCGCCAGCTTGGTGGTTTCCTGCATGATCTGCCGGGTATTGGTTCCGACTTTCTGCACAAAGGACTCGATCAATTCATTGCCTGCCTGCAGGCCGGCATCCTTGAACGCCTGCATGGCAAAAGTCATGGCGCCGCGGTCCCTCTGCCAGGGCTTTTCGGCCAGATTGCACTCGACCAACTCGCCCTGGGCGACGCAGGCTTTATAAAAGGAAGTGCGTGCATCCACTTTCAGAGCCGTGATAATCAGTAAATGTCCCGCGGGAATCCCGCCGGCCATGGTGTCAGCCATGATTTGCAGTGTTTCCTGGACTTGTGTATTACGGCCGATAATCGGGTCATTCAGGAAATCAACCCCGCGCAACCAGACGACCTTGCGCCCGCCGAGGAATCCGATTGTCCGGATGGCTTCCAGGCATTGGCGCAGACAGGTTAACGCCTGGTCAATAATATCAGCCTGGCCGTCAATGATCTCCAGTCCCAGGGTCTGGTCGGCGGGTGGGACAAAATGATCAATTTTCGCGCGGGCGGCCGCCGTGGCGCTGAATTCGTCTTCACCGATGATCAGGCAGACGTGCTTTTGTTTGGTCTGGTCGTGTTTGGGCATATCGAAATTCATAATCAAAGGACAATGGTTAATGGCGCGCCACGCGCCACGAGTTGCCGATGGCAAGCCGTCCATTGTCAATCCTGCAAACAACTGCTTGCCGGCATCGGGAAACTCTGTTATATAGAAATGTGCTGTATAGCAGTATTTCAAAATATTGGGCCGCACGCAAGCGAGGATCAACGGATATGAAACGCTTATGGGCGCCGTGGCGCATGGATTATATTTTGAATTGCCGTCAGCCGGGGTGTTTCCTCTGCGATGCATTTCAATCCGAGGCTGACCGCGCGCATCTGATTGTCAAGCGAAGTGCCGTGTGCGCGCTCATCATGAACCGGTACCCGTATAACAACGGGCATTTGATGGTGGCCCCCTACCGGCATGTGGATAGTTTCGAAGCGCTTCAGCCGGAGGAACAAGCCGATATGATGGCCTTGGCGGCGGCGGCCTGTGCGCGGCTCCGTGAGGTTGTCCATGCGCAGGGTTTTAATATGGGAATTAACCAGGGTGCGGCGGCCGGCGCGGGTCTGAAAGACCATATTCATCTGCACATTGTGCCGCGCTGGGAGGGCGATACAAATTTTATGCCCGTTCTGGCCGATACCAAGGTCATTCCCCAGCCGCTCCTGGAGCTTTGGGAACAGTTGCATGGCGCCTTTCGATGACCGATGGCCACTGGTTTGATGTAAAAATTCCAATGTTGCCAAAAGAGAAAGGCACAAAGAAATAAGGCTGTCATTCCCGCGGGTCTACTCCGCCGTAGTAAAGCCCTTGGGCCTACTCCGCCGGAGCAAAGCTCCTGGCTGCGAAGGCCGGACTGCGAAGGCTGGAAAGCGGGAATCCAGAGCCCCTGGCCGAGCTCGGGCAGGCAGAAGAAATATCTGGATTCCCATTGTCACTCGTTCCGAAGCTTCAGAGTGAATGGGAATGACAGAGCAAGAGATTACGCCATAGGTAAAGTTGCCCGGCCACTGCCGGGCCTAATTCATTTAGGTGCAACCATGCGCAGAACTCTTTTTAATGCCAATACCAACCGCCTGACTTACGGCATCCGCGAGATGGTGGAGTTGGCCGCGCGGGTAGGGGCGCTCGATCCGGACTTGGCCTTTATCGGCGAAAATATCGGCGATCCCGTGGCCAAGGGCTGGGAAGTGCCTGAGTTTGTAAAACGTATTGTGGCCGATCTGGTTGCCGCCCGTGGTAGCGCTGTTTTCGGTTACACGCATTCCCGCGGGCGCATTGCAACCCGGCGGTGGGTGGCCGATCATGCCCGGCGGTATTCACCCTGCAGTCGTTTGGATGGCGAACATGTCGTTTTTACCAATGGGCTTGGCGGTGCCATCAGTATTTTTTACAGGATGCTTAGACCAGGCTCCCGTATTATTCAGCCATGCCCCGGTTATCCCGCGCATAGTTCCACGGAAAGTTTTGCCGCCGGCGACGCCTCCATTGGTTATCGGCTTGATCCCGATAATCGCTGGTATCCGGACTTGGAGCATCTTGAGCGCCAGATTCGCCGGCATCCGCAAATTGCGGGTATTCTGCTGATTAATCCAAATAATCCCACCGGCGCCGTGTATGACGCCGCGACGCTTGAAGCAATCATTCGGCTGGCGGAGCGATACCAGCTCATGCTGATCAGCGACGAGGTATATTTCCGGCTGGTCTATAACAGTTGCCGCTATGTCCACGTGACCGAACTGGTTGGCCGGCGTGTTCCGCTGGTGGTCATGCGCGGAATGTCGAAAGATGTGCCCTGGCCGGGGTCCCGTTGTGGCTGGATGGAATTCCACAACACCGATTGCGACGCTGATTTTGCCGCTTTTTTTGAAAGCATCAAGCGGCCGCTCATGCTGGAAGTATGTTCCACGACCTTGCCCCAGACCGCCTTGCCGCTGATCTATGATCATCCCGAGTATAAGCTCTGGAATGCGCGTTACACGGCTGAACTTGAACGTAACGGGAATGCTATTTTCCGCATCCTGAGCCGCACGCCGGGTCTGCGTGTTCTTCCGGTCCAGGGCGCTTTTTATATGATGGCATTGTTCGATCCCAAAACGCTCAATGCCCGGCAGACCTTGCCCATTGCCTGTGCCGCTGTGCGCGGCTTCATCCGCAAGGTGGTTGCGAAACGGAATCTGCCGATGGATAAACGGTTTGCCGATTACCTTTTGGCGGCCACCGGCATCTGCGTGGTGCCGGCCAGCGATTTTAAATCGCCATATCCCGGATTTCGCATCACGACCCTCGATCGTAATTTGTCACGCCGTGGCCGCGTGTATCGCACCCTGTCGGCGTCCATTCAACGCTATCTTGCGTCATGATTTTCGAGTTATCCAGACTGTTCCTTAAGAACACCCGCAAGCGCCTGCGTCCCTCCGGCCAGGCGCCGGATAAAGGTGTCTTGGCCTTTGTCAACAAGCCGGCCATTGGCCTGTTGTACTGGCTTTTGGTATGGCTGGCGGCGTTTCTCCTGCAGATGGTCCCGACTCTTCAGGAAGTCGGGAACGGCGTTGGGACTGTCCACCACAGCCTTGGTATAGGTGGGCCGATCAGACTTGTGCCCGGGCGCGCATCGCCCGTGACGATTGTGTCCGCTATTGATTTCCATTATCTGGATAAACAACCCGCGCGCGTCACTTCGGTCCGTATTAATTCCGAAGGCCAGGCACAGCCAAACCTGGTGTTAGTGTCCGCCGGCACCGTGCTGGTGCAACGCGGCCAGGAAGTGGATGCGGAAACAATAAAAAAAATCCGGGGTTACCAGGCGCAAGTCAAGAATAGCGAGCCATTTTCAAGCCGACTGCAGAAACTGGCCGGTGACGGTATGCTCCTGTTTCTTGGAGTAATGATCACGGCCATCATGTTCCGGTTTATTTGCCTCGGCGGCCCGCAGGGCGCCGCCGGCAAGGCCTGGATCCCGACGAGCGCCATCGCGCCCAACTCGATGATACTTCTGTTTCTTCTGGTTTCGCTCCTGAGCCTGGCGCCGGTTAAATGGTTGTT
>JBDRJR010000029.1:0-7587 GCA_043814705.1 Verrucomicrobiota bacterium | reverse complement strand
TTAGGCACTACGCTGCCCCCCATGGGGGGCAGGAGAGGGAGCAGAAAAGAGTTGTATAGCCCCCTTCATACGGGCTATCGTTATTCGGAGTGGCTCACTTATTAGTGCGTGCAGTGGCTCAGAAATTAACGCGCGCGCGCGTCGGTGTCCTATGACATTTCCGTTGCCGAGGTTTCCGGAGACTCCCGCTGGTTTCTGATCCACTGGACCGCCCTGATCCTGGCGGCGTTCTTTTTTTTAGCCTGTCTGAAGGGCCGTTGGAATGTCAGCGTGTTCCACACGCCACCGATCATATGGCTGGTAGTCTTTCTCGGAGTTTTTTCATCCCTGTCAATGTTGTGGACTCTCAGCCCTTATCATAGCTGGTGGTCTTTAAAGCATTTTCTGGGATATGCCGTCATATTCGGGTTTATTTATTTATTGCGCCATGAAACATGGTATACAAACCTGTTGTGGATTGTGGCGTTTGGGGTTGGTTTTAATTGCCTGATCGGTATTGCCCAGTTTCATAACATCAGCGATGCACGGTTGGCGGCCGTTTTCCCGCCATGGAATTATGTTGCCGCCGGATTTGCCGCCTTGTTGCGCGCCGTTCATTTTCCGGATGGAATGGATAAGCCCATTGCCGCTACACTGCCTTTTTTTCATCATAATTTGTTTCTGGATTATTTTTGCCAGACAGCCCCTCCTGCCGGCACCCAGGCCAATAAAAATTTATTTGGTTCGTACCTGGTGTTGACCCTGCCCGCCATTTTTTATCTGATGTTGTCCAGCCGCAGAAAACCGGTCCAACTCGCCGCGGCCTTTTTGTTTGGCATGGGTGTGATCACCTTGTTTTATACCCGTAGCCGTGCCAGCTGGCTGGCCGCCTTCTGCGCGGCGGTTTTTTTCGTGAGTTTACTGTTGTCGCATCAGCAATATCGTCAGATCATTAAAACTTTCTTCACCAGAACCGTTCTGATCCTGCTGGCCGTGGTTTGTCTCACGGCCGTTGGCGGCGCCAGCCTGCGCGGCAAACTCGGGTTGCCAAGCGTAATTGAACAAGTTCGCAGTCTTATCCGGATGCCTTGGCAGGACGATTCCGATACGTTGGGCATACGTATTGCCTACGATCTGAATGGGTTGGCTATGATCAAGGACCGTCCTTTTCACGGTGTGGGCATCGGGGCTTTTCATACGGCTTATCCGGCCTATTACCAAGCTGTCTGCCCGACGCCGCCCGGCGGTTTTTCGATGGATGCGCGCCCAAGCCGGATGCATAACGACCTCGAACAAGCCTTTGTGGAACTGGGAATTTTGGGAGGCCTGGCGTTGCTTGGCGTCTTCCTGGCCTTGTTGCTGATGACTTGGCGGATCGGAACCAGCGCCAGAATCTATGAGCCCCGTCTGCTGTCGCTTTGTCTGATGACTGGAATTGTCGGGTTGGGTATCAATGCGTTGATGGATTTTCCTTTACAGCTTCCCCTGGCGCCCATCCTGCTGTGGAGTTTTGCCGGTATAATCACCGGCCTATATGGCAAGCATGTGGAGAAGCCTGGCGTGGGACCACAGAATGAATTAGGCCGCCAAGGGCGGCGACTGTTTCATGTAGCCGCGGGCGTGAGCCCGTGGCCACCGGAAGAATCCGCGCCCTCAGGGGCGCGGTTACCCGGATTGCCCGCTGTGGGCGGATCCTCAAGCGGAAAATTCCAACATGTTAAATTAACCATACCCCGCTTTGTTTATCTATTGTTGACCATAGCCGTTGTTGCGGGTGGTTGGGCCGTATTCCGGGACGACTGGTCGCGTAGAAAGGGCGACCAGTACCTGAAAATAGCAATCGCGCTGGCCTCTTCCGGCCGATTTGACGAACAAACCCTTCTATATCTGTGCAAATCCATGGCCTACTACACATGGAACGTCCGCCTGCAAGAATACCGCGCGCAGATTTACGCCAACTATACGGGTCGAAAGATTCCCGTTACGGTGGATGATAAAATTCACGCGGTGGAAGCCGCCCTAAAATACGATCCTTACTCACCCCACAAGCTGATTAACCTTGGCGGGCTTTACATTATCAAGTCCCAGGAACTGGCGGCCAAAAACTGCATTTCAGAAGCGCTTGTATACGCTCGCCAGGCGGAAGATGTGTTTAATGCAATGCTTAGATATCCCGGCTTCTTTTCAGATCAGACTTATACTATTGGCGGCATGGCGCACCTGTTACAAGGCATCCTGCAATCATCTGACGCGTGTCCCCATTTAAACCAGGCTTATGTCCTGCTGAAAAAAGCGCTGGCGTTTAACCCCAACAATGCCGCGGCCTGTGGCGCTCTGCAACAAACGCGGGTCGCACGGATGCATTTTACCGGACACCCGATTCCGGACGGTGCGGACGGAACGGCTGTAACGCCTGCCCCCTTGAGCGGTGATTGAGGCAAAAGCCGTTGCAAATGAACGCTTTGCGTAATTCAATGGCCGGAACCTCGGGAAATAAAAACAGAAATAAAAAAAGAAATAAAAAAGAGTTGACATAATTGCCGGAAATGGTAAATTTTAAACAGCATATATAAATCATTTGGAAGAAATTATCGTTTTTTGTTTGAACCCGTCATTGTTTACTTAATCCAACCACAGGAGGAGCAGAATGAAAACAGCAGTCGTTCTCACCAGTTTGTTGGCGGCGTTGGCGATCAGCGCTCAAGCAATACCGGCCTCGATTTGGATCACGGAATTCGGTGTTGCTGGAGCCACTAATGCCGATGGCAGCAATGTTACGGTGACGGCCACGATCAGAGCATCAAATATTACAGATGTGTGCTACGTGACGTTAAATGTCAAATCCGCCGACAACCTGATTGGCCAGGTATTCCCGCCCGAGGTCCTCACATTTTCTCCTTATTTTCCAGCCTTGAAGGAGGATGTTACTCAAGGCATCTGTTACTGGACAAATACGTCCTGGAATCCTTATTTTACCGGCGAATTTATTGTATCGGTTGTGGCCATGGACTATGTGACCATGGGCCAGGACGTAAGCGCCACAGCCGTAACCGTGGCCCGGACAATCGGCGGAACATTAAACAGCGCGAAAGTCGCTGTTGATGTAAGTTCCACTGATTTGGCGTATGACCCAGCCGGGACGTTTGAGAATATTGATACCAACAAGGTTTTTGTGCACAGCATTGGTGTGAATAACCAGGCCGGGACAATCAGCACACCTTTGAACCTTATGAACAATACGAATCCGGTGTATGTGTCTGAAGAACAAATGGATATTGCCTACATGGATACTGGTGCATATAAGCCGAGCGGCACACCGTTCCGGTTTGACATGAATTTGCATGCGCGCCCAACCAGTATCATGGGCTTTGGCGAAATTGTGCGTTTCGTGTGGACTCCGGACAGTCAGGATGCCCCGGCAGGAAGCGGCAATCTGGTAGTGGATTTGGTTAGTTGTTCACCGTGGCGTAATGGTTATACGACGAATTACTTGGCACACGTCGGCTGTGCGCCCTTGTTCATGGACCCCGAGGAGGCGGAGGAGATGGCAGGCATGCTTATGTGCACGACCGCGCATTATCTGGACGTGGGTCCGCAGGAGGATGAGATCGGCGTGGGGCTGAAAGTGAATGGCCAAACTAATCAAACCAGCTACCTTAAGGCCTTTCTTCCTGAAACATTGCTGGAAACGTGGGGCATTCCCGTGGAGCAAGCCGCGGAATTGCTGACGGGTTGGACCACGCACTTCAATGCCGCCGGCGAAAGTGAAGGCGATACTACCGCGGTTACGACGACATTTGAATGGGTCGAGGGCGGTGCGACGAATTACGCCTATTACAATGCCGATGGCGATGCCGGTTATTTGGTGACATTTGAATTCACATTCCATAGTCCCGTTGCCGCCCAAATCGGCCAAAAAATTGCCAGTGTGTTTAACGACTATGATGGCGACGGCAAGTCCGACCTGGCGGTGTATTGTAACGGCTACTGGTCCATTTATTCGTTAGTAAATGGGATTATTACCATCAATGCCGGTGAGTGGGGCGGTGCGGATTGCACGCCGGTGCCGGGCGACTATGACGGCGACGGCAAGGCCGACCTGGCCTTCTATCGCAACGGGTATTGGTCCATATTCTCGCTGGATAATGGCATTATCCAGGTCAATGCCGGCGAGTGGGGTGGCGCGGATTGCACACCGGTGCCGGGCGACTATGACGGTGACGGCAAGTCTGACCTGGCCTTTTACCGTGCCGGTTATTGGTCCATCTTTTCGCTGGCCAACGGGCTGATCCTGTTTGAAGGCGGCGAGTGGGGCGGCGCGGATTGCACACCGGTGCCGGGCGACTATGACGGCGACGGCCTGGCCGACCTGGCCTTTTATCGCAATGGCTATTGGTCCATCTTCTCGCTGGCCAACGGGCTGATCCTGTTTGAAGGCGGTGAGTGGGGCGGCGCGGATGCCATTCCGGTGCCGGGCGACTATGACGGCGACGGCAAGTCCGACCTGGCTTTTTACCGCGACGGTTATTGGTCAATCTACTCATTGGTGAACGGACTTATTCTCAATAACGAGGGTCCCTGGGGCGGGCCGGGCTGGACCCCAGTGCGGTGAATTTATTGCCTGTGGATGGTCATTTGTGGACTGGATGCCGATGGAGCCAGATTGTAACCATTAAGCCATCCGAAGGGAATTTGACAGGATAACAGGATTATCCTAACGATTCAGCAAGGAAGCCAGAATTCAGGAGTCAGAATACAGTATAGCCGGGAAAATGCATCCCGATTAAGCGGGAGGGCCTTTGACCACATGCCAAAGCTTCAAACTCTAATTACCGGCGTCTTTATTCTGACTACTGACTACTGAATTCTGGCTCAGCAGTTACTTGGCGTCGCCAAAGTGGAAGTGAAGAGAAAAATTTGACAGTTGACCAACTGAATCCAAAGGATTGACAGGAAACAACATGTCTCCTGCCTGCCAAGCCGTAGTCCGGCTGTTGCCGGACGAAGGCTGGGTAATCCTGTCAAAAAATCTTTATTCAATTGGCTAAACGGATATAACAGCGCGTCGGATAAAACAAAGTAACAGTAAAACCTGTTGCGAATTTAGGGGAAAATATCATGCGAACAGATGCAACACGAAGCGGCAAGGTGTTTTTGGCGGGATTGTGCATGGCGGCCGTGTTGGCGGCGCCGGGCTTGGCTGTTGCAGAAGAGGCCACAAACACGTTGCCGCAGATTCAGGCGATTTATGGCGGGCGTGTTTGCGCCGTCAATTCCATTGAGCTGACCGATCAACCGAACGTCTCCCGTGTCTTTGCCGCTACGGAAAGCGCCAATTCCGTTTTCTATGGCGATGTGGAGCATTCCCTGGCCGTGTCCTATGCAACCAATAATTTCAGGTTTACGGTGGTTCCCGATTTCGATGCCCAGGCCAATTTCGGCCAGGTCAGCGGTATTGCCGGCCATCCGGCTTCCGGCCGGTTGTTTGTTGTGGATGACGCCGGTTTGTTCAGTTGTGACCCGACCGCCGCCGGAACGCGCGTGACCAATATCGTTGGACAAGTTACCCAACCGGATCCGCCGGCGCCGCCAGTGCCGTCTGGTCCGAGTTTTAAGTCTATCCTCATTCGCGACTCCACCCTGCTGGCCATCGGCAATATGGGCGATTCCAATCAGCTGTTCTTCGGCGTTATTGACGCCGGCGGCGATTTTACCCAATCTTCCGGTTCCCCAATTACCGTCGGCGGCGCCGGCGGCGTTAACACCCGTGCCCTGCTTGTCCATCCCACCAATCAGTGTGTCTATATCTATGATTGTGACAGCACTAACGGTTTGATCAAATCTTCCGGCGCCTTTAATGTGCTTTCCGGTGCGACGTTCTCGAGTGTGGCCGTGACCAACGTAATATCGTCATGGATCGGCGACAAACGCTTCGGCATCGGTCCGGATGGCCGGTTGTTTATTGCGGGCAGTTCTGGCGGCAACAAAGTCTGCGTCTATTCCGACGATGATGGCGCGTCGTGGACTACGGTTGATACCGGCAAAAGCGGCACGACCGGCGGTAATTTGGAATGCGCCGGCGACACCAATAATTATCATGTCTATTTCGGCACGGCGGTCAGTACCAACAAGGGCGTCGCCGGCTCCTGGCAGATCATCGCGGAATTCGGCACATACGAAACCCACGCCAACGATGGCGTGGTCGTTGCCGATGCCATCGAGCCGATGATTGTATATGTTACCACCGACCAGGGTATTGGCGCCTCAACCAATGGCGGGCACGATCTTTTTGAAATTGATTACGGCTTGGAGGCCGTGCAAATCCAGGACCTGGATATGAACGCGGCCAAGACTCTGGCCTGGACGGCTTCCAAGTCCGGATTGCGCAAGGGCACCGGAACGCCCATGGCGTTGGACTGGACGCCCAACGGCATTTTTCCGACTGGTGACGGCGCGCCGTTTTATTCCATTGCCATTGACCAGCAAGACACCACCGGCAATACCGTGTATGCTGGCAATTGTCGCATCTACAAGACAACGGATGGCGGCACGAACTGGACCAGAAAATGGGATATTGACGGCAATACCAACGGGTTCCAGGGTGGCGGCTATTTCTCGTCGCTTCAGGCGGCGGGCTCAATCGTGGTTGCCGGGTTTTACGATCAAGGGACGACACGCGGCGGATTGCTGATTAGCAGTGACAGTGGCACAACTTGGGCGCAGGCCATGAGCGAGGTTGACGTCAACGACGTCCTGCTCATGAGCGACGGCACCCTGCTGGTGGCGGTCGCTTATGATTTGGCCACCGGTGCCGGCGGCGTCTATCAGGTGACCGCGACGGACGCAACACGCGAACTGACGGATGCAGTCGGTATCCGTAACCTGGCGGAGGATTCGGAGGGGGGCGTCTATGCCAGCGGCCAGGATTCAAGTTATGCCTTGAAGGTTTATTATCGCGCGGCTTCGGGCGTCACTTGGGCAGAAGTCGCCACCTCAGGCTTACCGACGACCTCGCAAATAGTAAACGGACGGGGGCCGGTGATAACTGTTGGCGAAGACAGCAATACCAACGATTTGCCGGTCATGGCCGTGGATGTCAGCCTGTATTACTTGCCGCCGGGCAGATCTACATGGCAGACGTCGTCCGCGCTGACTTATCCGGCCGGCACGCAGATCAGCGTTCTCTATTGGGATGATCTGATGGTGGGCACCAGCGAAGGCCTGTATGGTCAGGCCATGGGCGCTGAATTGAACGCTTCCGTGGACGGCGACTATGACGGCGACGGCAAATCCGACCTGGCCGCGTATTGTGCCGGCTACTGGTCCATTTATTCGTTAGTAAATGGGATCATTGCCATCAATGCCGGCGAATGGGGCGGCGCGAATGCCACTCCAGTGCCGGGTGACTATGACGGTGACGGCAAGGCTGACCTGGCCTTTTACCGTGATGGTTATTGGTCCATCTATTCGCTGGCCAACGGACTCATCCTGGCCAACGCGGGCGAATGGGGCGGGGCGGATTGCACACCGGTGCCCGGCGACTATGATGGGGACCGCAAGGCCGATTTGGCCGTATATCGCAACGGGTATTGGTCCATCTACTCGCTG
>JBDRJR010000028.1:0-48982 GCA_043814705.1 Verrucomicrobiota bacterium | reverse complement strand
AAACCCCAATAAAACCGAGGGCTATGAAGGACCATTATCAAAACCGCAGTTCCGGTTTTTCCCATCTGTGTTTATTCTGTTCCGACCCACAGCCTACGGCCTACAGTCCACAGCCCATGGCGTCCCTGTGGGACGCCAGTGTCTTTTTTATTCGGTTGATGTTGAATTCAGCGTGTCAAGGCCTGTTTCTTCAATTCCAGGTACCGTCTGCTGAACCAGACGCCCATCTGGGCTTCGCGGTGATCGAAGCCGAATGCCCGCCGCTTGACGGCCAGCACCGGTGGGGCCTGGATGCGCTTGGCCACGCCCATCCCATTGTATTGCCGCCACCAGCGCTCAAGGTCGGCGATAAATTTCCGGGTCGAGGGAAAGAGATCCGCAATCTTGCCCGCGTAACCTAATTGCTTTTCCAGCGCGCCGGCCAGGTGCCATTCCAGGATCTCTTCGGGTGTTGTGCGTTGCCATGCTTCCACCCAACTGGCGAACAAACGGTCATGATAAGGATAAATCAGCGGATCGCCCAAACCCTGATCCACGGCCTGCGCCGGACCAAGTTCCGCCGAGGGTGTCAGGTCAAAACATCCCGACGGGATCACTTCCCGCCGAAAAATTTCCTTGTTTAAGTAACGGCCCAGGGCGAAAACCTCGCCTTTCCATAAATCCGCCAGCGCGGCCAGGTAGCCGGCCAGATCGCCATAGAGCGTGGAGTATCCGACCGTTGCTTCCGCCTTGTTGGCGTTGCAGGTAAAAACGCCGCCGAAGGCCGCGGCCAGTGCGGACAGCAGACGCGACGAACGGTCGCGCGCCTGCACGTTTTCGACCATGAAGTTGTTTAACCGGAGTGTCGTGCGCAAACTGCCGTCCGCACTGGCAATCGTCAGGCCGTTGACCTGTGCCGTTGTCAAGCGGATGCTTTTCTCGATCGGCAACTCGGCATAATAACAACCCAGGTTGGCGGCCAGCTTGCGCGCCAGGACAATGGTGGTCGGCGAGTTGAACCGGCTGGGCAGGTTCACGAGCAGGATGTTCGCGCGGCTCAAGATTCGGCGATACAATGCCGCCGTTACGGCCGAGTCAATGCCGCCGGAAACACCCACCACCACCCGGGATATCCCTAACATCCGCATGAATTCCCGGACGCCGAACACCAGGGCCTGATAAATATCGGCGATGCCATCGGCGCGCGCGTCAATGGGTGTCCCGAATTCAGGACGGTCCAGAGGAATATCGGCCTGCAGGAGACCGGTTTCGAACCGTGCCGGGAGGCTGATCTGATGAGCGTGGACATCGTAAATGCAGGAAGCGCCGTCAAACGTATAGACTGTTTTCCCGTTGTTCTGGATGCCCACGCTGTTGACGTAAAGGAGCGGCTTTGCCAGCCGTTTGGCGTGGGCGGCGAACATCCGGTTGCGCTTGGCATTTTTATCCAGTGTAAAGGGCGAGCAACTGCAATTAACGAACAGGTCCACGCCCTGCCGCTTCAGCATTTCCAGAGGGGAAACACCGTAATCCGCGTCCCAGGCGTCCTCGCACAAGATGCATCCTAAGGCCAGGCGCTCAGTGATTACCGGCGCCAGCGCCTGCTCCAGCGGCTTGCCCTCTTCCGCGGCCAACCGGCGCAGGTCGTAAAAGTAGCGGCTGTCGTCAAACTCCCGGTAATTGGGCAGGAGCGTCTTGACGACGAATTCATAGGTTCCGCCGCGCGGACCGATAAATCGCCCGTTCTCCGCCACGAACAGGGCGTTGTATTTGCGCACGCGCCCATCCTCGTTGCGGCGGTGCCAATCGAGGGCGACGTTGCCAAACACAACCACTAACCCCTGGGAGGCCGCGCGAATTTGATGGCCGCAGGCCTCGCACTCGCGCAAAAAGGCGTTCCGTTCCCAGGCATCGCCCAACAGGTAGCCCGGAATGGCCATCTCCGGGAACACAACCAGTTCCGCGGACTTGGCCTTGGCGGAGGCGATGGCCTTAAGCATCGTTTTCGTATTGGCCGCCGGCTGGCCGGGCAGAACGTGGATCTGTGCCAGGCAGACTTTCACCCGCCGGCCGGTGTCGGAATTATGACGGGGTGTTGAATTCATCGAATTGCCTGGTCACAAGCATAAGGAAACCATTTTCAAATTCCTTTAAGCGCTTACGCCGAGCGCCTCCATGTCGGCAAGATCCTTCTTGCGGCCCGTAGCCCGCTTGTTGGCAATGTATTGCTCTCGGCCGAGATAATGAACCGGCACGTCTCCGAAGGTTCCGGGCTCTTTGGATCCCTCGGCCTCCTCCCAAGAAACGCCGGTGATCGATGTGAGTAAATCGACTCGAACAGGGGGCACTCCAAGCTGGACGACTTTGTTTGGGTTCTCGAAATCATCTACGGTCAAGTTGGGAAACTTGAAGCCGAAAACTGCCAGCGCATCAAGAATATGCCGGGCATTCTCGGAATCGGGACGCACGAAGATGTCGATATCACCTGTGAAGCGGGGGGCGCCGTGGAAGGCCAGGGCATATCCTCCGACAATCAGGTATTCAACCTTGTGCTCGTTCAATAACGCGAGCAGATCTCTGAAGTCGGTTTGTACTTCCATGGTGTTGACGGCGTAAGACTTCGACCACGGCAATCCGCTCAGCCGGCGAACGAGTCAACCAAAAGGACAAGTCGTTACCGGTTGAGGAATCAGTCAAGACGCGTTTCCGTATTATTTTTTGAATCATTGTTAAATTATAGCGCAACCGTCGGCAAAGTAAATCGCTTTCTTGCCAGCAATCTCCATTGTCTGGTGTCTGGTATCCGTCGTCTGTCATCCGTCGTCCGTCTTATTCCGCCCGCACGATTCCTTCCGATGGCGCGATCACGCCGCGGTGGTTTAAGGCGTCCATGAACACTGTCATTGGCTGGAGGGCGCGGACGTGCCGCACGCCGTCTTCCTCGAAGGTGGCCGGCATTTTTTCCAGGCAATCCCAGCGCACAAAATTTTCCGCATCGGTCTGCAGAATTGAAAAATACCCAATACCCGTGGCGGCCAGATTATGAAAGAAATGCGCGCCCTGGGAAAGATCAATGCGTTTGCCCGGGAAAATTGTTTCAATGATGACTGCCGCGCCGGCCACCTGCTGCCAGTTGACCGGAACGCCGAGCGATGGCACGCGGGTGCCCCAGCGCCCGGGACCGATCAAGACATAGCGGCGGCATTCGTTCAGCAGGGTCTGGTTCAGCCGCCCAATGATTGCGGCCGCCTGGCGCGTCCGGTCAAAATTGAACCGATCCGGATGACAATAAATAACGTCAAAAACGTTTTCGACCAGGCCGTTACCCATGATTTTACGGGAAGCGCACAGAGCCTGGTCCAGGTGCTGGGCCTCGACCTTCAGTGCCAGGCGTTCCCGGGAAGTGACCATTGGCCGGATTTGCAGGAGATAAAATTCCGGTTGTGTGCCGGGAAGAAAATCCATATTAACCGCAAATTCAATTTCCACGTCGGAGCCGATGCTGGTTTTGCCGATCTTAAGCAGATCATTAAGAATGTCACATAGGGGGAAACTATTGCGCTTGAGGATCGGCGCAAAGGTTATGACCCGCCGGCCCGCCACGCCGAGATCGTCCACGAGGCAGTCGTCTTCCTGTGAAATAACGCTGGCGATTCCGTGCAGGGTCTGATCCTGTTCCGCCCGATTTAGTCCGAACAGACGCAAATCCGATCCCTTGCCGAATGCGAAGTTCAGGGGGGCGTCACTTAGGCTCAGGGCGTAAAACTGCTTCTGGGAAACCTGGAGCATCTCCTGGGTTGTGGCCGCTTGCGGCAGGATGGTGGGATAACGCGGGCAAAACCGCAGGGTCTCGCCGCCTTCCACGACCATTTTGCCGAAGCCCAGGGCCACGGAGGCGACGCCGTCCTCGGATTCCATGCGCGCGAAAGGATAGTAATTAAACGACTGGGCGACTCCGGAAATCGCGGGATAAAACAAATCACCATAACGCCGGCCTACCAGCTCCTGGACAATGACCGCCATTTTTTCCTCTTCCGTGTTGAGCTTGAGCGTCTGGAAGTAACTTTTAACGGATGTCTTGAAAATGGAGGCATAAACTAATTTGATGGCCTGGCAGAGATGGTCCAGGCGGACGGCGGTATCCGGGTTGTGGTTGGGCAACATGCAGGTCTGGTAAAGGCCGGCAAACGGCTGGTTGGAAGAGTCTTCCATGTGACTGGAGGAGCGCACCGCCAGCGGAACGTGGACGCGCTCGATGTAAGCGCGCAGTTGTTGCAAGAGGCCATCCGGTAAATGAGCTCCCAGAAAGCGCTTGCGCAACAGCGCGTCACTTTGGCATTCCACGGCAAAGGTCTCCAGCGCATTGATGGCCATGAACTCGTCGAACGCATCGGTTGTGATGCAGAGCGTGTGGGGGAACTTGATCTCCATGCCGCCTATGCGGCTGTCTGGAAAATGCCGGGCAAACAGGTTAAACATGAAGGCCAGGCCGCGGGCCTTGCCGCCCAGACTGCCGCGCCCCGTCATTAAAAAGGCGTATTCGGGTTCAAAATCGTCGGCGCGGAAATCCGCGATGATTCCCCGGTGTTTTTCACGCCGGGCCAGACGGATGGCCGTGCACATGAATTCGCGCAAATCGGCCAATGATTTGAAGTCCGATGCCTGCAGGGGACGGATAAGTTCCGCCAGGGCGGCCTCGCCCTGGGCCAACAACCAATGTGAAAACTGGTTGCGCCGACTGTGAAATTCGATGGCCTCTTCCGGCGCTGTATGAAGGGCGTCTTCGAACGCGCGCAGGTTGCGGGCACGCAGGATCTCACGGCCATGACGATCGCGGAAGACGAAATCGCCGAATCCCAGGTTACCCATGCAAAAGTCTTCCAGTTGCCGGACACAGCGCGGCGAATTTTTATCCATAAACTCGATTCCCAGCGAGTGTGCCACAGTTGACGCCGTTTCGTCGGCCGACATGAGCAGGATTGGCAGGCCGGGGATCGTGTCCAGCAGGCGGCGCAAAAAAGACGTGCCGGTTTCCTGGCCTTTTTTGCCTTCCATGGCTACCTGGAGATCGGAAATTACGCCGTGCAGAAACGGTTTGTAACGTTCCACGAGCGTTTCGGCCTCCGCAAAGGTCTGTGCCAGCACGACCTTGGGACGTGTGCGCGTATGCAACTGGCGTTCGTTCTCGTCAATACCGTAGGGCACGCGGGCAAACGCCTGCTTCATTAGCAGGGCATAGAGATGGGGGAGGAAGAAAGAATACTGTTTAATGGAGTCTTCGATAACCATGATTACGCCGATACGGCAGATCTGGATATCCCGGTCAATGTTAAGGGCATCTTCGACTAATTTGATGATTGAAAGCAAAACCTTGGCATTGCCCGCCCATGCAAAGACGTAGTCCACGCCGGTATAGGCCGTAATTGGCACAGCCGGCAGGCCGCCGAGGGCAAAAATCAACATAACCACCGGCAGACCCGGCACGGCAGTTTTCACGGCCTGGCCGAATTCGGCAATCGTCATGTCCGCCAGGTTGGAGGAGACCAGGACCAAATCATACTTTTCACTTTGAAGTGTTTTCAGGGCTTCCTGGCCGGATGTGACCGTGGTAATTTGTGGCACGTTCTGCAGATGCAGGAGCGAATAGGCGCCATAAATGTCCTCGGTCAGGCTTCCGTCCCAGGACAGGCTGAACGCCTCGTACTGGGTTGATACCATCAGGATGGTTTTAACCCGGCGGGCCATCAGCGCATGAAAGCGCCGGCTGTCCGGATGGCTGGATTGTGCCAGCTTCTGTTTGAGTTCTTCCAGTTGCATTGTATTGGTAATTCTAATGCGGATTGTGCCCGCAACCCGAAATTGCCGCCGCCCGGAGGTCGACGGCCACCTTATGCATTCATCACAAAAGTTCTTTCAAGGTGGCGGCCGGCGTCCCTGCCGGCCGTCCTCTGGCGCTTGCCAGGGCGTAGTCCTTAAGCGAAGCCTGGTCTTTCGCCTGCCCTCCGTGCCACTTGGGCGAGGAGGGTCTGTTTCCCCTTGCACTCCACACCAGCATATGTTATTAAATTTCCGTGGTAATATAAACAAGAAAAGCGAAGGAGCGTGTTATGGCAAATGTCTTGGATAATGCAATCAGCCTGGTGCAGAAAACAGCCGATATCCTGAACTTCAACAAGCGCTTCCAAGGGCAGGAAATCATGGAGCGCCTGCGTATTCCGGACAAGGTGATTATGTTCCGGGCCTCGGTCCAGCTCGACCGCGGCGGGCTGAAGGTGTTTAACTGCTATCGCATCCAGCATAGCGACGTGCTGGGCTGTTATAAGGGTGGCATCCGGTTCCATCCCGACGTGGACCTGGATGAAGTCAAGGCGCTGGCCTTGTGGATGTCCCTTAAAACCGCCCTGGTCGGCATTCCCTACGGCGGGGCCAAGGGCGGGATCACGGTGGATCCCAAGACATTATCGGTGACAGAACTGGAGCGGCTGGTGCGTAAATATACCTCCCGGCTGGTAAATGACATTGGGCCCAACATTGATATTCCCGCGCCCGATATGGGCACCAGCGCCCGGGAAATGGCCTGGATTTACGACGAATATCGCAAATATCGCGACGTTGCCCGCGGTGTGGTCACCGGCAAACCGATTGCCTTGGGCGGCTCACTGGGCCGCAAGGAAGCCACTGGCCGCGGCGTAGTCTGCACCATGCTGGAGGCGGTCAAGGACCTTGGCCTTAAAAATTATACCGTGGGCGTGCAGGGATTCGGCAACGTGGGCGCGCATGCGGCCTTGGATTGTTTTGAGCGCGGCCTCAAGGTCACAGCCATTCAGGATATTACGGGCGGCGCCTGTAATCCCGAAGGGCTGAACGTGCCCGAGATGGTTAAATACCGCGACCAGACCGGCGGCATTGAAGGCTTCCCCGGTGGAAAACCGTTAGATGATGTTATTCCTTATCCCTGTGATGTACTGTTGCCCTGTGCCAAGGAAAACACGATTACGGTAGAAAATGCGGCGAACGTCAAGGCCAAGCTGATTGTTGAGGGCGCCAACGGTCCCACCACGCCGGAGGCCGACAAAATTCTGGAAGAGCGCAAGGTTATCGTGGCGCCCGACATCCTGGCCAATGCCGGCGGCGTGATCGTGTCCTACTTCGAGTGGGTGCAAAACCGCGAAGGGTTTTATTGGGAGGAAGAGGACGTCAATACCCGGCTTTTTACCCGCCTGCGCAAAGCGTATGCGCAAGTCAAGGAAATGGCCGGCGCCAAAAAAATTTCCCTCCGCCAGGCGGCCTATTGCATTGCCCTGGAAAAGATTGTCCAGGCCATGATTGCCCGCGGCGTGCAGTAATTTAAGTCAGACGCCAGACGCCGGCCAGAAAGATAGGAAAGCCGGATACCGGACATTGGACGAAACATTGCCTTTCTTCTTTTCCGGGCTGTCATCTGGCGTCCGACGTCTGTCTTAATCCTTCTGTTCCAGGCTGAGGTCGCACAGGGAGGCGGCGCCTTGAAAGCGGCCGCGGGTGGGTTATCGGAATCCGGCTTGCGATTTACACGATACGGAAACGTTGTCTTGCCGGTTGCCGCGATGCCTGGGCGTGGCGGCGGTGGAGGGACATCCGCGACGAATACATGCGGATGGTTTCATTTACCCACCTGTCGAACGCCTCGGGCCGAAGTCTTTTGGGCTTCATGTCAGGCATGCTGCCCCGTATCTGGAGGTTAAGATCGTCGTTCACTGATATTTCTCCAGTCGGTTAAAGATCCCTGCGGGGCCATAGCGCTTGCAGATTCGCCGCAGTTCGTTTTGTGACACTTTTTCCGGATTCGCCTCCAAAAGCGCCATGATATCGCCCAGATCCTTTAATTCCCGCTTTGGATTGTTTTTGATGGCGTGCAGTTTGAGGGCAATCAGATGGGGGAGACAGGGAATGCGCACTTTAACGGATCCTACTTGGTGTTCCGAGCTACGTTTAAGCATTTTGTCGAATGTGTCCTGGTCCACCAGCATTACGTCAATATCCAGCGCAACCGCCGACGGGTGCGTGTAGCGCACGAATGCCTCAGTCCGCTGTCGTTCCTTATAACCCGCCTTGATCAGGATATCATGCAGAATCCGCTCGTCCGCGTCTGCAATCAGAGAATCCACGTCCGCCGTCTGCCGAACCACATCGAACACCGGCAGTGCATAGCCGCCAATCAGCAGTATTTGGCAGTGGCGCTCGGCGGCCCCGTTGCAGATGATCTCCAATGCGGTTTTCATACAGGTAAAGATTACGCAAAGGACCTTGGGCAATCAAGGTGAAACAACGGCACATCAAAGGCGGAGCGGAGTAAAGCGACGTGTTTTATGCCGTGCGGTGCTGTCGCCGCATCAACCATGCGCCATCAACCGCAGTCCATTCCCGTTCTGTGTGCTCATGCGCGGAGCAGGAGTATATCATTTCTTCTGTTCCAGGTTGAGGTCGCACAGGGATGCGGAGCCTTGAAAGCGGCCGCGGATTTGGATGCTGATCGCCTCGGCGCGGGCGGGAATTTCGAACGTCTGCTTGACCAGTGACCATCCATCGCTCCGGACGCGGGTGGGTTCTTTAACCACGAAGCGTTCGATTACCTCGGTGCGCTCCGAAATCTCGTTGCCGGTTTTGATGCGCCGCACGAGGGAAACAACAACGGCGAGGGATCCCTTGAAATCAGCGCTCTTCCAGACACGGCCTTGCAGGGTGAATTTCATGTCCGGCGCCACTGAAATCAAGGGCGAGGCAATCCACAGTTCGCTTGCGCTTCCCGACTGCAAATTCCATCCGAGCCGTCCATCCGCAAGCAGTTCCCAGGCCGCCTGCTGACGGTAACGGTTGCCCAGGTGAATGTGCCAACCTGGGACCGGTTGACCGGCGGGCACGATTGTTTCCTGGAAAACCAGCAAATTATTGCCGAGCTCCGAATCCTGGATGCCGGTTGCCCTTCGACTTTGCTCAGGACCGGCTGGCAGAGGCGCGCCGACGAGATCCAATTCGCGGTGCGCATAACGCCAGCCCAGTATGCCGGCGGCGGCCAGGAGCGTCGTTAGGAATGTCAACGCCCCTGCGGCCAGCAGTTGCCAGCGCCGCACTCGCCGGCGCAATGCGTCCACATATTGAACTTCAATTGTATTTTTAACCGCTTGTTCCGGGCGGTTGGGCGGGTGAAACGGAATCAGTTCCCGCAGGGGCGGCCGGCCCTTGCGCGGATCAGACTCGAGCAGGGCGGTGACCTCGGCCGGGAGTCCCGCGCCATCCAGCGCGGCGCGGTAAGCGTCGAGATCGAAAGGAATGCGGCGCCAATATACAGAGCCTTCTTTGGTATCATAAATGCAATAACTGGCGCGCGGGTCACCATCACGGGAATAGCCGACCGACCCTGTGTTGACTATGTAACGCTTGCCGGGTTCGAGCATAAAATCCTGCGGGCTGAGCGCGTGGGGTGTGAGACTGGAGCCGATGACATAAAGACAGGGTTGGTGAGTGTGCCCGATAAACAGCAGGGGCTCGGGCACGGCTTGCCAGCTGGGCTCGGTTTCGGCGGGATCAAAGACATAGTGAAAATATTCGGGATTGCCGAATTCGCCGTGCGCGCATCGGAAATTCGGACCGGCCAGCGTCAGCGGCCAGGTGTTCAATTCCTGGATCGCGCGGGGACCCAGGTGGTCTGCCGTCCAGCCTATCAGGACGCGGGCCGTGTCGCTGAACAGGGTAGGGTCCATCTTGCCGCAAATGGCGGCGTCGTGGTTGCCGAGCACAAAATAGTCCACCGAGGTATAGAGCGCTTCGAGAACCTCGGCCGGGTTCGGGCCGTAGCCGATGGCGTCGCCCAGGCTGATCACACGGTCCACGGCCGAACTGCGGATATCCAGCCAGACCGCATTCCAAGCCTGCAGATTGGCATGGATATCAGAGACGACGGCAATGCGCATAATTCCTGCTTTCCGTATTTATCAGGGTCAGAACGAGGCTGTCTGATGAGAGTGTAGGAAGTTCCTCCTGTCTGCACAAGACTCAGTATTTGGTGCGGCCGTTTGTGACACCGACTCAGCCGGAGGCTGATCCCTGCCTGGAGAGATGATCCATGGGTAGGGGCCAGCCTCTGGCTGGCCCGTCTCCCGGGTTGTGTCGGTCAAGTTCAGCGGGATGTCGGCCTTGCACGGTTTTTCAATACAGGCGGCTTGTAAGACGAACGCACATTTGATGAGCGCCTCCCATGGGGATTCGATTTTGCCACGCGGGGGGGCACGCCAAAGTAACGTTTGAAGTCGCGCGACAACTCGTGCACGCGCGAATACCCCAGATATTCAGCCACTTGGGACACGTTGAGGTCCGAGCACATGAGGAGCGCCCGGGACTCTTCCATGCGGATGGCCCGCACGCGCCGCAGAGGACTCAAGCCCGTTGCCCGCCGGCACAACCGCACCACGGAGGCTATACTGCGGCCGGCCAGAGTGCTCAGCCCGTGGAGCGTGGGCCGGAATAATTTTTTCTCGCGGAGCTGTGACTCGATTGCCCACCAGGGCGCATGGTTTTGTCCCGCTTGCGGCACATGGACCCTGGGCGAATTGATTTGATGCAGGATGTCAAAAAGCGCCGCATGCATGCCCAGTGCGCGTTGTTGGCCTTCCCTCACCAGCGATGCTTTCTGTAACTTGTAAAAACTTCGCCGGATGGCCGCCGTCGCGCGGCTTACGCGCACGTCCAGAGGCGGTGGTTCGATCTGCGGCGCCAGGAATCCGATCGAAAATAAAACCACCTCCGCGTCATTGTCAACCCATTCGATGTCTTCCGGACCGTGGTACCAGACCACGTAACCTTTCTTGATATCGTATGCGCGGCCGTCCGTAACCAGCCGGTAAGATCCGGAGACGACCAGTTGCACGACATGTCCCGGCAGTGAACGGCCGTGCCAGTGAAAATGGGGTTTGCGAATAAAGCGCCAGAAGCCAGTGATGGTTTCCACCGGACACGGTATCAAGGATACCGGCGGATCATACCGTGTGACGACTGCATCCATTCAATAACGTTAACAAAACGCGCCTTAGGGAGTCAAGCGGCGCGTGATCCGAATTGCGACAAAAAAGACGTTGTCTGCTAAATACTTCACTCCCGACTTCGGCATAATGCAAAGGACAAAGCAAAAATATAATACCGAAAGGAGTCAGGTCATGAGTTTGAACATTGGGATCATCGGGCTGGGGTTTATGGGCAAGATGCATTTCAATACCTATGCCCAAATTAAGGGCGCCAGGGTGACGGCCATTGCCGACGTGGATGCCCGCAAGCGCTCCGGGGATTGGTCGGGTATTGGCGGCAATATTGGCGGCGCGAGTCGGCACCAGAACTTGCGCGGCATTCATATTTATGATAATCCCGCCGATCTGCTGAAAGATCCGGTGGTGGATGTCGTGGACATTACCCTGCCGACTTATCTCCATGCGCGCTGGGCCATTCGCGCGTTGAAGTCCGGTCATCACGTTATCTGTGAAAAACCGATGGCCTTGAAATCTGCCGAGGCCGTTGCCATGATCGCCTCCGCCCGCGCCGCCCGCCGCCGGCTGTTTATAGCCCAGTGCATCCGGTTCTGGCCGGCGTATTCAAAAGCCCGCGAGCTGGTGGTGAGCAAAAAATTCGGCAAAGTAATCAGTGCCGTGTTTACTCGCGTGAGCCCGCGGCCGACCTGGAGCTGGCAGCGCTTTTTGGAGGATCCGCGCAAGAGCGGCGCCTGCGCGCTGGACCTGCACATCCACGATGCGGATTTTGTGCTCTATATGCTCGGCCAGCCGCGCTCGGTCCTGAGCCGTGCCGTGAAAGGGGCGCGTGGCGCCCTGGATCACATCACGACCTTTTATGACTATGCGCCGGGCATGCTGGTCCAGGCCGAGGGCGCCTGGGAATATAACGCCGGATTCCCATTCTCCATGACATTCCGGATTGCCTTGGAAAAGGCGTCCCTGGTTTTTGACGCCCAGGGGCTCCGGCTCTGTCCGGCCAAAGGCCCAGCCAAGCCGGTGCCCGTTGCGGAAGGCGATGGCTATTTCCATGAGCTTAAGCATTTCATTGATTGTATCCGCCGCAACTGCGCGTCGCCGGTCGTTCCGCCGGAATCAGCTCTGCGAAGCGTTCAGCTCATTGAGGCAGAAATGAAATCAGCCCGCTCAGGAAAGATAGTGCGATTTAAATGATGGCAATGAACCGTAAAGAGAAAACTACGAAACACGCGAAAAGCGCGAAAATGGGAGAAGGTCCAAACTTTCGGCTACCCGAAGTTTACCGTTCTTAATCCATTTCGTGTATTTGGTGTCGGTAATGTGGTGCGTGTTTCGTAGTAAAAAAGGGATAGATCATGAACAACATTCTGCAGATCAATTATTGGGTCCTGGGTGGATTCGAGGGCAGGAAGCCTGCGGCCCAAGCCTTGGAAGAAGCATCGGCCATGGGGCTTGGCGGCATCGAGTTGATCTATGGCGTTGGTGAATTCCCGCGCGGCATCACGGAAGCACAATGCCGTGCGATCCGCGCCAAGGCGGAGAGTCTGAATCTGCGGATAGAAACACTGGCGACGGGTTTTTACTGGGATCATCCGCTCTCTTCGCCGGATGCCGCAGAACGCCGCCAAGTGGTCGAGTTTACCAAAGAATACCTGCGGGTGGCCGCCTGGGTTGGCGCCAAGACCGCGCTGGTCCTGCCCGGCGCCGTGGCGGTGCCCTGGGATCCCTCCAAGCCGGTGGTGCCGTATGCGGCGGTTTGGAAAAATGCGACGGCTTCATTGCGGGCCTGCGTAAAAGAAGCCGAAAAACAAAAAGTAACCATGGCCCTGGAAAACGTCTGGGGCTGGTTCCTGACCGATCCCATGGCCATGAAACTGTTTGTGGACCAGTTCAAGAGTCGGCGTATAGGCGTTTATTTCGATGTCGGCAACTGCCTGATCAACGGTTATCCCGAACACTGGATTGAAATCCTGGGCAAGCGCATCGCCGCCGTGCATTTTAAGAACTTTGCCCGGCAGGATTGCGGCGGCATGCTCCACGGTTTTGGCGACGACTTGCTCAAGGGTGACATCAACTGGAAAGCCGTGCTGGCCGCGCTGGCCAAAATCAAATACAAGGGACCGATTACGGCCGAAATGATTCCATTCAGCCGCCTGCCGGACTTGGTTCTGCCGGATATGGCCCTGGCGCGCGACACCGCCGCCAAGTTGAAGCAAATTTTGGCAATAGCGTAAATACGTACGTAGCAATTTAGAGGTTACACGTATTCTTGATTCCCGCTTCCGCGAAGCACACGCTTTGGTGGGCGAAGGAAGGTCGCGGGAATGACCCTGCTATGTCAAGAAGCTATGCGGGACAGGCAGAATCGGCATGCCTTTGATTGTCATTCCCGCGAAAGCGGGAATCCAGGATTTCAGTTGCCGCCTTTGGCAGGGCTACCTTGATGCTTAGGAATTTTCCGCCATTGGCGGATCCGCCTACGGCGGACAAAGTTTGCCCAGCGCTATCCGAGGTTGTAGCCGGGGGCGTTGACCCCGGATCCGCGATCCGCGATCGCGGCTACAGTTAAAAGTTGCCCGGCAACGGCCGGGCCTAAGTGCTTTTGCATTTTACCAGTATTAAGACTGCTACTTGGAGATTAGAACAATGCTACGTGGTTTCATCACCGCCATGCGGACGCTGACGATCCTGCCCGTGCCCGGCAAGGACGCGGAGCGGATAGCTGACGCCCTGTATTACTTTCCGCTGGTAGGCGCGCTAATCGGCGCCCTGGTAACCCTGACAATCTGGTTACTGGGCAACGTATTGGCCTGGCCTATGGGCGCCGGCGTGGCAGGGGTATGGGTGTCCGCCTGGATCACACGCGGCCTGCACTTGGACGGCCTGAGCGACACAGTGGACGGTTTCTATGGCGCCCCCACCCGCGAACGCCGGCTGGAAATCATGAAAGACCACCACGTCGGCGCATTCGGCGTCGTGGCCATCGTGCTTGTGTTACTGATGAAGTTTGCCGCGTTCTCGCAGTTGGCGATATACGGACAATGGGCGTGGATTCCGGTTCCTTTCATTCTCGCGCGCCTGATCCAGGTCCTGCTGGCCGTGACCTTGCCCTATGCCCGCAACGAAGGCGGCACTGCGGAAGCATTTGTTAAACAAGCGGGCGCATCGCATTTTATTGTCGCCGGCATGGGCGCGCTGGTCTTGTGCGGACTATTGATCCAACTCAGCGCGTTGGTATTGTTTGTATTCACGTTGATCATAGGTTATTTGCTGGCCCAATGGATGAAACGCGCCTTCGGCGGCGTCACGGGCGACCTGCTGGGGTTTTCCGGTGAACTGACCGAGTGCATCCTCCTGTTTGCCATCGCCGCGCTTATGACTTGCCTGGAAAACGGCTGAAATCAGCCATCATCCGCTGTTTTTATCACAATCCGGGATAACCCTCTTATAACGGTACTGACTCCCGGGCGTCATTACGCATTGCGTCCGCGCGAACTGAGCAAAAAAGTGCTTGCATTCAAGGCGGCGCTGTGGTTAGATGCGTCGTTTTTGGCAATGGTTGCCTTGCGCTTGCAGTGAGAACCGGAGAGGACGAGGACATGAAAGAAAAAATCCATCCGAAATATCAAGACACCACGATCACATGCATTTGCGGGAACGTGGTGCATACCCGTTCAACCGTCAAGGACATGCAGATCAACACCTGTTCCGCCTGTCATCCCTTCTATACGGGCACGGCCAAATATGTTGATGCGGCCGGACGCGTGGAACAATTCAAAAAGCGCTATGGCCGAAAATAGCGCCGGGGCGTTAAAATGGCCAGGGGCGGTGCGTGCGCCACCTGGCCCTTTTTGCGCCCTGCGCATAGGATTTGTTCCATTGCGTTCCGGATAGCGCCCCATTCGGCAATCGAAAATTTTCCCATGGACATTGCCCCCGCATTCCTCGAAGCCCTGACCGCCCGGGTCGCCGGGCGCGAGGCACAATTGGCCACGGCCGCCGCCGAGAACCCGCGCAAATTGCGTGACCTGCTGAAATCCCACGCCCGCCTGAAAAAAATCCTGGCCAGGGCCAATACCCTGGCGCGCCTGCAGAAGGATATCCGCGAGCATCAGGAATTGATTGCCCTGGACAGCACCGATCCCGAACTCAAGGCCCTGGCCAAAGAGGAACTCGCCAAGGCTGAAATGGACCGGCCGGAAGCCGAACGACTTCTGCTGGTTGAACTCCGAACCCCAAATCCAAATGACGAACGCAACGCAATCATGGAAATCCGCGCTGGTACGGGCGGTGACGAAGCGGCGCTCTTTGCCGGGGACCTGGCGCGCATGTATATGCGTTATGCTGAAAATAACGGCTGGAAAACCGAACTGATTGCCGTCAGTCCCTCCGCGAGCGGCGGATACAAGGAAATTGTATTTTCAATCCAGGGTGAAAACGTATTCCGCGCCATACAGTTCGAGGGCGGAACCCACCGTGTCCAGCGTGTTCCCGTCACGGAAGGGTCCGGGCGCATTCACACTTCCACCGCCACGGTGGCCGTTCTACCCGAGGCCGAGGACATGGACGAGCTTGAAATCAAGCCGGAAGACCTGCGCATTGACGTGTATCGCGCCTCCGGCGCCGGCGGCCAGCACGTCAACAAGACCGATTCCGCCGTGCGCATTACCCACCTGCCCACGGGACTGGTGGTGGCCAGCCAGGAGGAGCGCTCCCAGCACAAGAACCGGGCCAAGGTCATGCGCGTCCTGCGTGCGCACCTGCTGGAGCTGAAGCGGCGGGAAGCGGAAGACCAGGCCGGCGCATCGCGCCGCTCGCAGATCGGCAGTGGCGACCGCAGTGAACGCATTCGCACCTATAATTTCCCGCAAAACCGGCTGACCGATCACCGTATTCATTTCACCGCGCACAACCTGGAAAAGATCCTGGAAGGCGAGCTGGCCGACCTGTTGCTGGCGCTTTACGAACATAACCACTCCGCCCAAACCACCCTTTCATTGGACCAGTTGCTGGAAATGTAGGTTGTAACATGCCATCCCTCGGCGCCATGCTCGACACCGTTACCGCCCGCGTCCAGGCAATCATGCCGGACGAAGCGCGATTGAAATGCGAGTGGCTAACAAGCCGTATTCTGGGGTGTTCCCGCCTGGAACTGCCGGCACGAAAAGACCAAAGCCTTTCCGAATTGCAGGTTCGGCAGATTGAGGAGGGTGCGGCGCGCCTGGCCACGGGCGAACCATTGCAATATATCCTGGGCGAGGCGGAGTTCATGGGCCGCGTGTTTATCTGCGACCGCCGGGCTTTGATACCACGGCCGGAAACGGAACAACTAACCGCGTGGATGCTGGAAGACGTGGCGCTATGGCAAAACAAAACGCCCTCCTTCGCCCAAAAGGCTACGGGGGACACGCCCGTCATCGCGGATGTGGGCGTCGGCAGTGGATGTATTGCCATTTCACTGGCATTGGAACGACCGGAAAGCCGCTATCTGGCCACCGAAATCAGCGCAGTAGCTCTGGAACTGGCGCAAAAAAATGCGGCGCGGCACGGGGTTTCTGCGCGCATCCGCTTCATTGCCGGCGACCTGTTATCGGCCGGGTTAACGGCCTTTGCCAGCCTGGATGCCGTGGTGTCCAATCCGCCCTATGTGCGCACGGCGGACTGGACAGGCCTGGAGCGGTGCGTGCGTGATTTTGAGCCCCGCACCGCGTTGGATGGCGGCCGCGACGGCCTGGCCGTTATCCGTCGGCTCATGCCCCAATCCTTCCAGGCGCTCAAGCCCAGTGGCGCGCTCTTTCTTGAAATCGGCGATGAGCAGGGAAATGCCGTTCGGGACTTGGCCCGTGCGGCCGGATTCCGCAAAATTCAACTGCGGCCGGACCTGGCCGGCAAAAACCGGATGGTGCGGGCGGAGAAATGAAAACACAGCTGGCGTAAAACGACAGCTTTTAACAGCGGCATGCGCCGAGCCCCGTCTCGGCGATCTTCGCTAATTTTTCACACGTTCTCAGTTAATCTGGTACGTCTTCCGCACAGCAGTAAACGGGCATTGGGCGAGGTAGGCGGCGATGGCGGTGTCGTAGGCGGCGGTATGCGCAAAAGCCTTGCGGGCCAGGTCAAAACGGGTTTTAAGCGACAACTTGCCCCCGGCCGCTTTCAGTTCCGCCGCGATTGATTGGTAATCGGCCGGATCGGTGACGGAAGCCACGCGCAGGAAATTTTTGGCCGCGGCGCGCACCATGCACGGTCCGCCGATATCAATGTTGGCCCGCGCCTGCTCGGAGGTCACCCCGTGCCTGGCAATGGTTTGGGCAAAGGGATACAGGTTGACGATTACCATGTCAATCGCCACGCCCTGGACACGTTGTAAATCCGCCGCATGGGCCGGATTATAGGTCTCGCTTAACAGGCCTAAATAGATTTTGAAGTCCAGCGTCTTGACCAGGCCACCCTGCATTTCCGGCTGGCCGGTATAGTCGGAAACTTGCACCAGATGCTTTTTGGCCAGGCCCGCGCCCAGGCATTGCTGGAGCGCCTGGAACGTGCCGCCCGTGGAATAAAGCTTCAGTAACGGATTGATCCGCACCAGTTCGGGAATAAACTCTTCCAGTCCGGACTTGTCCGAAACGCTCACCAACACGTTTTGAACGCGCACCGCGTCGTCAATCTGTTCCACAAAATTAATCGCCATGGCTTTCCTCCTGATTTTATTAAGCCCCTCAACTTGAAAGAATTGAATTTAGCGCAAAGACGCCAAGGCGCAAAGATTAATAATTACTGTTTTTTACGGGACTTATTTACGGTATGCTGAATTATTTCATCCAGAGAGGCGCCGAAAATACCATGACGGAATTACTTGCAAAACAGAACACGCCCTGCGCGGTGGCGATTGTCGGCCGGCCAAATGTCGGCAAGTCGTCAATTTTCAACCGGCTGGCCGGCCGGCGGGTTGCAATTGTCCACGCCGAGCGCGGCGTGACCCGTGACCGGCTGATGCGCGAAGCGCTGTGGAACGGCCGCCGCTTCGAATTGATTGATACTGGCGGACTTGGTCAGCTTGAGTCGCCGGCTGACCCTGCGCGTCTGCCCGGCGAGCGCCTGGAAGAGCTCGTGCGGCGCCAGGTCGAAATTGCCGTCCAGGATGCGGCCGCCATTATTTTTGTCACCGATGTGGAAACCGGCGTTCTGCCCCAGGATTTGGAAGTGGCCGATTTTCTGCGCAGGAGCGGCAAGAGCGTATTCGTTGCCGCCAACAAGGCCGATCATGCGGGGCGTGACGCGCAGGCGGATGAGTTTAAGACCTTTGGTTTTGCCGTATTTCCAGTTTCCGCCGCGCATAACCGCGGGTTTAAGGCCCTGATGGCCGCCGTCCTGCCGACCCTGCCAAAAATGGAAAACAGCACTCAGCAAACGCCATTACGGGTGGCAATTGTCGGCCGGCCAAATGTCGGCAAGTCCTCCTTCATCAACCGACTGTTGCAAAGCGACCGTGTCATTGTGTCGGCCATGCCCGGCACCACGCGCGACAGCGTGGAAATTCCCTTCGTGGTTGGCCGGGATCTTCAGGCGCGGCATTATGTGCTGACCGATACCGCCGGCATCCGGCGCGCGGGCAAAATCCGCCAAGCCGTGGAATTTTTCAGCCTCGACCGCGCCACGCGCAGTATTGCCGGCGCAGATGTCGTGGCGCTTGTGCTTGACGCTACCCAGGGACCGACGGCGCAGGACAAAGCAATTGCCGGCCTGATTCAGAGCCATCGCAAGGGATGCCTCCTGCTGATCACCAAGTGGGACCTGATGACCAAATGGTCCGAGCGTGAATACCGCACGGCGCTGGGCAAGGCTGTGCCGTTTTTGAGTTCGGCGCCGGCCGTCTTTGTCTCGTCCAAAACCGGATTTAACATCCGGCATTCCATTGCGGCCATGGATGGTGTCGCGGCCCAGATCAGCGTGCAACTGCCCACGGGCATCTTGAATCGCACCCTGATCCAGGCCTATGAGCGTGTCGCGCCGCCGCACGTCAAGGGTAAACGCCTGAAAATATTTTATGCCACCCAGGTCGGCATAAAGCCGATAACGATCTTGCTTTTTGTGAATGATTCTACTAAACTCATTTCTGCCTACGAGGCTTACTTGGCAAACACCCTGCGCCAAACATTCGGCTTGGAAGGAACGCCCATTATTTTTCAGCTCAAACCCAGACACACTGCGGACAGAGTAACTGCTTAGTAGTCAGAAGAAGTCTCTCAAAAGGTGTTCGGAGGAGCATAACCGATGAACCAGGAGTAAATTCAACGCCGCATCTATCAAAGAGTGTGGGTGTATGGGAGTTGGGATGATTGCGGCAACCCGCCTGGGCGGGAATGCCGTTAGGCCGTCGCTGAGGCCATCGGCGAGTGTGGCGAGTCGCATGAACTACTGTTCCGGGATGACCTCTATCCCCGAACACCGAACACTGAACACCACATATCTGAGTAGTTCCGGCAACCGGGTTATAATGAACTACTTACAGGATTGAAAAATAAATTAATTTTTTTCTTGCCATATACTACAGGTAGTAGTAAAAGCTTAAATGACCTGATTTTAGTAGCACAGGTAGTGGTGGATAATTTACACGCAACGACCTTAATTGACGTCTTTTTAGCTATTAGGAGAGTGTGTTATGCTTGAAACGCTTGAACCCGCCGGGCTGGCCTTGAGTTTAGATATCAACAAAATTAACGCTGATGTGATCATGAATAGTTCGCCAAAAACAAGGAATTCCCGTAAAAACGGCCAAGCTCCGGCGCCGAATCAAACTGCACGGAAAAAAGGCTTGGCCGTGACGCCGGTGTTTACACGCCCAGGGGTTGACCCTTTTGACGAAATCGAATTTGAAAAGCGGCGTGCTGTCATCAAGAACGATAAAGGCGAGGTGGTATTCGAATCCAACGAAATTGAAGTGCCGAAATCCTGGTCCATGCTGGCCACCAATATTGTGGCCTCCAAATATTTTTACGGCGCACCCGGCACGGATATCCAGGAAAAATCACTGCGCCAGTTAGTGCATCGCGTGGCACGCACCATTACCGACTGGGGCGCGCAGGATGGATACTTTGCCTCCTCTGCGGATGCCGATACGTTTTACAGTGAACTGGCCTACATCTGTGCGAATCAATACGGCGCCTTCAACAGTCCGGTCTGGTTCAACGTGGGACTCCACCAGGTTTACGGGCTATCCTCCGCCAACAAGGCCTGCTATTACTGGAACCCGGATGCGGCCAGGGTCGAACGCACCAGCGATTCCTACAAGCATCCGCAGTCGTCGGCCTGTTTCATCCAATCGGTTGCCGACAGCATGGAGGACATCATGCGCCTGGCCGGGTCGGAAGCCATGCTCTTCAAGTACGGCTCCGGCACCGGCACGGACCTGAGCACGTTGCGGAGCAGTCGCGAAAAACTTTCCGGCGGCGGTGTGCCCTCGGGTCCCTTGAGCTTCATGCGCGTGTTCGACCAGGTTGCCGCGGTGATCAAGTCCGGCGGTAAAACGCGCCGCGCCGCCAAGATGCAAAGCCTCAAGGTGGACCATCCCGACATTGTGGAATTTATCCAGTGCAAAGTGAACGAGGAAAAGAAAGCCCGCGCCCTGATCAAGGCCGGTTATGACAGTTCCTTTAATGGCGAGGCCTATTCCTCGGTAATGTTCCAGAACTCCAACCTGTCGGTACGGGTCTCGGACGAGTTTATGAAGGCCGTGGATGCGGGGACGGTCTGGCACACGCGCGCCGTGACGACCGATGAGATTGTGGACGTGCTGGAAGCCCGCACGGTCCTGCAAAGCGCCGCCGAAGCGGCCCACTTCTGCGGCGATCCCGGACTGCAATACGATACCACCATCAACCGCTGGCATACCTGCCCGGCCAGCGGGCGGATCAATGCCAGTAATCCCTGCTCGGAATACATGTTTATGGACAACAGCGCCTGCAATCTGGCGAGCATCAACCTGACGAAATTTTCGGATGCCCAACATGTGTTCGATGTTCAGCGCTTTAAACACGTGGTGCGCATCCTTGTCATTGCTCAGGATATCCTGGTGGACAACGGCAGTTACCCGACGCAAGAGATTGCTGAAAACTCGCACCTGTTCCGCCCGCTCGGCCTGGGTTACGCCAACCTGGGCGCCCTGATCATGAGTCTGGGCAAGCCCTACGACAGCGATGAAGGTCGCGCCTTTGCCGGCGCGGTCACCGCGCTCATGACCGGTTACGCATATACGGCCTCGGCGGAGATTGCCGCCACACGGGGTCCGTTCGAGGAATATGCCAAAAACAGCGCCACCATGATGGCCGTGCTGGGCATGCATCGGGATGCGCTGAACCACATTAAAAACGACCAGTGGATTTCATCGCTTACCCGCGAAGCTCATCAAGCCTGGGATAATGCCATTGCCGCCGGCCGGCGGTTCGGATTCCGCAATGCCCAAACCACCGTGCTGGCGCCGACCGGCACGATCGGATTCATGATGGACTGTGACACCACCGGCGTGGAACCCGATATTGCCCTGGTTAAATATAAACAAATGGCTGACGGCGGAATGTTCAAGATCATCAACCAGACTCTGACGATTGCACTGAAGCGTCTGGGATATACCAACGAGCAGATTGCCGTGATGCTTGCGCACGTGAACGAGCACGATACGATCGAAGAAGCGCCCGGCCTGAGCCCGGAGCATCTCAAGGTTTTTGATTGCGCCTTCAAGCCCAAGAAGGGCACGCGCTTTATTGACTATCATGCGCACCTTAAAATGATGGCGGCTGTCCAGCCGTTTCTTTCCGGTGCAATCAGCAAAACCATCAATATGCCCGTCACGGCCACCGCCAAGGATATATTCCAGGTGTTCGTGGATGGCTGGAAAATGGGACTGAAAGCCGTGGCAATTTATCGCGACGGCTCGAAGGGCATTCAGCCGGTCACCACGGGCCAAACGGACAATGCGCTGTCCGCCCCGGAGAGCGCTGAAGGCGCGGCATCCAGCCCCAAGCCGTTCCGGCACCGGATGCCCTTGACGCGCCAGTCCATCACGCACAAGTTTGAAGTAGGCGGGCACCAGGGCTACCTGACCGTGGGGCTTTACGAAGACGGCACGCCGGGTGAATTGTTCATTACCATGGCCAAGGAAGGCAGTACCGTTGGCGGTATTATGGATGCTTTCGGCACCGCCATTTCCATGTGTCTGCAGTACGGTGTGCCGCTCAGCACGCTGATTGAAAAATTCTGCCACAGCCGTTTCGAGCCGAGCGGTTTTACCAAGAACCCGGAAATTCCCTATGCCAAGTCGCTGGTGGATTATATTTTCCGCTGGCTTGATCTGACTTTCCCAAACGGCCATAATCAGACCGTGCGGCTCCTGCGGCCGAGTCAAGACCCGGCCGCATCCAAACCGGAGGTTGTTCAAACCGCCACACCGCCAACCAATACAGCCGATGCACCGGCCGGGTTCGGCGTGCTCCCGCAATTAAAGGATATGCAGGCCGATGCGCCGCCATGCGATAAATGCGGCGCCATTACCGTGCGCAACGGCACCTGTTACCGTTGCTTTAACTGCGGCAATTCCATGGGATGCTCGTAAAAAAAACCGCAAGAGTTCTTAGTTCGATGTTCTTTGTTCTTCGTTATCTGACAAAATATGACAGTAACGCTGAAAACGAAAGAACGAGGAACCAAGAACGTTCCGAAACTGTTTTCCATGCCTTTCATCAAATCCATGGAGTTAGCCCGGGCTTCTTTCTGGCGCAAGCCGCTCATTCTGCTGGCCACTGGCTTCGGCCTGGGGCTTAGTCCGGTAGCAAGCGGCACGGCCGGAACGTTGCTCGGTTTCCCGATTATGCTCGGCCTGGCGCCGCTCTGGGCACACCCGGCGTTCCGGGCATATCCCGGCGGCGGCGCCCTGCTGGCGCAGATAATTGCGGCCTTGGGCTTGACCTTGCTGGCCATCCCGATTTGCGATGTGGCTGAAAAGCATTTCGGCCGCAAGGACGATGGGCGCATTGTGGCCGATGAATTCATGACCTTCCCCATCGGCCTGCTTGGTTTGCCGCTCAGCCCTTGGGTGCTCGCCCTGGCTTTCTTCACCAACCGGGTGTTCGATGTGCTCAAGCCGTTTCCGGCAAACCGCCTGCAACGCCTGCCCGGCGGCCTGGGTATTGTGGTTGATGATGGCGTGGCGGCGTTATACAGCTTGCTGGTTAATCATGCGGTGTATTACCTGATCCTGCGGTAACTGCGCTTGGAAGCAGTCACCTGGTTGGCGCAAACATCAGGCCTTGAGTTTTGGATCCGTCGCCTGCTGAACTTTAACCGTTTTTTTTATAAATTTGGATTCCCGCCGCAACCGGTTTAGCAGGGCATCATATTTTGGGCGGCTGATCGGCAAGTTTACCCAGCGGCCCTCGTGGGACGAAAGCGTGACGGCATTGGCCAGTTCCAGCGAGGCGATCCCGCTGGCCCCTGGTGTGACCAGCTTGTCGCCGAATAGAATGTGGCGCACCATATTAGTCAGCACCTTGGCGTGCCCCGACGGGCTTTCCGGGATGACCTGCAACGGAGCCTCATAATCTACATAGGACGAATGAACCTGGGGAATATTGAGCGGCACCGGGAACACGTTCGGTTTGGCCCACATATCTTTGCAGGTTTTAATGTGCGCCCGGATGCCGGGATAAAAATGATATAGGGACAACTCGCCGTCCCGCAGGATCAGCTTGCCTTTTTCGCCGAACAACTCGATCAACTGGCCGGGCCCGGTCTCACAGGTTGAGCAATAGAGGTATCCGGAGCCGCCGTTTGGGAACTTGAGCAGGGCCTCGGCCTGGTCCTCCACCTCGATAGCATGCATGCGGGTGCAGGTGCGGCCGAACACGGCGCTGGGTAAACCGCAAAACTGGACGAATAAATCCATCATGTGCGGGGCCTGGTTCATCATAACCCCGCCGCCCTCGCCTTTCCAGGTCGCCCGCCAGACGCCGGAGTTGTAATAACACTGGTTGCGATATTCCAGCGCCATCAATGTGGCACGGTAAATCTCGCCCAGCCGGCCGCTACGGATAAGTTCCAGCGCCTTGCAGACGGCCGGTTCCAGCCGGCGCTGGAACATGACGGCAAAAACTACGCCGTTTTTCTTCGCGGCCGCCGCCATTCGATCGGCGGTGGACACCCGCTCGGTCAGCGGCTTTTCCGTAATCACATGAAGCCCCGCGTTCATGCAGTCCAGGGCGCTCTGGTAATGAAACGGATGCGGCGTCACAATCGCCGCCACATCGCACACTTGCGCCTTGATCAACTCACGATGATTACTGAAAAAAGGCACGCCGAAAGTCCGGCCGGCTTCTTCCGCCGCCCCGCGATTCACATCGCAGACCGCCGCAAGCCGGGCGTGCGGAATCATGCTCATGATCCGGCAATATCCCCGCCCCATGCCTCCGGCGCCAATGACACCGAACCGCAAAACACGGCGCTTACAGCTTGCCGATGAACGTTGCCTGTGTTGTTTCGTGCTCATTCTAATCTCCCGTTACAGCGAGTTTTTTGATCAGCAGATTGACCGGCACGGTCAATGCCAAATTTGTAACGTCCAATCAGCGGCTTATGCAATTCATGGTAACGCCGCGCCGAAAACCAACCGGCCTCCTATAATCCAAGGTTGATTGCATTATTGATATTCCGCCACATTATTTTTTCATAGGCTTCCGGGCTGACATGGCCGGCATCGCGCGCGGTTTTAAACCACTCGATATGCGTCATATCATTCTTTACCGAGCAATAATCCAGCCCTAACAGAAGGCGATCCTGAAACTCATCAATAAATTCATAGGCATGCGCAGGATCACGCGTCAGCGCGTTTAATCCGCTCCCCGCCGAAAGATCGCCATAAAGATTGGGATAGCGCCGCATAAGGTCCTTCAATTTGCCCCCGGGTTTAACGGGAGTCTTGGGATAATTGTTTTTATCCTGTGCCGTAATTTCTCCGCTGATCTCACTCCAGAATCCCGGACTATGACCGAACATTTTCAGATCGGGAAACATGCCCAGCACTTTTGCCAGGCGGGGTAGACCGATTTCATCAATCAACCCATAGCTGTTGACCTCGGTCGTGATTGTGTGGAAAGTTACCGGAAACCCGACTTTTGCACAGGCTTCGAGCAACAGAAGTACGGCGGGGTCGTCCCAGAACATTCGCGCCGTGAACTCACCGAGCCCCTTGCATCCGTGTTCCCGGTATTGTTCGAGCAACGATGTGAAATCTTCAAATTTAATCAGGTCCGGCCGCCGCGGCAGTCTTGGATCAATATTGCAAAAAGGGATAAAACGGCCAGGATATTTTTCACAAATATACAGAACCTCACCGAGACTCTGGTTTTCGGCGGGGGTTTCCGCGTTATTGAGAGGCAGGATGACGGCCTTATCCACCCCTTTGGCATTCATAACGGCAATCTGGTCCTCAGCCGCCATGAACGTCGTGGAACCGGGAAGTTTGATTTTTGGGAACGCAAAAACATGGGCATGCGCGTCAATGATCATGGGAATTACCTCCGATGCGTGTTTCCATCATAACGCCGATGTGCGTGTAAAATTCAATTAAGAATACTATACCAGATACTGTTGTTCAAGTGTAAACGCCAGCCCCATCACGGTTGCGTTATGCTTCCCCACAAACGCCATGTGAGGGCGCGTGGCCTTCCATGAGAAGGCCATCATTGTAGGCCCGGTCCCCCGACCGGGCGCAGGTTAGCCAAGAATGACGTAGCCCTGCCAGCCCCATCTTCTTCAGGCTTAAAAACTTTTTTTCCAATCCCAAAATTCATTTGACATTCCTCTCACATCTTGACACATTTTTCCCAGTTAAAGCGCATCTTCAGGCCAGTGTCAGGGGGGCAAGTACCCGCGCCGCCTGAAAAGCAATTTCTTATCCATTTATGCGCTTAGCGGTAAAATTTTGCCTTTGAAAGGAGGTGGAGGGGCGTCTTAGTCAAGTTCTTACCGGAACGATATTTATTCGATAAAGCCGTGCCAATGATGGCATGCAGGGATTATTAATAACAGGGAGGGATATTGATGAACTTTTTGCAACGCATACTGCGATTTACGGCTACAACGGTATTATTATTCGCGGTTTCCATGGTGCAGGCTGTGCCGTGGGCGGTCGTTGTCGATGCGCCCCAGGCCAGGATCAGCATGCTCGATTTCGGCACGTCGCCCGCTACGGTTTATGGCCCCTTCCTGGCCGGTGAATTGGGAAATGAAGGCGGTAGCACGTTTGAGGTCGCCATTACGCCGGACGGAAAGACCGCGTTGATCTCGAACTTTGGGGATGCCTGCGTCTATCGTGTGGATATATCCGTCCCGACGAACCCGGTGGTAACCGGAAGCATCAGCAACGGTTTCTTTGCGGAGGATATTGCCATATCGCCCGACGGCAAGACTGCCATTGTAACTGACGGTGGCTGGTCCAGTAGTATAGGGATTATTGACCTGACTACTTTTACCACGTCAATTACTTATTCCGTTACCTCCGGTTATGCCAATGCGGTGGCAATTGCGCCGGATAATCAGACCGTAATATTTGCCGACTATTTTGGATCCCAGATTATTTACGGCGAACTCTGTCCCACCGGGTTGGTTTCGGAATCGGTCCATGAAGTTTATAGGCCGGTCAACGTTGCCATTGCGCCGGATGGAAAAACTGTTCTGACGGCCAATGTGGGCACAAATATGCTGAATGTGTTCAAAATTGAAAGTCCGGGAAACGTGGTTACCGGCGATACTCCAAGCGTTTTTGCTTATTATGGGTTTCATGCGCAGTCAATCGCTTTTTCGCCGGCCGGAGACAAGGCCTATGTGCTCCAAAATGGCATTCTTGATCCCGATGGACCGGATCCGCAATCAGCAAGCATGCTTTCATGGCTTTCCGTTAATTCGCCGGGCAATGTTACAATTGGCGGCACGAACGTTGTAACTTTACCAAACCGCGGCTCATCCCAGTTGTTCGGTGTTGACACACTGGCGGTGAGCCCGGATGGCGCGTGGATCCTGGCCGGCAACCCGACGCTTTCAGGAGCGACAAGCACGCTGGCGGTGGTCAATTCGGCCACGTTTGCCGTGCAGGAGTTGGATGTTTCGCAGGAAAAACCCGTGGGAGTGGCTTTCGTGCGCAATTATGTGTTTAACGATTATGACGGCGACAGCATGAGCGAATTGGCTGTGTTCCGCAACGGCTACTGGTCCATTTTCTCGCTGGCGCACGGAATGATTCTGCTTAACGCGGGCGATTGGGGCGATGCGTCCTGCACACCGGTGCCGGGCGACTACGACGGTGACGGCAAGAGCGACCTGGCCTTCTACCGCGCGGGTTACTGGTCGGTATTTTCGCTGGCCAACGGGATCGTTCTACTGAACGCGGGCGATTGGGGCGATGCGTCCTGCACACCGGTGCCGGGCGATTACGACGGCGACGGCCTGGCCGATCTGGCCTTCTATCGTGACGGCTATTGGTCTATCTTCTCACTGGCCAATGGTATTGTCCTTCTGGAGGGAGGTCCATGGGGCGATGCGTCCTGCACGCCGGTGCCGGGCGATTACGACGGTGACGGCCTGGCCGACCTGGCCTTCTATCGTGACGGCTATTGGTCTATCTATTCTCTGGCCAACGGGGTCATTCTCGCCAATGCGGGCGATTGGGGCGATGCGTCCTGCACGCCGGTGCCGGGCGACTACGACGGCGACGGCAAGAGCGACCTGGCCTTCTACCGCGCGGGTTACTGGTCGGTATTTTCGCTGGCCAACGGGGTCATTCTCGCCAATGCGGGTGTGTGGGGCGATGCGTCCTGCACGCCGGTGCCGGGCGACTACGATCGGGATGGCAAGAGTGATCTGAACTTCTACTTGAACGGATACTGGTCGTCCTACTCGCTGGCCAACGGCATTATCCTGAACAATGCCGGAGAGCTGGGCGGCTCCGACTGGATCCCGGTAAAGTAAAACAGCGTCTTAAACAGCAACGAAGCAGGCTGGAAGCGGAGTCCGTTTCCAGCCTGCTTTTTCTTTGGGAGAGATCAACGGAGAAGTTCGAGGATGATCGTATCGGGATCGCATTCTATTGCTGTGGGCGCCGTGGCCAATGCCAATGGCTGGAAGCGTTTCTCCATGTCCTTGGGTTTTAATGACCGCAAAGACCCGGCCGGGCGCCTTGCGCAGGTTGCATTTTAAAAGTAGTTCAGGCTTGTCTCTGATTCGGGTAATGTGGTAAATAATTCAAACCTTTTATGGTTTGTTGTTCCTGGTTACGGCATAGCGGGCACGCACATATTCACAAGGTATATATGGCAGGCATTTTCAAGGCATACGATATCCGGGGCGTGGTCGGCAAGGATCTTGATGAAGACCTGGCTTTTAAAATTGGCCGTGCGTTTGTGAGTTTTCTTAACTGCCGGCGCGTTGTAGTGGGGCAGGACATGCGGTTAAGCTCGGAGGCCATATTCCAGGCGCTGGCCCGCGGATTGACCCGGCAGGGCGCCGATGTAATCCGGGTGGGCATCTGCTCCACGCCGATGTCCTATTACGCTAATGGCAAACTGGGCGCCGATGCCAGCATCATGATTACCGCCTCGCATAATCCCGGCGAATGGAATGGGTTTAAACTGTGCCGTGAAAAGGCGATCCCCATCAGCGGCGCAACCGGTATCCAGGAAATCGAGCGGCGTGTCCGGGCTTCGGATTTTGCGCCGGCCGCAACGGTCCCCGGAACGATTTCAAGTTACAATATCCTGCCGGAATATGCGACAAACGTGAAACAGCTGGCCGCCCTCCAGCGGCCCATCACAATCGCCGTTGATTGCGCCAATGCCATGGGCTGTGTCGAAATCCAGGCCTTGACTGATTTGATGCGGGTAGATGCCATGTATGCCAACCTGGACGGCACGTTCCCGCAACACGAAGCCAATCCGCTCAAAACCGAGACACTGGCCGATCTTCAACAGAAAGTGCGCGCCGGCTTGCCGGCCGAAGCCAAAACGGCGCGGAGTGTCGGGACACAGGGGCAAGCCTTGGCACAGGCGGGCCGTTATGATTTTGGCGTTGCCTTTGACGGCGACGCCGATCGCGCGGGTTTTGTGGACGAAACGGGCGCCATCGTGCCCATGGATATGATCACGCTCCTGATCGCGCAAAGTATTTTAAAAAAGAAGCAAGGCGTCATTCTTTACGACCTGCGCAGTAGTTGGACCGTCCGTGAAGTGATCCTGGAAAACGGCGGCACACCGCACATGTGCCGGGTCGGGCATGCCTTCATCAAACAGCAGATGCGCGCGGCGAATGCGCTTTTTGCGGGCGAACTTTCCGGGCATTACTATTTCCAGCAAAATTATTTTACCGAGAGCGCCGCCATGGCGGTGCTCAATATTGCCAATTTGCTGAGCCAGTCCGGGGAGCGGCTTTCCGCCATGATCAAGCCTTTTCAGCGCTATTTCAAAAGCGCGGAGATTAACTCGGAGGTCCGGAACCCGCCGGCTATCCTGGCGCGGCTGAAAAACCAATATCAAAACGGCAAACAGTTCGAACTCGACGGGCTCAGCGTGGAATTTGCCGACTGGTGGTTTAACGTCCGCTGTTCCAACACCGAGCCGTTGGTGCGGCTGAATCTGGAAGCCAAAACCCGGTCACAGTTGGATCAGCGCACGCAGGAGATCCTGGCCCTGATTCGCGCGCCATAAGAATCCAAGGTAAAACACGCCGAATGCAAAATTGGCGACAATATTTTCCGTCATGAATCCGGCCTTGATTGAAACCCTAAAGCAGGCGCATGCCCGGCGCTTTGGTATGCCGCCCGCTGTCACGGCTTATGCTCCCGGCCGCGTGGAAATTCTCGGGAATCATACTGATTATAACGAAGGCTTTGTCCTTTCCGCCGCTATTGACCTGGGTGTCGGCCTGGCGCTGAGCCCCGCAGGGGGAGCATCATGCACGGTGCAGGCGCTGGATATTCCGGAAGAAATTTGTTTTGACCTGCCGGTTACCTCGCCCGTCAAGCAACCGCTATGGGTCAATTATGTGCGCGGTGTGGTAAATAAATTGGGCGCCTTTGGTCACATCGCGACGGGGTTCCAGGCCACGTTTGCGGGTGATATTCCCATGGGTGCGGGCCTTTCCAGTTCCGCCGCCCTGGAAATCGCCGCGGCCCTGGCACTCGCACAGCTCTATAATATTTCAGCCGTGCCCCTGGAATTGGCCAAAATCGGCCAGGCGGCCGAAAACGAATTTACGGGCGCGCATTGTGGGTTGTTGGACCAGATTTCCAGCCTGTATGGCAAACCGGGAGCCCTGGTCTTCACGGATTTCAGGTCGCTGAAGGTCGAGACCGTTCCCTTGGCGGAGGAAATCTGCTTCCTGTTGATTGACACATGTGTCAAACACAGCCTGGTGGCATCGGCCTACAATGAGCGTCGGGCACAATGCGAACGCTCATCCGCTTTTTTCGCTTCCGTGCTCAATCATCCGGTTAAGGCCCTGCGCGATGTTGCGCTTGATGAATACAACTCTTTTGCCAGGCGCCTGGATCCGGTCACGGCGCGCCGGGCCGCGCACGTGATCGAGGAAAACGCGCGCGTGCTGGAAGCCAAGGAATTCCTGCACGCGGGTGATGTGCGCTCGTTCGGCAAGCTGATGTATCAATCCCACCACAGCTCGCAGACGAATTTCGAGAACTCGTGCCCGGAACTGGATTTCATCGTGGCGCAGGCCCGGATGTTGCCCGAGGTCCTTGGCGCGCGCCTCTCCGGTGGCGGCTTTGGCGGAAGCGTGGTGCTGATGCTTCATCTCCGTGACGCGGATGCGGTTGGCCGGAAGCTCGTTGCCGCCTATGCGCTTAAGTTCGGACACGCCTGCACAACGCACATGATCCGGCCCGCGGCCGGGGCGCGCGTGCTTTAACCCGGAGGATTAATCTTGAGCAAGGCGCAAAAGCTCCGCGCCGAGACTTCCGCCGCAAATCATTGCGGCGAACGCGCCGCGGGGCGGTTGGTCTCCGAAGCGGGCCAGCCACGCGCCGTGTTGATGCCCGTCGCATCAAACTCATCTTTAATGATCACATTGTCTTTATCCGCATCCATGGCCGCAAAGCGTTTATTGGCGCCCACCGCAAATTCTTCGGGCGTCAGTTTGCCGTCGCCATTGGCGTCTAACTGCCGGAAAATGGCGATGCGATACACGACGCATTCCGAAACCGTCACAAAGCCGTCGCCATTGGCATCCATGGTTTCGAAAAGTGTCGTCTTATCGCTCTTGGCCGGATTGGCCTCCTTGTCCATTTTGGTTTCCGGACCGCAGAAAAAGACCACGTATTCCTCCGCCACAACCATGCCGTCATTATTGGCGTCCATATCCTTGAACCGGCCCTGCTGATCCTTCATAAACTCATCCGTTGTCAGCTTGCCATTGCCATCGGCGTCAATCTCCTTGAACCAGGTGTCCCGATGCGCCTGGAACTCGGTCGCCGTGACCTTGCCGTCGCCATTGGTGTCTTTTTTTTGAAATACGGACGATTGCCTGGCGGGGACCGCCGCCGGGGTCGCGCCGGTATCTTTGACCAGGCTGTTTGTTGCCAGCATCAGGATTACTGCGAGCGTCATCCGGGGAATTATCCTTGCGTGCTTCATGTTCGAAAACCTTTTGTTCATGCCCACCTCCCTGCCGATTTGATGCCAAAGGGAACGCCCCGCGTATCCGTTTAGCCAATTGAAGAAAGATTTTTTGACAGGATAACCAACCTTCGTCCGGCAACAGCCGGACTACGGCTTGGCAGGCAGGAGACATGTTTTATCCTGTCAATCCGCATATTTCCCCTTCTTTATAGACCTTGTAAGCACAACCAATGATCTTTTTGGTCAACTCCTGATGTTCCATCCCTTTGGCTTTCTGGTCAAAAGATTAACATGACAATCCTGTTATCCTGTCAAATTTCCTGCGGATGGCTTAATGGTTACCACCCCGCATCCGGCCCGGAGCTTGCTGATGTTTTTTACTATAGGGTAAATGCGTTTGTCGAACTTTCTTTTTACCTTATTATCTTCCGGAACCGATCGCCACTTCCAGCACATTGCCGCGGTTCATCAGAAACAGCGGGTCCACTGCCGCTTTGCATTGCCGCACCTGCGCTACCGCCGCCGGGCCATAGCAGTGGATAAAATCAAGCCGTTTGCGTTTGCCGGTTCCATGCTCGCCGGAATAAACTCCCCCCAGGCGGGCTGACTCGGCAATGATCCGGTCATAGATTTCCGCGCCGCGCGTTACCTGATCCTTTTCCGGCAGGATCGTGAAATGCAGATGACAATCACCCAAGTGGCCAAAGACAAGGTAATCCAAACCGGCGGACCGGATCACGCCATGCGTGAAACGCAGAAATTCGCGGAAACGGTTTGATGGAATAACCGTATCGGTCATAATAGTGAATGCGCCGCGCTGTTGGACCAGTTCCACGGCTTTGGCCGGCATGGAATGCCGCGCCTCCATGAACAAGGCCCGGTCGCGCTCATTATCCAGGAGCAGGATGGCATTCTCATCAATTCCGCAGCCGGCCGCCATGAGGCGTTCCAGCCATTCCCCGGCCGCATCCTCCAGGGTCTGCCCCGATAGCGGCGCCTGCACATAAATGCCTGCCGGATAATTCCCGTGAAAAAAACGGCTTTCGTGCTCCATGAAGCGGCGGCAATTGGCGCCGAAATATTCCAGCGCGGAGAGGCAACCCAATCCGCCCGGCAGAGTGGAACGCAAGACATCGAGAAAATCCACGGCGTTACTTTCGTCCGGCACGGAAAAGAAAAGATCCAAACAAGCCGAGGGATGCGGCGCCAGACGCATGACACACGCCGTCACCGCCCCGAACAAACCCTCACTGCCCGTGATAAGATCCACAAAATCCATCGTGCCCGCCGGGGAAGAAAATGGGCCGCCGGCATTTTTAATCGCCGGGCGCGGATAACACGGCACCGGCAAGGTAATGACGCGGGCGCCGTCGTGTAATTCAAACCGGCCGGCCGCCGACACGTATTCCCCGCGCCGGGCCGCCGCTTTCAGGCCGTGGGGCAACATGCAATCCACCGCCTCAACCCACGGACGCATGGCGCCGGCTTCTCCCGGCGTGAAACCCGACGCATTGCAAGCAATTGCCCCGCCCACCATGGCATCGGACCGGCTGGTCGGGTCAACCGGAAAAAACAGGCGTCCCGCGCTCTGCTCCAGCACTTGGCGGCGCATGTTTTCAAGAATAACGCCCACGGACGAGCACACCGTCCGTTTCTCAATATCCACGAGCGTTGCCGGCTGAAGCATCCGCGCCATGGAAATGACAACGCCCGTTAACGGCGTGGCGCTTCCGGTCAGGTTTGACCGTCCCGCGCTCAGGGTAAAAGGAATTCCGGCCGCAAAGCAGGCCCGGAAAAGGACGGCGCATTCGCGTTCGGATTGCGGCCGGCCCAGGGCATCGGCATGCCCCGGCAAATTGGAGCTGTCGGCGGCAAAACCCTTAATGATATCCGGATCAAGGACCAGCTCGGTGGTGAAATCGGCGCGGAGCAAATCCGCAATAGCGGGCAAGGCCGCGATCCCGGCATGCTCCTTGCAGAACCGGTCAATGCGCTCGTATTCATCCGGCTTGAGAACCCGGATCAGCGGCACGTGGTGCGTCGGCATAGTTCAACATATTCCCCGGACCGGATACAGGAAAATTCATCGGCTTGATGGAAACATTTCAACGATGATTTTGATTTGTTTCATGGTTAAAATCATATCCGTTCCCGGCCGGCTTGTAAATGGAATATCTCACGTCCCCAGCGCTTGTTTTAAACGGATTATGGATCTTATCAAAATATAAAATAGATGAACGGGTTATAGGCCTGGGTAACCAGCACGGCCAAGGCGAGGCCGAGCAGAATCAGCACCACCACGGCCTTGGGCCAGGTGATTACCCGCGACCAGTCCCAGGTCTGCGGCGCCAGCCACGTGACCGCCGCGGCGATGCCAAACACACCAAGGTAATAGGGTTGATACAGGATGCCGCCCAGCAAGTCGGCATTAATAGTGACGGCGCCGAATCCCAGCATGCGTCCGAGATATTGAAAGGCGCCGGGCAAATCCGGCGCCCGGAAAAAAACCCAGGCAATCAGCACGATCAGAAACGTGATGGCAATGCGCAGAACGCGCGGCCAATGGCAATAAAAACTATGCTTGCCCATTGCACGCTCGGCGCCCAGCAGAACACCATGGATGCCGCCCCAGATAACAAAATTCCACGAGGCGCCATGCCACAATCCGCCTAACAGCATGACCAGCGCCAGGTTGACGTAGGTGCGCATAGGCCCCAGACGGTTGCCGCCCAGCGGGATATAAAGATAATCCCGGAGCCAGGAAGAGAGCGAGATATGCCAGCGGCGCCAGAACTCCGTAATGGACTCGGCGCGATAGGGCGAATCAAAATTTTTCGGAAACACGAACCCCAGCATGAGTCCCAGGCCGATGGCCATATCCGAGTAAGCGCTGAAGTCGAAATAAATCTGGAAGGCATAGGCCGTAATTCCGTACCAGGCATCCAGCACCCCAAGGGTGTCGGCCTTAAACGCCACTTCCACGATCTTGCCGCAGGGATTGGCCAGCAGGATTTTTTTGGCCAATCCCAGGCTGATAAACACCACCCCGCGCGCGAATTTCCGGACCGTATAGGCGCGGAATTGCAGTTGGTCGGCCACTTCTGAAAACCGGATGATCGGTCCGGCCACAAGTTGGGGAAACATGGAGACGAAGCAGGCAAAATCCGTGAAGTTGAGCAGGGCCTTGGCCTGGCCGCGATAGACATCTATTGTGTAGCTCATGGACTGGAAGGTGTAAAAGCTGATGCCCAGAGGCAGCGTCACGCGCAGGACAACCCCCAGTCCCGGCCATCCTAACCACTGTGCCAGGGCATCAATATTTTCAACCGCAAAATTGAAATACTTGAAAAATCCCAGCAACGCCAGGTTCGAGCAGATCGAAACCACCAGCGCGCCGCGCTGAAGGCGCGAACGAAACATGCCCTCCGCAAGCGGCCGCTCCGGCGCTCGCCAGCGGAACCCGTTGCAGGCAATCACCAGCCCGGCAACGTAATCCACCAACGTCGAGCCCAGCATTAACACCATGAAAAACGGATTGGCCCAGCCGTAAAACACGTAGCTGACCAGCGTCAGCAGTCCATGTTTGGCCCGGCGCGGCATAAGATAATAGAGCAATAGCGCCGCCGGCAGGAAACAAAACAGGAATAAATGGGAACTGAAAACCATGTTTTTATTTTTAGATATGACCTCATCCGGCTGGTTAAGTCGGGTGAATCGGAACTATCCGGATGATATCAGGGCTAATTTGCCTGTCAATCAATGGCTTGGAATTCTTTGCGATTATTCCCACTTTGCGATTATTCCGCAGTTGCATTCCGCTGGCAATGTGTAATACTTCGGACTAAGCGCAGGAACCGCAAATTGCTCAGGACCAGCGGCCAAGCATGCAACGATGGGAATATTTTTTCGTCATCCTCGTTATCGCCGTGAGTCCGGCGCTGGCCGCGGGCACAAACGGCGTTCCCAAGTTTTCCCGGACATTTCAGGCGCAATGCGCCGCGCTGGCTCAAACTGCCGAAGCTCAGAGCACAATGACAGTACCCGGGCGTGACGGGCCTGCTTCGCCGCAGGCAGGGCAAGGCGACGGGACTGATTCCGGCCAAGGCCGGCTATGCAGGCCAGGTTGGCTTTTTCTCGCCGCGGAATTGCGTCATCTGGGCGTCGGCCCGTTTTGGGGTGAGTCCGCGGCTAAAGTCAGTCGGGCAATAAAACCGGATCAGGCGGATCCTTTGCCGGCCATCGCTGATTTTCACGCTCAACTCGCGGCCATAGGTGTTAAACTGCTGGTTGTGCCGGTGCCGCCGAAAGCCATTATTTATCCGGATGGCCTGCTTGACAAGGTTCCGTGTGATTCCACCGGCCGTTTGGCGCGATTGGATGCCGCCTTGCAAACCTTTTACGGTCAGCTTCGAATTAAGGGCATCCATGTTCTGGATTTGACTTCCGTTTTCATGAAAAATCGGTCGAATCCGGAAGGCGCGCTCTTTTGCCGGCAGGATTCCCACTGGTCAGGCGAGGGTTGTGTCCTGGCCGCCGCTGAAATCAACAGGGAAATTTCGGCCGCATTTAATGATCGGCCGAAGCAAGCTTTTACCGGGCAGTGGGACACCATCGAAATTTCCGGGGATTTGTGGCTGGCTCTGGGCGATCCCAAGCTACCCAGAGAAAAAGTGCGTATCCGGCGGGTCAGCCGCGCCGGTCAGCGTGGCCCGGTCGAGGCGGACCCGAAAAGCCCGGTAATTTTATTGGGGGACAGTCACAACCTGGTTTTTCATAGCGGCGATGATATGCTGGCCCAGTCGGCGGGATTGTCCGACCAGCTTGCGCTGGAGCTGGGTTTTCCCGTGGACCTGGTGGCGGTGCGCGGGTCGGGCGCCACACCCGCGCGTATTAATCTGCTGCGGCGCGCCCAGAAAGACCCGAACTACTGGGTCGGGAAAAAATGGGTCGTCTGGTGTTTTTCAGCCCGCGAATTCACGGAAAGCGATGGTTGGCGCAAGGTGCCCATTAAGCCTTAACACGGCCGGCGGTCACATCAGGATGAATTAATAATTGACCTTGGCCGGCACGCATCCGGGGCAGGGAACGCTGGGCGGCTGACCGAAACGCCGGCCTCCGGTTTCAGATCCATACTTTACCGCCACACGGTAATCGAGTAAAGTGACGGCTTTATGATCCAAGTGATAAAAGATGTTTTCAAGTACTGGGATCTGCTCTGGAACCTGGTGGCGCGGGATCTCAAAATCCGCTACCGGGGCTCCATCCTGGGGTTTCTCTGGACAATCTTGACGCCGCTGTTCATGGCGGTCATTTACATCGTCTTCCTGCGCCTGCTGGCGGGGCGGGGGGTCGTTATTCAGAATGAGGATATCATTATCGGCGTATTTGCCTGGCAGTTCACGGTCCAGTGTGTTAATGCCGGCCTGAACTGCGTGACGGGCAATTCCTCGCTGGTTAAAAAGGTCTTTTTCCCGCGCATTATTCTGCCGCTTTCGGTCAGCGTGACCGGCCTGGTGAATTTTCTGCTGACCTTGGTGGTGCAATGGGTGCTGGTCGCCATTCTGCTGATGATGAAAGGCGCTTGCCTGGAGACGACCACGCTCTGGGTGCCGCTCCTGAGCCTGTATCAACTGCTCTTTAATTTCTCGCTGGCTTTGCTGGTGGCCGCCGCCAACGTATATTTTCGTGATACCCAGCATATCGTCAACCTGCTGATGAGCGCCTGGTTTTTCATGAGCCCGGTCATGTATCCCATGGCGCTGGTGGAAACCGTGGCCCGCTCCCATCCGTGGGTTGCCCAGTTATACCTGCTGAACCCGATGGCGGTCATCATTACCGGCTATCGGGCAATGCAGGTGCCGGGCGTTGCTTTCCCCTGGACGGCGGCCAGTGTCGTGGGATTACTTATTCCGCTGGTAAGCATGGTGGCCGCCTATGCCGTGTTCCAGCGCAGTCAACGCTATTTTTCGGACATGTTATGATCGCGATTGAAGCCAAAGGACTGGGAAAGTGGTATCACAAGCAGGATATCGGTTCGCCGACGCTCCTGGGCGCCCTGCCGCGCTGGCTGAGCGGCGCGAAGGCCGCCGGATTCTGGGCCCTGCGCGATGTCAATTTCAAAATCCATCAGGGGCAGACGGTCGGTGTCATCGGGCCTAATGGTTCGGGCAAAAGTTCACTCCTGGGACTGATTGCCCAAACCATGGTGCCGACCACGGGTTCAGTGCAAACCACGGGGCGCATATCGGCCCTGCTTGAGCTGGGCGCGGGCTTCCATCCGGACTTGTCGGGGCGCGAAAATATTTACCTCAACGCGGCGATCCTGGGTATTAAGCGTGAGGACATCCGGCGGCGATTCGATAAAATCGTGGATTTTGCCGAACTGCGCGAATTCATTGACATGCCCGTGAAACACTATTCCAGCGGCATGTACGTGCGCCTGGCGTTTTCCGTGGCGGTGGAAATGAATCCCGATATTCTGCTCATTGACGAGGTTTTGGCCGTCGGCGACACATCCTTCCAGGGCAAGTGCCTTGACCGTATTCGTCAATTCCAGAAAAAAGGAAAAACCATCCTGTTCGTCTCGCATGCCCTGGAAACGGTCGAGGAATTTTGCAGTGACGTGCTGTTGATCCATGAGGGCCGCTTCATCATGCAGGGCAAACCTTCCGAGGTGATCTTTTCCTACCTCAAGAATTACATGGTCAAGCTCGGCCTGTTCAGCGTGGAAGAACACGGCACCCGCGAGGTTGAGATGCAATCCATCCGGCTGTTGGATGCCGCGGGGGCGGAAACCTCCACGTTTTATACCGGCGGCGCCATGACGGTTGAAATCGGTTACCATGCGCATCGGCGCATCGAAACGCCCGTTTTCGGTTTCAGCATCAAGACCGGCAACGGGTTTTATGTCTTTGGCTCCAACACGCAGATTGCGAAAGTCCCGATTGCCGCCATCGCAGGCGAAGGCCTGGTGCGCTTGCGTATCGAACCGCTGACATTGAAACAAGGCCGGTTTTTCCTGTCCCTGGCCGTGCATTCGTGGGATCATAAGACCCAGTATCATCGCCAGGAAGATCTGCATCCGTTCCTGATCAAGGATATGAGCGACGACAAGGGTGTCTTCAAATTGAATTGCGCCTGGGAACATCAGCCCAAGCCATGAAAATTATTATTGTTAAACAGCGCCGCAACTCATATTAGGGTCCCTCAAAATAAAAATAAACGCGCGTTATTTGTTAATTTGAGGGCTGATATGTTCCCTATGTTCCCTACCCTTCGTGGCTTTGTTCTGAGTGTGTTGACGGGAAGTCTTGTTATTGCCGCTGGCTGTCGGCCTGCGTCCGCGCCGGAAACGACGGCCTTTAGACCCATAGCGCCCTGCGTCCTGGATGCCGATAATGCATTGGCTGAAGCACGCGCGCTGGTAGCGTTGGGACCACGCGATGCCGGCACGCCGGGGGCGCGCCAGGCGGCCGGTCATCTTCTGGCGCGCCTGCAGGCGGCGGGCGTCCAATCCACCCTGGATGCCTTTACGGATGAAACCCCCGCCGGCCAGGTCACATTCTGGAATGTTACGGGGGTTATTCCCGCCGCCGGCCGCCGGGCGGCCAAAGCGCCTTGGATATTTCTGGGCTCGCACTTCGACACGAAATCAGGCATTGGCGGCGGCTTTGAAGGCGCCAACGATTCGGCTTCCAGCTCGGGACTGCTGTTGGAACTGGCGCGGGTTCTGCAGGCGGCCGGCCCTCTGAACGTCAATATCGGCATCACATTTTTCGACGGCGAGGAATGCCGGCACAGCTACGCCGCCAACGACGGACTGCACGGCAGTCGGCATGCGGCGCGGGCTTTGTGTTTGAACCGGCGCGTGGACCGGGTCCGCGCCGTGATCATCCTCGATATGATCGGCGACAGGGATTTAACAGTCACGATTCCGCGCAACAGCACCGCGGACTTAACGTCCCGGGTATTCCGCGCGGCGGCGGCGGAAGAAGTCCGCGATAAATTTGCGCTTATGGACGGTGACCTGCTGGATGATCATTTGCCGTTTCTGGAAGCGGGCATGCCGGCCATTGTCCTGATTGATTTTGAGTACGGTTCGGCGCCCGGCCGCAACGATTACTGGCACACCCCGCAGGATACTCTCGACAAACTGAGCGCTGAAAGCCTGGGAATCGTCGGCCGCGTCATTATCCGGGTGCTGAACGACCTGATGATGGAAACAAGTGAGCGCGCAGGCCTTGGATTGTGAAAACACCGTTCTCTGCAAATGCCTAAAGAGTTGCCGTGCCGCGAAAGTGGAAGCGGTTTTGCGCAGGGTGGAACTTTGCGTGTGTCCGATTATCAGCGCACAATACCCATACCGGAGGCGCGGGAGCGCTCGTAGGCCCGTTCCTTGACAGTCCCGCAAATTGTCCAGGCTTCCCCGCGCACAATGCCGTCCTGAAAGCCGCAGATTTCCCGGGCGGAACGGATGCGGCCAAACAGTTTTTTATACAATGTCCGCGCAGGCAAGGTGGCGCCATAGTCCAAGTCCAGGCGCTGGAGCACATCCAGGTCTTTTTTCTGATCCCGCAGGCTCATGCCATGCCCGCCGACACACAATCCCGTGGCGGCATCGAACGCACTGCATGGCGGACAAATCATGCAACACCCGCGCACAAGGGTAACGGGAATCGCGGGATTTTCCCGCATGATATCCAGGGCTTCGTATAAATTATCCTCGGCAATGGGCGCGAAAGCCTGGCGGCTGTAGAAACAGGCCATGCACATGAGATGATGCGGCCGGATGTGCAGACGCGCGGCGCGATACATGGCCGCCGCCGTTTGTTTTTTGACCAGGGCCATTTCACGCGCCGGCCGGCCGGGAATCAGGGTTTTAAATGCCTTGGCGCGGCCGCGCTCGAATGCCCCGCTTAAGGCTTGCTGACAACCACGCCAATTCGGCGCCGCATGATTGCCGGTATAGCCGCAGAGGTTTCGGGTTGTTTTAATGGATTGAAGCATGCGCTCGATCAGGTCGCGCGCCGGCCGCGTATCGCCGGGCGCCATCCCCATGCGTTGCAGGATGTCCAAGTCACGTTTCTCATTGAACAGGGCGCCGCCGGTGGAATCCAGCCCTCGTCCCGGGTTCTGGTAACGGTAAATACCGTCCACGTTGCAGACCAGCCGCAGCGGCCTGTCAGGATTTTCTTTAATCAGGCGCTGGAGGCGGATAATGGGCGGCGCGGCGCGGCGCCGGCTCGGCGATACACCCAGCCGGCATACCAGACACAATAATTGATAAGGACGCACGTCAATGGTCCGCGGCCGCCGGGTATGCTGATCCTGGTAGTTCATCTGGCCTGGGTCTCCTTATGAGATGAGATATTTATTGGGCGGATTGGAGCAAACTAATAGATGGGCCATCATAATGTCATGGGCGGATAACAGGCAATTCTAAAAATACCGCGCGGCGGCAATCGCCGCGCTCATTCCTGCCAAGCCTCCGCCAACGACGCAGAAATCAACCTTGTGCGTCTGTGTTCTCAATCCCTTCGTGGGTATTTCCGTCATTAGCGTATTGTCCTTTCAGGTATCGCCGGTATGTGTCCTATGCGCTTCCTCCTGCACGCGGCGCTCAGCCTGGCGGCGTAAAATGTCCAACTCGGGCAGGCCCGTGCGTTGGCGATGATCCTCGCTGGCGCGCGCCTGCATGTAGGTGTCCCAGAACGCCTTTGCCCAACGCTCATCTTCCGCGGCGCGGACCGTATCGCCGGCGGCCTTCCGCCGGCAGGCTTGGAACAAAAACCCTTCCACCACGGCAGTGGCGTCCGGCGGCGGCAGGTCGCCGGCATTTTTCTGCATTGAGGCGAAATTGGCGCGGATAAAATCATCGTAATTTGCAGTCTGGTCGAAGTCAGGATACCGGCGGAGCATTTGCCGGTAAATCGCGCGGGCTTGGACATCGCGGCCGTAACTGTGCAGAATGATGATTGCCTCGCCCAGAAAATTGGCATACGTCTCGCGCAAGAGACGTTCATCATGCCGGGCGATGACTTCCGCATAAGTTTTCATCACCTGCGGAAGCAGGTCCAGTTGGGGCGTTGTCACGTATAAATCTATTGCCGGGTCGAAATCCAGCCGTCCCTGTCGGAATGCCGCCGCAAGACACTGGAGCATCATCTGGTCACAGGCCCGGGATGCCGGGGCCGCGCGCGCATTGTCACCGGCCGCTGAAACATGCGCATGGGGATGGCATGAACATGCAACGGACGGCGGTTCACCGGCGCCGGGATTGTCCAATGCCGCCTGGCGGCCGCGCCAGGCCCAGTAAAGCGCATGTGTTTCCGGCAAGCGCCAATCGAAAGGACCATATTCGGCATCCAACTGCCGCATGAGCGCCGGATCCAGTTTGAATTCTTCGCGCAGGCGTTGGAATTTACCCGTCTCAGACGACGCAGGCAACCCACGGTCGGGGTCTTGGGGGTGATGCTCTAATCGTGCGCCATGGAGCACCGCCTGCATGGTTTCCGCCAGTTTGCGTTTGTAAAAGGGATGCGCCGAATCCATGATATACCCGATCTTATGCTGGTATAGCCAGCCGAGTTCCTTGTATAAGTTCGGGTTGCGGGGATTATACCGGAGCCCTTCATCCCGCAGGAGCCGGATGCCGTTGCTGACCCAGCGCCACCGGTTTTCGGCGTCAGGAAACAGCACGCTGATGTTATAAGCCATGTTCCAGGCCTGGAAGGCCCAGACGGTGATAAAGTGGGGTTCCAGTTTGGTGATCCAGTCCGCCAGCTGGGCAATTTCAAATACTCGTCCTTCCTGTTGCAGACGAACGGTTCGGAGCCAGAGCAGATCGGTAATCAGCCCGCGGAACCCGCCCAGGGCCACGGTCGTGAAGACCATGAGCGGCGGCGCGTTCTCCAACGGAGCGGCCGGGAGCAATTGATGCCGCGCCCGGTAATCCCACAGGCGCTCATGCAGGCGCGCGGCGCCCCACAGGCCGAGCAGGACCGCCAATAGCAAGAAAATTGCCGCCAGGTTTTTCATAGGTGTTTATTCAAGAAGGTGTTCGTTGACCTGTCGCGAGCCTTGCCCGCAATCCAAGTGTGGGAGTATCGGAGTATGGGTGTGCAGAGAAAACTATTTACGCCCTTACACCCAAACGCCCTTACACCCATACGCTTTAAATCCGTAATCAGACGGCGGCCAATCCCATTTCACGGCGGCTAAATATCCAGATGCCCGCCACGGCCAGTGCGCCGCCATAGCCAAGCGCCAGTATGCCCCACGCCGTGCCCACCAGCGTCCATGGGATAAACGCGCCCAAGGGCAGAAAATTCAGCGGCTCGAACCGCGTCAGCGGCGGAGTGATAAAATGGGCCAGCTGAATAATGCCGTAGGTCACGGCATTCAACAGACCGGCCAGCCAGGCCGGCGCCAAGTCAGCTTCGGCCATCAGCGCCTCGGCGCCGATCCAGCCGCTCAGGCCCGTGATAAACAGGAAGGCAAAGGCCGTAAACACGGCTACGGGAAATGAAAACAGCGCGCCAACCGTCAATCCCAGCGCGGTGAAAAACGCCAGCCGTGCCAGGACCAGCAAAAGCGCGCGGATAAAATTACTTTCGAAACCGCTTTCCCGGATTAATAATTGCGCCCCGGTATCCGCGGCGAACAGGACTGTGGCCGGTTCCGCCGTTTCCACGTTTTTGTAGGTGATTGTCAGCCGCCGGCCCGGCACGGCCGGCGGTAATTTCAGCGTATGGCCGACGTGCGGCGTGTAGGAACCAAGCACGCGATGGAATTTGGCGGAATCATCCGCGCCAATTAACCACAGGCCGGTCACCGGCATTTGGCGCTCAATCCGTGAAGCGGCAAACTGAAATCGCAGAAAGAGCGCATCGCCCGGACGGACTCGTTCCGGAATCCGGAAGACCCAGGATTGTGTTCCCGCCGGCGGAACGGCAAACATTGTGCGCCCCACGCCGGATGGGACCGGCGGTGCGGGCGATTGTTCGGGGGTAATCAGACTGTGGGCGGTCAAGACCTCTTCGCGCAGGCGCATCTGGTCGTCGGCCGACAGCACGGCGTTGCGCGTGGTCCAGCGCAGGAACCCATAAATCAGGCCGCCGGCCAGGCCCAGCAGAACCAGGTTGATCGTCATCAGCCCCAGCCATTTGCCGAACCAGATTTCGGCGGTATGCGCCGGCTTGGTGACCAGCATGTGCATCTGGCGGCCCGCAACTTCCAGCGCAATGGCGCCGGCGGCCGACCACGCCGCGGCAATGGCAAGCAGGGTCATTGTCAAACCGAACGCGTAATGAATGAATAATTGCGCCTGGCCGGCCGCCGTGCCGTCGCTCTTAATCACAAACGGCAATCCGGCAATGCAGATCACAACCATTGCGATCAACAGAACGAAGACCCGCGAACGAATGGCCGCGCGCAGAGTCAACCCGGAAATGGCTAAAATTCGCATCAACATTCCAGTCCACAGCCTTTAACCTACAGCCTTCAGCCTTTCTTCAAAAACTCGGCCACGCCTTCAGCAGGTGCAACGCCGGTTGGCGCTGTCGGCGCCGGCCGGACTTGGGCAATGGTTTCAATGAAAAATTGTTCCAGGGTCCGGGTGGGATGATCCACTGCCGGGGCGGCGCCGGTCTCGCGGCGGAGTACCTGCATGACGGCTTCCAACCGGTCGGGTGCCAGGGCGGGGAATGTCAGCCGACAGCGGTCGTGCTGTTCGAGCAAATCACGGATATGGCCCTGGACCAGGATGGCGCCGTTGCCCATGATGGCCACGCGGTTGCAGACGTGTTCGACGTCGGCCAGAAGGTGGGAAGAGAGAATCACGGTTTTACCGCGCCGGGCCAGTGTCAGGATCAGGTCCTTGACCTGACGACAGCCAACCGGGTCGAGCCCGGCGGTCGGTTCGTCCAGGACAATCAGATCGGGATCGTTAATCAGCGCCTGGGCCAGGCCGACGCGGCGGGCCATGCCCTTGGAAAATTCGCCCACGCTCCGGTGCTGGGCATGTTGGAGCCCGGTCATCTCAAGGAGCTGGTCAATGCAAGTTTGACGCGCCGCACGGCGAAGGTTAAAAAGCCGGCCGTAAAAATTCAGGATTTCACGCGCGGTGAGGTAAGGATAAAGGCAGGATTCCTCCGGCAGGTATCCGATGCGCGCCTTGGATTCGACATCGCGCGGCGAGCGGCCGAACACGGCAAGCGTTCCGCGGGTGGGGTTCAGCAGGCCGAGGATCATGCGCAGTGTGGTGGTTTTGCCGGAGCCGTTGGGACCAAGCAGGCCGAACACTTCACCCGCCCGGACATCAAAAGTAATGGCGTTGACCGCGTGGACCTTGGGACGCCGCCAGAAATCCCGGAATATCTTGGTCAATGCTTCCGCGTGAATAACGGTCCCGGGCGGATCAATTGATGCGGCCATGATCATGTTCCTTCGAATTGCCGGCGGTCGAACGCGCCCGGCGGCGCAGTGGGTTGTTGGCAATGGCACTGCGCTTACAACGTTTTGCCGATACAACGGTTTTTCGCGGATTTATGCCGATGATGAATATCCGCCCAGTTGAAATGACCTGATCATAACCAAACATGCCGGGAGATGCAATCCCGGCCTCGTCCAATTCCTGAATTTTTTTGTTGACAAACAGGCCGGTTTTTATACTATCTTTATAAATGGATGAATAATAATTCATCAATGATGAGAAACAGCCATGTCGCATAATAATCTGGTTCAATCGGTTTTGCGGGGAATGGACATCATTCTTGAGATCGGCAAGTCGGGAAAAGGCCTGACATTGCGGGAGCTGGCTCAAAATCTTGATCTTAAGACGCCGACCTTGCACAACCTGCTCCGCACCCTTAAAACGCGGGGATTTGTCAGGCAATCTTCGCACGCGGCGCGCTATGTCCTGGGGCAGACCCTTTTTGACCTGGCCGCGCTTAACCGCGAATCGCGACTTGCGACGGAAGCCGAAAAGGCGGTGCGTTCCCTTTTTGCGGCAATGCAGCAAATGGCCACGATAACTTTTTCCGAACAGACCGGGGGCCAAATTCGAATAATTCTCAGAATGAGTTCCGATCAGCCGTCCATGCTTCAGCGGCCGCGTAACAGGATCTTGGATCCATATGCCAGCGCGTCGGCCCTCGTGCTACATGCTTTCGGGAGCGACGAAGACCGCGAAATAATACAGGCTCGCGATCCATTTGAAGAATATGCCGGTCCGTTTGCCCGTGATTTCGGGAAGTTCCGCGCATCGTTGAAACAGATCCGCAAACAGGGATACGCGCTGAACCCCGTGTCGTATCCAAACCGGCTTTCTGCCGCCGCGCCGGTCCTGGGCACAGCCACCGAGTTGCAGGGAATTATCGGCCTGAGCCTGACAAATCCGGGGATTGCGCAGGGAAAAGAGGCCGTGGAAAAAAAGGCGCTGGCCCGGTTGTTGGCCGCGGCGCGGAAACTTTCAGAAGTCATGGGCCGGAACAGCTGAAAAAATTTTGGGCGCCAACATGTCAAAAACAAGGCTTCTGCAAAATAGCTGAAAAGACCGGTTTGGACTGTAGCCGCGGTCGTTGACCGCGGATTCTTCGGCGTCAGCGACGCCGGCTACAGAAAAATAAGCCTTTTTGCAGAACTCTAGTCAAAAACAAGAAGGAGCAATGGCCATGGTTACATCAAAATCAGTTAAAAAGCTGGCGAAATCACTCGGGGCGGATGTCGTCGGTATCGGGAACATTGAACGCTGGGAGGGCGCGCCGACCCAGATGGACCCGCGACAGATTATGCCGGAAGCCAAATCCGTGATTGCCATGGTTTTCCGCGTGATGCGCGGGAGTCTGCGCGGCATAGAGGAAGGCACCCTGTTCAGTAATTATTCCGCCATGGGCTACGGCGGCCTGACTTACCTCTATATCCCGATGGTGGTCATAAACCTTTGCAAGTATATCGAGGACGGCGGTTTTGAAGCCTTGCCCATGGGGCACCAGAGTGACTGGCGTGCAATTGACAATGAAGGCTATTTGATTCCCGAGCGCAGTCGGCCGGTTGCGCCCAGCCGAGCCTCGCCGGACGTCATGATCCATTTACGTATCGCCGCGTATTTGTGCGGCCTTGGCGAAATCGGTTACAGCAAGATGTTTCTCACGCCGCAATTCGGTCCGCGTAATCGCGTCGGTATTGTCATTACCGATGCCAAGCTTGAGCCGGACCCGATTTATGACGGCCCGGAATTGTGCAACCGGTGCATGGCCTGCGTCAAGGCCTGCCCGGGCCACGCCATCCACGCCGTAAAAACCGTTAAAATCAAGCTGGCCGGGCACGAGGTGGAGTGGGGCGAACTTGATTGCGAAGCCTGCGGTGTCGCGTTAAGTGGCGGGCTGGATAGCGATAAGCCGATCCCGGATGAGGAGGCTTACAATAACATATATGGCCGGAATGTCAACCGCGCCCCCTGGACTCCTTTTTACAGGAAGCTGGGCAATTTGTATAAAAGCGGGCAGGCGGTTTGCGGCGGGCGCGGGTGTGTGCGGGCCTGCATGATAAGCATGGAAAACAGGGGCATTTTGCAGAACAAGTTCAAGGAAAAATTTCGCCGCCGTAAGTCATGGTCGGTTGATTGGTCGAAAACGCCGGATTACCCGGCCGATGTCATAATGGGGAAATCCTCCAGCGCGGCACTATCCCGTAAACCGGAAGAAAAAGAGGCTGATTAACAGGGGCTTGCAGTCAAACCATGCAATTCGCCGTCGGTTACCAGTTCCCGGATGGGGAGAATACGGCTGATCTGGTTCGCGATTATCGCGATCAGATTGCCGAGGTTTATTTCCCCTGGGTCGGCCTGCCCTCCGCCCGCGTTGTGTTACATAAAGGCCGGGCCGGCGCGGACCCGGAGGCGCAAGAAATCCTGGAGGAGGATCTGCGCGCCATCCGGGGCATGGGGATAAAACTGGATTTGCTGTTCAATGCCAACTGCTACGGCGCGCAGGCGGTCAGCCGGAGCTTGGAAAACCGGGTGCGCGCCGTCATGGAGCGGCTGAACGAGCAGGTTGGCGGCGCCGATATAGTCACCACGGTTTCACCTTTTGTGGCACGAACCGTCAAGAAGTTTTTCCCGTCTATTGAGGTGCGCGCCTCGGTCAACTTGCGACTCGGCACAATCCAGGCTTTGGGATACAGCCGTAAATGGTTTGACAGTTATTATATCCAACGCGATGTCCAGCGGAATATCATATATGTCCGCAAATTGAAAGAATGGGCGGACCGGAACGGCAAAACGCTTTGCATGTTGGCCAACAGCGGCTGCCTTCGGTATTGTCCCGCGCAGACTTTTCACGACAACCTGGTGGCGCATGACACCGAAATTTCCCGGGCAGATAATGTTGCGGACTGGAATCCGCATTTATGCTGGAGCCTCTACCAGGACCGGAAAAACTGGCCGGCCGTTTTGCAGGGTTCATGGGTGCGGCCGGAAGACTTGCACCATTACGAGGGGTTGGTCAAAGTTGTCAAGCTGGCCACGCGCATGCATACCCATCCCAGGCTGGTGGTGCATGCCTACGCCAACCGTCAATATGCCGGCAACCTCCTGGACCTGTTCGAGCCGGGGTTCGGCCCGGCTTTCGCGCCTTACCTGATCCACAATGCGCGTTTTCCGGAGAACTGGTTTGAAAAAACTTCCACCTGCCATGAAGCGGATTGTGATGCGTGCGGCTATTGCCGGTCAGTCCTGGAAAAGACTCTCATGCGGTTTGAATGACCGGCCATCCGGCCTGTTGCCCCGAAATGATTTTACCTGCAGTGCCCGGCGCCAGCGGCGGCGATCTGCGTCTGCAAGCCCATGAGAATCAGCGCGCCGGTAAGTCTCCATGAAGAATCCGCGGCGGTCCTCGAAAACCCTGGGCTTGATGAGCAAAACATCACAAATGGCTGTAGATGTAAATTCCATGCCGTATAATCCCCTCATCACCGCGGCATCAGCGCGAACACGCCCCAGCCCAGGTATTCACGCGTGTAAGCGGCGTAGCGCTCGGGTTCCGAGGTTAGTTTGGTTCGAACATCTTTCGTGAACTCGTCGTCGGGATTGGCTTCAAGCCATCGTCGCATGGTGAGCCACTTGGCCGCCTCGTATCTGTCCCATCCGTCTTGGTCTGCCAAAACCATTTCGACGACGTCGTAGTCGAGGTGGCCGAAAGACGCGAGAAGTTCCCGAAGCATGAGAAAGTCGGAGATTGAGACGGCAAGACACACCTTGGCAACATCTTCCGACGGCGGTAACTGCCGCCAGTAGGGCTCGCCGAGGAGGATGATCCCTCCGGT
>JBDRJR010000027.1:0-21901 GCA_043814705.1 Verrucomicrobiota bacterium | reverse complement strand
ACACTGGCGTCCCACAGGGACGCCATGGGCTGTGGACTGTAGGCTGTAGGCTGTGGGTCGGAACAGAATAAACACAGATGGGAAAAACCAGAACTGCGGTTTTGATAATGGTCCTTCATAGCCCTCGGTTTTATTGGGGTTTTCCCACAGTCAATAGCCTACAGCCTTCAGCCCAAGCATCCTATGAGATGCTAATGGTTCCATTTTGTTTTTTATCGCGGTTTCGGATGGATCAGCTAATGCCGCAACCTGATCGACGCCGCAGATGATGATTGCCGTGAAATCACCTCAACCCAATCAGCCATTTTTTACTTCCGGTCACTTGATCACGCGTGCCCGGCAAACGCACTTCGGCCCGAACACCGGCCGGCAATTCAAGCTTTACCTCGGCTTTTTCACCCTTTGCCTTCCAACCGGCGCAAATCGTTCCCTGCGGTGTCGGCACAACAATCTCGGCAAACCCATATTCCGGCATAATGACCGGTTGATAAAGGATATTTTTCCATGCCGCCGCATTTTGTAAAACACCGCCCAATGTTCCCGCCAAATGATATAAGGGATGAGCCGACCACGCATGCGTCACCGAATGTACGCCGAATTGCATATCAAATGTTTCCCACGTGCCGCCATACGGTATCATCGGCATCCATCCGGCCCGGATATGCTGGACCACCTCCCGCCCGTAACCGGAACGTTTCAAAACATCATACACATAAGTCACCCAATAACTGGATGGCTTGGCGCCGGGAATCTCTTCCCCGCGCACATACGGCAGGAGAAGTTTCGCAATCATGTCCTTCCGCCGTGATGTCGACAGACCGCACAATATTGCCAATGTCTGGGTATGAATGGAATAGCTCCCGACTTTTTTGCCGTCATGCGTTATTCCATCGCAAAACATTTTTTTATTTTCATCCCAGAAGGCCGTCATTACTTTCCGGCAATGCGCTCGATGCGCCTTGAATAACTCCGCCTGTTCCCGCCGCATTCCGGCCATGCGCGCCAGTTTCGCCAGTTTTTCAAGCGCGAGCACATACCCCAAATTTAAAAGGGCCGGATTGCCTTCCCGAAACAAATCGCTCCAGTCCAGAAACAGCCAATACCGCCGGTCAAATTGCAGTAACCCGTTGTGGGATTGTCCCTCAGTCCGAAAATAATTCAAAACTCTTTTAATCCTTTCGTATTGCTCCTTGAACAACCCGATTTCCCCGGTTTGATAGTAATAATCCCAGATCGTCAGAATCCAGGTCAGCGAAAAATCCGGCAGAATGCAACCGTGCGCAACCGTCGGCGCATGGCCGTAGGTCAGACCGTTTGGAACTTCCTGGCGGGCGATTGAGCGGATGCCCCTTGCGAGCAGGCGCACGTCGGCGCTCAGATGGAACGTGTTTTGCGCCTGCACGCGCGCATCCCCCCACCATTGCGCCTGCTCACGCCAGGGCGTGTCAACGTAGCTGTCCAGCGCGCACACCCGCTGGGTCTGCAGACATATCCTGTAAATATCGTTTAATTCACTGTCCCCGGATTTGAATGCGCCCTTTACATTCATTGGATAGATGGTTTCACGCAGACGCGGTTGAACTCGCAAATTTCGCCGCGTGGCCCGGGCTATTACGGCCAGATAGCGATGCCCCATCATCTGAAAAAATTCATGCCTGGTTGTTCCCTTGCGCAGAATCAGCCGGGCCGACATTGCTATGGCAGATCCATCCCGAGGGTTTGTCAATACCGGCCGCCCATCCACGGCCAGAACTTCGAAAAAGAAAAAGTCGATAATTTCGCCGCCGGCGGCGCCGCTCAGCTCCACCATTAATGCTCCTATGGCGGGACGTCCCATGTCAAAAACAACAACTGTTAATTCTTTGTCACCCGTTGCCGGGATTTTTATTCCTGCCACCCCGCCGCCGAATTCGTCAATCCGTTTCCATGTCAATTGGGCACATTCCCTGAACCAGGGCGACGCCAGATTGGGGTCCGTTTGATAGTGCGCGTCACATTGACCGGCGCCTTGAGCCACGACACGCCGATACACCTGCCGTTCGTGGCTTAAATTAGGAATACCGCGCGGCTCCAGCGAATGCCATGGCATATGCCCGCAGGGGCGCCTGACCGCAGGGGTTTGCCAGCCGCACGGGCGACGTCCTGATCTGATCCAGGCCTGATCGTCAACCCGCGCATCCATCCATTCCTGATAATTCAATTGCACGCTCAACTTGGCCGTATCGCCACGATTGGCCGTTGACACCCGTCCAATCCAGCCTGCCCCGCTCGCAATTTGTTCTCCGCACACCTCGCCGGCGCAGATCATCCCGTAAGCCGCCTGATGAACATACTGAAATGTTCCGCAACCGGCGTTATAGACCCGCGCGCTGATCCAATTATGTCCGGGCCGCGCGTATTGACCCAGATCATATTCGTCATACGGCCAACTCCATTGATAACCCCGCGCCGGCCCGCGGCCAACATATTTTCCGTTGAAATACAGCAGGTAACCCTGGTCCGCCGTGATGACAATCCGCGCCGGCCCCCTGTTGCGTTTGACCTGAAAATCATAACGAAAATCGGCGTAAACATTCCGCCGATCCTCATGAAACGCACCCGGCCAGATCCAATAAGCGCCCGCCAGTGAAGACTCGTTTTTCATCGTGATCACCCCATGCAATCAGGTGTAAATTTTCAGTTATTAATCCGGAAAAGCCGCGCGTCCCGCGGCCCGATCGTGACCGCAGAAAGCGGCCGGATTTTTTCGCTCCATATTTCATAGGCTTGCCGGGGCTTGATTCCGTATTTTTTTAGAATTTCGGCGGTAAGGACGGTTTTTTTATCCGTCCAGTTGAATAACGCCAGGAGCCCCTGATTCCCGTCGTTTTTAAACCAAATCCGCGGCAGGCCCGCCGCAAGCAGGTCCAAGGGCGAGCCGGCCGTGTCATTTGCATTTTCCAGCGCCTTTTTTAATATTTTCATGCCTTTAACATTCAAATCTTTCAGCCGGTCGGCAAGCACAAGCGAACCGCCGGAAACAATAATAAGGCTGGCCCAGACCCTGATTTCATTTTCATTGCCGATAACGGGACCCGTCCTCAACGTAAAAGGTTGAAATTGCTGTGGCGGGACGAACATTTTAGGATCTTTATAGACGTTTGTTTTCTTTGCGCGGGAAGTGGCCTTACTGCGGACAATCAGAAAATCATAATCATTTTCCCATATTTTACCGGCGAAAATGCTTTTAACGGCCATGTCCCGGGCAATGGTCAGGATGTTGGACCAGTAGGAGCTGATATCCAGCGAGGCCCGGCAGGCGTCATAGATGCCCGTCCCAATCTCCGGAATAAATCCGCCGCAACCCAGCATCACCGAATCGTTGCCAATCGCTTTTCGTATGGTCTGCAATCCGGATTTCAGGGCTTCCAGGGCGGTCATCTGCGGGTTGGCCAGCCGGCCGCCTCTGGCTACCGCCAGCGGAACCCAGAGCAGAAAGTCGGTTTTAAAATATCGGAAACCGTAACTCTTGAGTCTGGTGAAAAGCGCGTGCAAATACAAATGGGTATCCTTATGGGACGGATCCAGACAGGCCGTCTGCTCAAATCCGTCGTCAATGATCACGGGGACGCCGTCAGCGTTTTTTATTATCAGCTCGGGTTTTTCGGCCATGACCCGGCTGATTTTTGAAGCCAGAAACGGCCCGGTCCAGATCCCCGGGATGAAGCCGGCTTTTATTATCATTCGCGCCAGTTTTTGCAGGCCGCCGGGAAAACGATAATTGGCCTGCCATTCCGAATAGGCGTGATACCAGCCTCCGTCAATGATGATATATTTAATTCGTTTCCTTAAATCCTTGTCTTTTCTTATGAAATTCATGTTTTCCCGGACATCGTCCGCGCTGACATGCCAGAGATAATAATCCCAAGTGTTCCAACCGGCCTTGGCCGCCAATCCGGGCGATTTCCGTTTCGGCCCGAACTCATCCGGTAATTTGCGAATTAAACTTGAAATCCGGTCACCGACATAAATGAGCAGGCGTCCCACCCTGATTTTTTCTTTCGGCCCGATTCTAATTCCGATTTCGGAAACGCCGGCCAGGGCGGTTTCCGTCAATTGGAAATAATTATGAAAAATCCGGCCATTGTCCGGCAGAAAAGCCGCGCATAAACCGGACTCATCTTCCGGGTCATAGACGGCCGTAAAGAGCCGGCTGGTATTCCCCCGGACGTCGCTTGCTGATTCAGGCCCGGAAAGATAGGGCCGACTGCCGTTATCAAAAAACTGTTTTAAATCTTTGAACATGCAGTCGTTATAAAACAACATGCGTAATAATTTTCGGTTTTTCGCTTGCCTGTTTTCCGGTTCCGGGTAACGTTTTTTGGCAATATTAAAAAAAACGAGCCGGTCAATTAGAACCGGCTCCGGCCCCTTATTATGAATTTCAACCCTTATATTCAGAAAAGAATTTGCATGGTTATTATTTCCGTGAAGCTCCCCGCGAAACCCTGCGAAGCCAATCTCCCGACCGACAGGCTGGACTGGCGCAGAAGGGTCAAACACCATCCTAATTTCAAGCGCATTGTTGGCGACAAGGAGCATATTGTCATAAACTTTGGGCCGGAGATTGATTTTTTTGCCGTTAATTACCGGATACGGCAACGCCGATTTGATCTTCCACAACTCGTCGGAACAAGACCAGCCCGTTTTTTTGATTTTGATTTGCATAACAATTTGATCTCCCTGGGTGTTAATTAAAACCTGTTTTTCACGCCGAACGCAAAAAAATCAGGCGCCGAGCATTTTTTGCAGATATTTTACGGTCTTCCGCCGTGAAACAAAGTTGCTGACTTCAACCAGAATCGGGGCATGATTTAATTGTCTTTTCCGCCAGGCCCACAAAAACCCCGAAAATGAAATAATCGGCCCGTAAAGGCACTTTATTCCCTGATGATTTTTCATTGTTATTTCATGGATAACGTTTACCTGGTGGACGTGATAGGCAAGCGTTTCGCGGCCCAGCCGGGCATACCAGTCGCTGAGGCCGATGGTTTTGGAAAAAGGTTCGTTATTGCGGGCGTGACCAACGTCAAGCAGAAAACCAACCTTGTCAGCGCCCAGTTCGCCGCGCAGTTGTTTGATCCAGTCATGGCATTCATCGGGCAAATAACCAAAACCGCACGATCCATCAGCCGGGCGGCCCTGCGGCATGTGCAGGTTTTCAACGGCAATTTTGATATTGTTTTTTGTCAGCGGCAGAAGATGTCTGACCAGAAACCGGAATACTGCCGCGCGGATCGGCGAATCAGCCGCCATGCGGTTGACCGGAACCGAGGCGGGGACATGGATCGTCAAGCGGTTGACGCCCAATACAACGCATTGGCGCAGGCAGGCCAGCCATTCCGCCGGCTCCGATGCCTGTCCCGAACCCGGATTGAATTGAAGATTGGGCATGTGAAGGAAAAGGTTTTTGCCGCCGCGATTGCGCCAGCGGGCAATTTTCCGGGCCAGGGTTTTGGCCGGTGCATGCAGATTCTTCGCGCGCAGTTCAACACAGCGGATTAAATTTTCCGCGGCGAAATCCAGCGTCGCCATTGGTTCATCAAGGCAACAAATGCCCAACAAATCCGCAAACTCACGCCGGGCATGATCCGTCAACCCCGCCGGAGAGCCTTCCGCAAACACTTCATCCGCGCGTTTCCATTTGCCGCCGGATAATTCCATGAAAGCAAGCGCGGGCGGACCGCCAATGGCCTTGTCCGGATCCAGTCCCCGCACTACCATGAGCGCGCCGCGGGCATAGTTGACAACAATGTCGCGGTGGTTGTGCCCGGCAACCAGCAGTGAAATATTTCCGCCGGCCAATTTTTTTTCAAACCATTTCCGGACTCGGGCGGGTAAGAACTTCGGCGGCACGTGCGTAACCACCACAACCGGCTTGCCGTTTGCGGCCGCTAATTCCCTTTCACATTCGGCAATATCAGCGTCCGCAACGGTCGCTGACGCCGAATCCACGGCCAATATGGTCGCATTACGCGTTTCCAGTCTGTTCCCGGTCTTGAGGATTTTACACAGTCGCGCCGCGGAAGTTTTATCCCGCAGTTCAGCGTTGCCGGCGGTGATCAGGAAAGGGATTTTAGTTTCATCCAGCCGGCGCCGGAAATTTTGCGCCGCATTCGACTGGCCGCAGGAAGTTATGTCGCCGATCACAACGATGGCTGACGGTCTTTTTTTTTTCAGGACGTTTAAGGCCCAGTCCAGGCAGGCCCATTGGGAAGCACCGGGCGTATCAGAAAGATGGATGTCGGCAATTATGGCAATCATCGGCAATGCCTATATTTCAAAAACATTTCCGTCATAAGCAATTTCCGCGGGATATGGCAGACGACCCAGCCATTCTTTTAATTTGTTTTCTCCGTCACCGTGCCAATTGTCGCCGATATGCGAAACGATCAGTCGTTTAATCGGAGCATTTTTGAGAATCGGGATTGCTTTTTCCGGCGGGTAATGGGTGGCTTCGCAGACGCACAGGTCGCAGGGCGCATTGCGGGCCGCCGCCGGAAAATCGCTGAAATCCGGGCTTAAATCGCCGGTAAAAACAACCACCTTGCCCTCAGCGCGAAAAACATAGGCAAACGCGGCAAACATAACAGGATATTCCGCCTGCCGCAGATGTGTGGTCGGCTCCGCCTTGACGACAATCATCCCGTCTTCGTAAATGGCGCCGGGCTTAACCACTTTCAAGGATACGACCGGCGACGGCCATTCGATATGTTGCGCCTTCAACCACGCTTCCAAGGGCGGGACGGCTTCTTTTTCCGGCATAAAAAAGACGGTATGGTTCCCTTCGCGCGGATACTTTATCAGCATTTTTATCAGGCTTGAAAGTCCGCCGACATGGTCGCCGTGCATATGCGTGACGAAAACGGCCTTGAGCGCGTCGAGATTTTTGCCGGCCCGAACCAAAAGCGCCGTAACCGGCTCGCCGCTGTCAATCAGGTATGAACGATCGCCGGTTTCAACCAGGGTGGACGAGTTAAACCGGCAACAGGTCGGATCGCCGTGGCTGGTTCCGAGGGTTATGATGCGCATAGTTGTTTTTATCCGGCCGGCTTTTTATCTGCAGATTATTCCTTTAAAATCATTTCCGGGAACAAGCGTCTCAAGCTTGTTGTCAGCATCCGCAACAACAGGTTGATTTTCAAAATAATCCTGCATGCGGCCGGGCCGGGTTTTAAATGTTAAATTTACTTTTTTGTCACGGTTTGATTCGTTCAGTATAATCACCAGGGTTTCCCGGCCTTGCTTTAAAACAACCAAGTCGTCAGCGTCAATATTTTCGCCGATAATGAAATCCGGCGCCGGTTCGCGATTGACCAGGAACGCTTCGAAGTCCGTTATGAAACGCGTGGCCTCGGCGAAAGCCATATATTCCCGCGCATCCATGCCATAAGCCGGAGACATGAAAAAAACACCGCCCCGGCAATCCAGAACCCGCCGGATGATTTCCGCCTTCGTAACTGTTTGGGGCGCGATCATCTGCTCAAACGGCGTATCAAGTAATAGCCCTCCCAATAATGGCACGCGATGCGGCGCCAATGCCTGCAAAGTGTCGCCCAGGGCCTTTATATCTCTTCCATAACCGCAACAGGCGATATCAATATATTCCCCCGCCCGCCGCCAATCAATGCTGTAATGCTCCTTGCTCGCCGGGGATTGATAGCCGCTATATAACGAAAATATTACTTCCGGCGTGTTTTTCTTTATGATCTTCCGGATTATTTTCGCCGTCAGGGCCACCTGGTCACATTGAAAATCAATCCACTCGGTCCGGTATTTTGATTTTATCGTTTCGGCATCCAATTTGGCGGATTCGGGCAGATTGGCGGACTTTCTGAAACGGTCCAGACACTCGCGGCAATAGCACGTTGTGCGGTAGGTGAATGGATTGTTTTCCATATCCCAATCCACGATATCGGTCGGGGATTCCTTTTGAAATTCCGCATATTTTTTTTCGAGATAATCCTGAATTTTCTGCTCCTGTAATAAAGTCGGGCACCAGCCGATATTCGTCAGTTTTTTGCCGGCATAATCCGTCCGTGGAAATTCCGGATGGTTTTTGATGACACCCATAAGATCCATCTTCCATTCCAGACCGCTTTGAAAATTTTTGATCCCATATTTATCCGCCCAGACTTTCCTGGCGGTATAATGCGTAAAACCGCAATCCTTCATTGTCGCGCAGATGGCCGCCTGCATGTCAGGGCTGTTGCCGCAATTTTCCTCGCCGCCCCGGCAGATAAAAACATGCTTTTGGGGAGTCTTGGCATTGAGCTTCGGAAAAACCGTGATTAACTCCTGATTGGGGATTTCGGCTGATTTTGCGGTCTCAATATAGTAATAAATGCGATTGTCTTCCGGCCTGTCGTTTTGCGCCTTGATTCCGAGATAACAGTGCGATTGCCAGCGTTCCATACGTTTGTTGGGCCCAACGGGATTCGCAAATTTCACGACATATTTATTATACTTTTTATTGTTTTTAATGACAGCCGACCTGGAAAAATCGGCAACGGGATTGCCCCAGCCCGGCGGGGAGGCGAAGCCGGTCGCGCCGACAATTTCAATCCCCGCGGGCGTTTCAATGCAAAACCGGTAATCTTCAAGAACTCTCTTTTCGATCCCTTCCAGGAGATGCCAGAATAAAGTTGTTGCGCCCTGGGTCAGGTATAACCCGCCGCGCGGCGGCCAGATTTTGCTCTGCCGGAACAATATATTTTTCCTTAAATAAATATTGTCTCCGGCCAACTTTTCTTTCCGGAAATCATCCCATTTTTCATCGTCAAATTCCGCCCGATTCCATGCATTCGTTTCGGCGGCGGCATATTTCCAGCTGTTGTCCAGGCTGAATTGCTCATCCCCGACTTCACCCGAAACCGCGATGTCTTTATCCTTGGTTGCAATCCCGATCACGTTCTCGCCCTGATATAAGGGCGACTCATAAACACCTTCACCCCGGGCGCCCTCGCCGATATTTTTACCGTTCAGGAAAACCTGATATCGGTCTTTGCTTTTTACGGTTATCCGGATGGATGACGACAACACCTTGAAAAGATAAAGCGGCGCGTAATAAAAGGCCTCCAGATTGGCCGGATTCTGAACGTAATATCTTAATTTTATGTCGCCGCTTTTGGTTAATTCATAGATAAAATCGAGGCGCTTTTCACTTTTGGCATCTACGGTGTAATCCTTGAATATATTCCGCCTTTTGTCCGCATCCGTGATTTCGGCGCCGATTCTTATGTTCAGCGGTTTGAAATTATTGTTTTTGACTTTCACGCTCAACGCATTTTCCCCCTCGCTGAATTGTCCCAAATCAAGCAAATGGATGCCGGGGATCTCCGCGCCGAACTCCAACACGCCGAATTCTTCCGCATTATGGAAGCCGTCTTCCATCGGCGGCCAGCTCGTTTGTTCGCCTTTGCCGCCGCAGGTCATATTGATTCTTCCAATACACAATCCCCAGCGGTCCCCATTTTGCGGCGTCATTCCCATGCTTGCGAAAGGGATCCTTGCTTCAGCCGCCCAGTATCCGTTTGATTCCATCTGGATTTTTGTCTTAACTTCCGCACCGCTTTGCCACGGCTTGGGTCCTTTTTCCCAGGAAGGCGACGCGGGATATTTTGCATCCAACACCGTCCCCAAGGAATTTAGCATTATATCGAAAAATTCTTTCTTGCCGGAATTCGTATCCAGTAAAATTATGACGCAATCATCACGCCAGATTTTCTCGTCATCATGCGTAACAACATCCTTTTTAAAAAGCGTCAACTGATTATTGACCGGATCCAGGCAGGCCTGGGAACATTTGACGCCAACGTATAAATTACTGTTGTCATAACACAAATAAGCCCTGGTCTGGTCCCTGGAAAATTCACTCTTCCGGCTTTTTCCCTGCCCTTTCCGGGAAAAGGGTCCGATTTCAACGGCACTCTGCCAGACGGCATCGTCAAGGACGCCGTCTATCCGCGGCGGGCTGGAAACCTTGCCGACCTTTAACAACCCGGTTTGCGGGGCGGCTTCCGCGCGTGAAAAACCGCCGAAGGCACAACCGGACAGAACGAGAAATAAAAAGATGATTTTTATATTTTGCACGATTGATCGCCTCCCTATATTACGCACGTTGCTATCTTTCAATGATCGCATCCAACTCTTTCACCGGCAAATCATCCCTAGTGGTCAAGACAATGGCGTCAAGTCTGGTCGCAACATATTTTCCTTCCCCGGTTGCGAGTATTGAAAATCTTTCACCGATCCGCCGGCAGGCAAACGGCTTTTCAAATTTTGCCCAAACCCATTTTTCCGATTCCGGCATGGACAGATTCCCCTGACTGGAATCCATGGCCTGCAGGTTAAAATAATTTGTCCGGCAACTGGAGGTCCACGCCCGGATATAAATAAAAACCGGCCTAACCGTCTGCGGAAACGGAATATCGCTCATCAAATACATGCCGCTTATCGCGGCTTCCACATAGGCCTTGCCGCCGGCGGATGAATCCGGCGCTATTTTCACATATTTTCCGATTGAAACAAAATCTTCCGCCTGAAAAGGAACTGGTTTTACTTCGGCATCGGCCGTAACTTTTTGTTCCTGCCTGACCACTTCCACATTATCCACATAAAATACGGCCGGCTCTTTTTGATACTGGCTGTCGGAAATAATGTTCAGGGTGAGTTGACGGCCTTCAACATGTTTTTTTATTTCAAAACGCCGCCACATATCGCTTAATTCCTTTTTTGCACCATAGGTCCATTTGCCGTCATAGGCGAAGATGGCGCAGAAACCATAGCCTTTTAAATACGCGCTTATGATGTAGGTGTTGTCCGGCTCAATTTCGTTGATACAGGTGGTTATGCCTTCAAGACGAGTTTGGGCAGTTGTTTTTACCTGGAGCATGTTTGTTTTCGCCGTTGTTGCCGGCACAACTTCCGGGGAATGCCGGGGAACGCCTTGTGGCGGCGCGGGCATCCCTGGTTCAACCGTGATACTGGACCTGGGTTCCCGGGTTTCGTAAGGCCGCCATTGGGAAGAACAATCGGTTGCAATGCGGATCGCATCTGCCGGGCAATTGGGCGGACAAAACCAGATTGAAAAAACCAGGCCGGAAACAAAATAAAGCGGTGTTCTAAACGTCATCATTACGGTCTTCCCAACGCAGACGCTACGCGCAACCCGGAATTACCGCCGCCCGGAGGTCGGCGGCCACCTCGACGGCGGCTACCTCAACGGCGGCTACCTCGACGGCGGCCACCTCGACGGCGGCCACCTCGACGGCGGCTACCTCGACGGCGGCTACCTCAAGCATTTAAATCAACCACAAATGCCGCATCATCGAACCATACGCTTCCGATGCCGGTGAACATGAGATCCAACCGGGCGAACCGAGCCTTCTCCGGCGCTTTGACGGTGAACGCGACCCGTGTCCAGTCGTTCTCCCCGGTCAGAATGGGGTTATGCGTGACGGCGCCTTCCTGAAGATAACTGCCCGGTTGATCAAGAAATCCCACGGAAATCCTCAGCATGCCTTCCTGCGGGAGCATCTGTGTCCGCACCCACACGGAAACGCAATAGGTTTTCCCGGTCACGACGGGAATCAACCCGCCGCCGTGGTAATTATCCCATACACCTACCTGGCGCGGTTCGGTTCCCCGGATTTTCAAGGAGCGCGTGCCGCTATGCGCGACCTTGTCGTCCCAGACACAGGCGCTGGAACATTTCTCGCCTTTGGGAGCCCACAGCCAGAAACTCCAATCGCTAACTTTCGGCGGTATGCCATTCTCAAAGGAAGGATTGGGCGCGAGATTTTCCGGCGCCTCCGCCGCGGTCATGGCGAACGACACTAAGCAAAGCGAAAACACCATAACAGGCGCCACTATCCGCATCCTGCTCATTTTCCGCTCCTTTTTCCATGGTTTTACAAGGCATGGCGGATGGTTGGATATCGCCGCCGCGCGGAAATGGTGTTCCGGCTCGTTTCAACTATTCGACTTCCGCAAAGGAGACGTCATCGAACCAGCAGGCGCCGACGGCATCCTTTACCCTGAAAAAGAGGACGGCGCTATTGGCGTCCTCCGGGGCGGTCAACGTGACGTTCTGCTCGGTCCAGTCGCTTTTGCAGGTCACCTTCGCGCTGTCCGTGCCCCAGGGGTTATGCCCGGGGACGGTGGCCCACCGGCCGTCACGCGTGAAGAAGGCCAGGGTGATCGTGCCCTCACCCGCTGAAAGTTCCGTCCGCAACCAGGCGCGGAAGGCGTACTTTTTGCCTGGCGTCACGGGAATTATCCCTTCCACCCCGCCGCCGGAGTAGTTGCTCCAATACGCCGTGCCTTTCGGGGCTTCGGCCGTCATGCGGATTGAATACGTCCGGGTGCGGGTGATCGCATAGTCGTGCTCAAGTTTGACCGTGCCATCCGGTCGTGTAAAACAAAATTTCCGGCAGACCGCGAGGGAAGGGTTCCGAAGGCCGAATTTTTGATTGAGCACGACCTGCCCGGTCACCACGCCGGCAGTGAACTTTTCCACCGCCAGGGCGTATTGGTAAACGCCATCCGGGCACAGGAGTCCTTCACCATCCTTGCCGTCCCACGTTACGCGAATGTCACTGCCCCCGCCCGCAAAGGTCTTGACAACTTTATTGGTGGAATCCGTAAAAGTCACGTTCCACTTCATCTCCCCGGCCAGCGTCACCGCGACGTGGATGCCATTACCCGGCTCCATCCCCTGCGGATTTAAAACGGGCGGCCACACATAGACGTCCTTGAAAAGCGGAACGCGGAACGAAACCGCGGCGGAATATGGCCCCTCTTTTCCCGAGACGGCATCCTTCCCGCGCACGCGCCAGAAATAGGACTCGCCCGCCTTCAAGCTTGCTTCGTCAATGACGTGGATTGTGGAGGCAAGTCCCTCCCGGCGCCAGGTCTGCCCGTCCGGGAATTTCTCGTCCGGGCTGATCTCCAGCGTGAACACCTGGTCACCGGGCCGGCCGCCTTGGCCGCGCCAGGCCAGCAGAGGGTAACAGGCCAGCTTTTCCATCTCGGCGGCGGACATCGGATCGGGCGCCTCAACGGCGGCGCCATCGGCAGTATCCACCACGTGCAGGATGCGGACATCGTGCGCGGGAACGTCAATTGCCACCTCCGCTCCGCCAACTTTTTTCGTGCCGTAATCCACGCTGGCCAGCCCCTCTTTCCAAGCAAGGTTCTTGATCTGGAATTTCCGGGAATTTTTGCCCTCGTTGAAAATAAATACAAGCCGCTCATTGCCCTGCGTCAGGACGGTGACATCATCCTTGGTCCCCTCGCCCGCCACCTCCACCAGCGCGTCATCCCGCTTGTAATGGCTGTGAAAAACACCCTTGGCATCCACGTCCCAGCTGAAAAACGGCTCGAAGTCGGCAACCAGGCCGGCTACCGCGGAGACCGCCCCGTAGAAACGGCCGTCCACGATCCAGTTAAAATAGGTCATGATGCCGGAGCCGCAGTCCGTCAAGCGTCGAAACAGAACGGGCTTGATGTTCGTATTGTTATAAGGCGCGCTTCCGTACCAGGCCAGTTCGCCGCCGATGAAGGGCCGGTCGCCGATCGCCGCATGCGTCGCGGCGATCATCTGCGTGGAACGCCCATAGCCGCACCATACAAAGTCACAATGCTTGCTCATGTACCGCCAATCAACGCCGTATTGCTCGTCGGTTGGTCCCTGGTAACCCGAATAGACACTGTAAACACACTGGGGATTGCCGCGTTTAATCGGCGCCTGGAACAGCCCTGAAATTTCTGCGTTCTGACGACAGCGGAAATCCACCCATTCCTTCCGGTATTTCGCAAGAATGCTTTGGGCCGTCAGCTCGATGTCCGGTGTAATTTTCGCCGCCTCCCGAAACGCCTTCAGGCACCGCGCGCAGACACAGATGGAAGCAGGCCGGGTGACCGGAACCTCGTAATCCCAATCCAGCATCGCCAGGCCTTTGGCCTCCTGCTCCAGCCATTGCTCGACTGCCGGCAGATGCTTGTTTTCCGCGCTCAGGAAATAGGTGGGGCAGAAACAATTGTTATATTGCTTGCCACTGAAATCCACCGCCCACGCCTCCTTGTGGGCGGCCAGATATTCCATGCCGCCCGGGAACAGACTGCCGGGATGGTTGATAAGGGGAATTGAGCCCTGGAGTCGGAAATCATATTTCCGAATATAATTTGAACCGATCGCTTTCCCGATTTGATTGAAGCCGGCCATGCGGAAGGTCCCGGCCACAAGGTCCACTTCTTTTTCGTTCATAGTGCTAAGGGGCCGGTAAAAACTGGAACAGGCCCAATTGTCAATGATGACGCCGGCCGGCCGTTTCCATTCCAAGGGCGGCAGAAGCAAGAGGGGCACCTCGTTCTCCATCTCCTGCTTGCCGCCCGCCGCCGCGGCGTAAAACAGACGCCACTCGTTTTTCGTTTCCGACACGATTTCGCATTTGAAAAGCAGGTGATTGAGAACGGTCGTTTCCTTCTGCGCCACAATCGAACTTATGCTTTCAGCCGGAAATGAAAGTGCGTAGCGGATATACGACTGGCCTTCACGCGTGGTTTGTTCCCTCTTCAAAATGGTCGCACGGGGATTCGGGTCAACCAGATGCAGGAACGCCGGAACCTCCAGCGTCAGCTGACAGCCATCCAGCTCCTCCAGCATGGAACTGCGGAACACCACCGGAAGATACAGATAGCCGCCCTGCGCGGCATAAAGCGGCTTAAGACGCAAAATGTCCGCGGAATCCGCCATGCAGGCAAGAAGCATAAGCGAACTGCTGATGGCCGTGTCCCTTTTTGCAATCTCCCCGGCGATCACCGCCGACGAGTAAATGAGCGGGCCGGTCGCGTCGGACACTTGGAAAACAACGTTCGCCTGCGTCCCCCGCGCATAGCTGGGAGCGACCAGCCACCCTGCTTGGTCTGGCCAGCCGGCCAGCACGCCGTCAGCATCCCGATCAATTGCGCCGTTCGGCAGGATGCTGACACAGCTTCCGGCGGGGCACAGGCGCATGTCGTCAATCCACACCGCGCCGGTGACGCCTGATCCGCCCCATTTTACCGCCCAGAAAAGGATCTCAGCCGCGTTCGTAGCCGAGCGCCACTTGCCCTCGATGCGTTGCCATGCATAAGTGCCGGTGGGGACCACCAGCGCCTGCTCATAGCCCTTGATCGGCTTTCGGGCGGCATCGTAACTGCTTACCGACAAGACAAGCGGGCGTCCGCCGCCGGTCAGATTCTCCGCCCGCACCATTGCCGAGACGGTGTACTCGGTATCCGCTTTGATCGGAAGATAGTCGGATTTAAAGCACAAGGTGTCATTCGCCTTGTCGGCGGAGGCTTCCAGGGCAAAACAGAGATTCTCGCCCGCGCTCAGCCGATATGACGTCTTGGCCGCCGCCTCGCCTTCCGGGGGAACCGGGACCGTCTGCGCATGGGAAATCCAGTCACCCGCGTCGTATTTGACCAGCGCGGCCACCTGCGCCTTGCGGCCGTCCTTGGCCGGATTGACCAGCGTCACGGAGTAAACCTTCGCCCCCTCGGAAAATTCCGGCGGCGAGATCCGGCGCATGCCCAACACGGGCCCACCCAGAACGACCACGCCGAATTTGTCCGGCTGGTGGAATCCCGTCCCGGTGGGTGACCAGCAGGTATATTCCTGGCTTGGGCACGCGTGCCGGCAGATGTTGAAACGGAAACGACGGCCCTCCCTGGCGGCCAGGTCAAAGTCAGACCAAGGCATCGCAAGTTCGACCCGCCACGCCTTTTGATCGGACGAGACGGCGATTTTCGCATTGGAGTTCCAGCCCTTGTCGGTCGCGCCATCCTTGCCGCAACGGGCATCGTAGAGTGTGCCCAGGCTGTTGATAACAAGATGGTAGTAAGCCCCTTGCGCCGGATCCGGCTGGAGGAAAATCTCCACGCAGTCGTCCGCGTAAACCGCCGCATCGCGATCCTTCATCTCGCGCTTGATCTCGTGCGTCCGCTGAAGCCGCTCGTCCAGCAAAGATTCGTCGCACTCGATGCCAAGATACAGATATTTATCATCATAGACGAGATAGGCGCGGCTGTCCTCGCGGGGCAGTTCACCGCCGGCCATCCGAACGAAAGGACCCAATTCCACGGACCGCTTCCAGCAGGCATCATCCAGCCGGCCGTCAATAACCGGAACTGCAGTGGCCCCGGCGCAAAGCGCATAGGGCACGGTGATATCAATTGGCGCCGGGGAACCGGACTCTTGCCCGATCGCTGACGCCGACAATGTGGCCGCCATCATGCAAAACGCAGTTATCGGCTTTACCATTTGCATTCTCCTCATTTCTCGATCCTTTTAATGGAACCCATAGACAGCGCCACTGCGGATAAACTCGAACGCCCCCAGGTCCACCGTCCCGTAGCGGATGCGACTGCGGTCGTCAAGGTCAACGCCCGTCGCCATCCAGCTTTCATAGTAACCGGCATTGATGCAGGGCGATTTGGAATCTAACCGGCAGTTTCCCGCAGGCAGATCAAGCAATAACGGATCGGCGTAAATGACATTGTTGATGTTCGTCGAAGGCCACAACGCCCCGTTAGTCATCCCGATACAACAATTCTGAACAAAAATATTAGTCAAGTTGCCATTGAAAACATTGCTGTTTGCACTGCCGGAGGTATTGTAATACACAATCGAATTATAACATGCGACGCTATCATTCGTAGCGCCGCCGTAGAAATAGATTCCGCCGGTATTAGTCAAGGAGGCGGTGTAATTGGATACGATCACGCAATTTCGCAAGTATTGTGTTATTGGGTAAGTTGTCCCCAGCAAAATCCTCATTCCACCTGGGCCGGTGGTGGCACGGTTACCGTAAATCAGACAATTTTTCATCCGCCAAGTATAACCCCTTGTGAGACTTGCCCCGCCGCAGACAGTTCCCTGATTACCGATGATTTTACAGTTATCAATCGTATCACTATACCAGCCGGAATAAAAACCTCCGATCGGCCCGGTATTGGACGAAATTTCAGAATTAAATATCGGCTTTTGCCCAACGCTCAAACCGCCGGGCGCGGAGTCGCGGGTAGAGGTCGTGGTATTATACGAGAAAACGCAATTACTTATATAGCCATCACTACGCGCATTACTGCGGCTGTCACAACTGGCGCCGCCCCAGTAAGCGCTCGCGCCCGACCGATTGCTGATGATAATACAGTCCAAAACAAATTGCTTCACATAGTAAGTCAAAACATTAATCATAGAAAGACCGCCGCCGTAGTCACCGTAATTATTATAAATCCGGCAATTTCGCAGGGTTCCGCCATACATGAGAACGCCACCGGCCGAAGTAGCTACAACATACCCGTTCGACATTGTAAAACCATCAATTACGGCGTTGCCGTTGGTATCACTCAACAACATGCATCGATTGGAATAGGCCGGGTAATTGCCGTCAATAAACGTGTAGTCGCGGCCATTCACGCTTTGCAAGGTGATTGCGTTGGTTACGATAATCTCGTTAGTCAGATAATAAGTTCCGTTACTCACCAGCACGATGTCGCCATTGACGGCCGCGTCCACCGCCCATTGAATTTGAGTGGCCGCGCCCGCCCAGTTGGTATAGCCGCCGGCAGAATCATTCGTACCGGACAGCGAGACATAATGCGTGTCGGCCGGAACCATCAGGGCGCCGGCCAGCCAGACTGCCGCAATCAAAAATGTTCGGCCGAGATGATCCGCCGTTCGGTGAAAATTATGTTCCGCAGACATAATACTCCTTCCGCGAGTAATTGCCTTGGATCTTGGTTTTTTGTAACAAGGAATATAAATACAATCCCTTACCTTTGCGAGCTTTGCGTCTTTGCGAGAAAATATCTTTAAAATCTGGACATGGATTATTTTCGACTTTTGCAACCAACTCTACTGGCTTTTGAATTCTGGCTCCTTAGCAGTTACAACGCAAGCAAAAAAACAACATAACTACTCACGTAGACATCACCATGATGCCTAACAAATGAACTTTATCCCCCCCCCCCGAACGCAAGCGAAAAATTAATTATTTTTGTTACTCAGTCAGAATTAAGGAGTCAGAATGGAATGGCACTTATTTAAGGCCGCGGCTCGGCGGGACGCCTCGCCCTACCTTTATACGTCAGTTGCTGATGGGTAGGGCGAACCGTCCTCGGTGAGCCGTTGCAGGATCGTCCCAATCCGGCCTTAAGTAAGTGCCATTCAAGTCAGAATGCGATATCCGGCAAAGACATTCGAAGACCTTGTGGTTTGGCAAAAGGCCCATCAATTCGTGCTTGCTGTTTACCGTTTGTCGCGGACATTCCCACGGTTGGGAACTTATGGGACCTGGCTGTCAGTTCAATTCCGCATCACGGCCTCCAGATTCCCCCTCGTAATCAGTTCCGCATCCTCCGGACGTTCCAGGAACGGCTGAACGTCTGCCCTGATCTTGCCGATATCCAGTGCGGCGATCTTGTCACGCACGTAGTTTCCCCATTTACCGCTGTCAAAAACTCTCGCTCCCTGCGTCTGATCCAGCGCGTTCTGCAGTAAAACAAGATTGGGCTTAGTTTGCGGTCTTTGCGCCCGATACCAGACAAAGTCATACCAATCCCTGCCCTTGGGATACTGACGTGTAATCAACGCGTGCAGTTTGCCGGCCATAAGTGATGGCATATCATAGCACTTGACCACAAACATCCTGTGGCGCTCGATGACCTGATTCAACGTCTGTGCCCCGAAAGGGGGACGTGTATCAATTTCCAGCTTGATTGACAGTTTTTGCGCGGCCATTCCCGCAAGCCCCGCATCCTTGAGCACCCCGAAAATTTTGATCCAGGCCACATGAACTGTCTTGCGATCATTCAGGGCAATCACAGCATCGAACCCGGCCAGCTGAAGATCACGCTTTGTCTTACTCATCCATTTTGCGGGGGCATAGCCCTCGCTGGAATCGAGCGAGAAATCCAAATCCTCGGAAAATCTTGGCAAACCGCACAAAAACCTCAATGCCGTGCCACCGACAAAAGCGATACATTGGAAAGCCTCGCTTTCGTGAAGCGAGCGCATTACCAGCGCCTGCAGATATTCCCGAAGCACGTTCAGACGCTGACCGGGGTCCGCGATATTTTTAGCGAGATTGATCGCTTCCTCTTTCACAGCTCCTTTACCCCTTTCATTTCCGCTTTCACGTATGTCCGCCAGTTCTTGACAGCCCGGACAAGCCGCCGCGAGTGAAACATTTCGACGTATTTACGCAACTTCTTCAGCGACACCATCTCAAAATTTTGGAATCGCATGCTGACCATACGTTCGGTTGTCCATTCCCCGTGCTCGATGTGCCAGAGATCCAGCAGGGCTTTCTCGGGCAGAGCGATTAAAACTTTTTGGCCATCCAGCGCAATAGTCTGGTAACCGGCAAAATAATCCGGCTTGATATGTTTGTATTGGAAACTTCCAAACTCATTCTTAAACAACCGTGGCCCGCGCGGCGTTGCGCTCGTATACAACACAACCTTCTCCGGAATCAGTCCGTAGTATCCCAACGCCCAATGAAAACTCAGGTATGACGGTGTGTAAATCCGGTTAGCCAGCATTGCGGGATTCGGGTTCACCTTCCGGTACGGCTCGCCCAGCGCATACATGCCGCGCCGCAGTGATTTGATTTTGCCTTGCCTGATCAGGCGCGACAATTGCATACGTAACGACGGCCTTGGCTCGCCCGACAATTGCACAATCGTCGGCAAGTCAAAATACGGCATACGCCTGATAGCAACGATAAGCTTTTCAAATCGCATACATGTTAATATACATTATTGTATATTATTGTAAACAACTCATTTTACAATGCGTCACGGAAGGACTCCGGCGACAGAATTCAGCCTTCAATATGGCTGAGGCATTATCGGGGCGGAAGCAGATATTCCACAACTTCGGTCGGTTCCGCCAGCCAGACCTCATTGCCGCCGACGCGGCAAATCGTTTCGAACCGTTTTGCGAGTTCCTCGGTGGTGCAGTCTTTCCACGGGTGGATGGCCTTGCCGGGCGTCGGGCAGTGGCAATAATCAATGATCCAGCCGCCGGCATCCATGGCCTGGTGAATACGCTTGTAAGGGTCGAACCTGGAGTAGAATGGCGGCGGATATTCGGTATGCAGAGGCACACGGCCGAGGTTCAGAATATCCGGCATCGGCACGCAAATCGCGGATTCCCGGGGAGTGGCCGCGGACGGATGAACGCACTTCATCTCCTCCGGCAAGTTAACCATGTCGGTAATGGTCATGATGGCCTTGTAACCGGCCTCGGCGGCTACGGCCAGCGCCGCCGGGTAACTGTTGTTGTTGTTAGGCACGCAAAACAGCGGGACAGGCCGCTGGAGAGTCTGTTCCAACACCCGGCGCGCCTCGACGACCTCATAGCGCGCGTTGATGGGTGTGATCCCGGCATGGGTCATGCCATGGCAGGAAACACCCCAACCTTCCTGCGCCAGCATGTCAAATTCCTTGCGGCTGAGGATCAGCATGCCGTCGAGACTACTGCCCGGCACATTGCGTGGCACGCCGACCTGACCGGCCACCAGGGCCACGTGCCCGGGAATGCCGTATTTGCGATGAACCGGGAGGGCATATTTTAGAAGGTCAGCGCAACCTTCGTCATAGGTGATTGAATAAACCCATTTTTTGCCGTTTTTCCATTTCATGACGTCTTCTCCGTCCGCACCCAGCTCGCCTGCGTGATTAATTGTTTGAGCGCCGCATTGGCCAGCGCGGTTTGGGTGGCGAAACGCGGCGTAACACTGCCGGGAAAAGTTGCCAGGGTGGCGTCGCCCACGATGAAAACGTTAAAATCATTGTTGAAATTCTGATAGCCGCAGGTCGTGCGCGCCACGCACATGTCGGTGCTATAGCCGATCAACAGGATATGACGGATGCCGCGGCTCTTGAGAAAATCGCGCACCTTTTCGTAGCCTTCGGCGTCATAAAAAACAAGGTCCGCCGGGGCATGCTCCAAATCCCGGCAGAGCGGCATGGGCAGATCCCAGAACCCCGCGCCGTTGTAACGTGCGCCGGCATCCGTGGATGGGGTCTGGGCAAAATAGCTTTTTACCGGGCAAAGCGGGTCAAGTTTCAAGGCGGCAACCAGCGGCGCGCCCCGGAAATCATGTTTCCGCAAACACTCGGCCAACATGGTGCGCCCGCGCGCCGGATCCAATTTCTCCGGCGGCGTGGTTATCGAGGCATACATCAAAGCGCGAATCGCATCCTCTTTGCCCGGGAGCGAGTATCCCACAAGCGCAATGTCGGACCGCAGGCGGCTGAGGAAGGGATTGATGACTTCCCGGATGTGCTCACGGGCAATCTGGTTCTTGACCCGCGTGCAGAAAAATGCGACTCCGGCCGGTTCGGGTGTCTTCATGCCGTCATCATCGTCAATCCCCCAGGGATGCACCATGACAACGGCCGTTGCCTGCGCGCAAAGCCGGTTCTCCATCTCGATAATCCCGCGGGCATTGTACCAGTAACGCCAGGCGCGCACATACAGATCGGCAGACGGCTCATCCACCACGGGCGGCGCCAGGAAGCGCCGCTCGCATTGCAACGGTTCTATGTAGCGCGGGTGGTCCGCCAGGATCGGCAACGGATTCTCAATCGGCTTGAGCGCATTATTGTATTGCATACCATCTCATCCTTCCGAGTAGTTACAAACGAATCTATTCAACCATTACACTGGCGTCCCACAGGGGCGCCATGGGCTGTGGACTGTAGGCTGTAGGCTGTGGGTCGGAACAGAATAAACACAGATGGGAAAAACCGGAACTGCGGTTTTGATAATGGTCCTTCATAGCCCTCGGTTTTATTGGGGTTT